>CAYXEG010000133.1:0-4351 GCA_964463875.1 uncultured Dehalococcoidales bacterium
TGGCGTTCCCCACCGCTGATTTGCGTATACCCCCGGTTTCTCAGATGACTGATACCGAGCCGCTCGAGAGCCGCTTCAACCAGGTCCGCCTGTTTCTGCCCCGGCGTGGTTATCATGGCAAACTGATTGGAGGTACCCATCATCACCATGTCGAAAACGCTGAAATTGAAGGACCGATTATGGCTCTGCGGAATGTAGGCAATCAGCCTCGCCATCTCGCGAATGTTCAACTCCCGGATGTTCCGGCCGTTTATCCTGATTTCTCCCCTGTAACCGCTCAGCAAACCCAGGACACAGTGAAAAAGCGTGCTCTTCCCCACCCCGTTCGGCCCCACGATTGACAGGAGTTGCCCCTGCTCGGCAGTGGCCTCTATCCGGTCGAGAACGAGACTCTCACCGTAGCTGAAACTGACGTCCGAAACCGTAATGCTCAAAATACCTCTCCTCTCCTCGTTATCAGGTAGACGAAGAACGGCGCCCCGACGAAAGCCGTCAGAATGCCGATGGGAATCTCAGTCTCCAGGAGCGTTCGGGATATATTGTCGACGATGAGCAGGAAAATGGCCCCGAACAGCATCGAAGCCGGCATCAGGTACCGGTAGTTGTTTCCCACCAGTTTCCTCGAAAGATGGGGAATCACCAGCCCCACCCAGCCAATCATCCCGCTTACCGAAACGGCGGCCGATGTCACCAGGGTGGCGCAGATGATAACGAGCAGCCGCAGTACCTTCGAATTTATCCCCATCGTCCGGGCTTCCTCGTCGCCCAGGGTCAGCACGTTGATTCGCCACCGTACCAGGAACAGCGGCAGCAGCCCGGCAGCCATCGGTATAAACGCCATGCCGACCGTCTCCCTCATCGCTCCCGAAAGGCTCCCCATCAGCCAGTAGGTAATCGCCGGAAGCTGGTCCGTCGGGTCCGCCACCAGTTTGATGAAGGACGTCCCCGCTCCGAACAGCGACCCGACCATGATTCCCGAGAGGATTAACCCGATGACTTTCGTCCCTTTTGTTTTCAGGCTGACGAGGTACACCAGGAAAACCGTTAATAAACTGAAGAAAAAAGCGTAGAGCGTGATGACCAGGTAACTGCCGTCGTTGAGAATCGCCAGGGCCGCCCCGAAAGCCGCTCCGGCCGTCGCCCCGAGAATATCCGGCGCCGCCATCGGATTTTGAAAAATTCCCTGGTAGGAAGCTCCCGCCGACGCCAGCGAACACCCCACCAGGCATGCCAGCAGTATCCGGGGAAGCCGCACGTTGAAGACAACCGTCTCCATCTGGTCGGTCCAGTATTGCCCGATGGGAAATATCCTCGAAAAGGTGATGCCGAAAAGCTCCGGCGGCGAGACCGGAAACCGGCCGATGAAAAACGACACCACGATGACGACGATAAGGGCAACGCCCAGCCCGGATATGATTGCCGGATACGATATCGTTCGCCGCCTGTCTCTGGTTGTCGTTTCGTCCATGTGTTTCACGTTTGCTTATGAGAGCGTGTTCGAAAAATCCCTCTTCGGAAGTGTGAACAGAGGCTGACGATGCAGCTTCTCCCTTTTGTAAAGTCGAAGTCCTTAGATTCCGTATGACAATCGGAAACTCGCGATTTATCGGAGGGAGATTGAGAGGGATTTAGGGATACCTTCGAATTAATTCAACCATTTCTATCAGAGAGCATCCACTCTTTTCTCGTTCATATTCCTGTTTTCGGACAACCTCAGCCCGTTGCCGAATCAAAAGAAAACACCCCGGTTGAATGGAAAGTAAACTTTATACAGTAGCCAAGTATACTTTACTGTTCACCGGGATGTCAAGGTTCTACACTGCTGTCAATCGGGAAAGTCTCCCTTTCGTAAAGTCGAAGTCCTTAGATTCCGTATGACAATCGGAAACTCGCGATTTATCGGAGGGGGCCAGGTGGATTTAGTAATTATTGAAAACACGATTATCGTTTTTATCGAGAACCATCATTCAATATCGATTGTCTCGTACCCCGACTCTGGTGGGTTTCACTTCGTTTCACCCACCTTGCACGACCATATATCCCCTCGCAGGGTGGGTGAAGTCCCCGATTCTCTGGTAAACCTGCAAAGTGGCATCTGACAGTTCCTGCAGTTCAACATGGCAGGGACGTAACCCACTACACGACCATGTATCGCATCCCGTATGCGCTACCAACTATCAAATAACCCCTTATTTTGAGGCTAATGTTTGGATATAGAGACATTAAAATTTCCATTTTGCTACGAATTTGCTACGAATTTGTTTTGCTGGTCATCCTGGAGTAACCGGTCGAAATGCATGGCTGCGGCTTCCTGAATGCCCGGAGTAATGTGACTATATGTATCAAGAGTCATTTGAATACTGGAATGACCTAGTCGCTCCTGGACAACTTTTGGATGCTCCCCCAGTTTTAACATCAGACTGGCATGAGTATGCCGGGCATCATGAAATCTGATTACCTTGACTCTTGCCCGAGCGGCTAGTCTTTTCCAGGCATAGGTAATGGTATTCGGGCGTAAGGGTTTTCCTTTGTTGTTAAACACTAGGTCTTCGTTACTTAAAATCCTGCCTTGGATAATGTTCTCGCTTTCCTGTTCTGCTCTATATTCTTTAAGAAGCAGAACTAAAGAAGGTGACAAGGCTATAGAACGACGGCTTTTTTCTGTTTTTGGTTCGGTAAAAACGTACGATCCGTTTCTCAACTGGTGAATACTACGGGAAACGCTAATCTGAGCTTCATGAAATTCAACATCCTGCCAGCGTAAAGCTAACAATTCACCTCTTCTCATTCCGGTGAAAAGGGCTGTATAGAATAGAACGTAATATTGATTTTCTTTAGCAACTGATAGAAATCTCTTTAATTCATCTTCATCCCAAATTTGCATGACCGTACGTTTGAGTCGTGGCGGATCGACAGCGTCCGCAACGTTTCTATTGACTAAGCCCCATTTTACGGCTGTTTTCAAAGCGATATGCAGCACACCGTGATGATAACGAATCGTTCGAGGACTGAGACCGCTATCGATTCCTTTAGAATAGTGCTTTTGTAAGTGATCTGGTCGTAGCTGAGCTAAAGGAATGTTACCAAGTTGCGGAATCAGATATTTCTCGATAACCATGTTGTACCTGTCATAACTCCTTGGCGAGAGATTTGGCTTCGCATAATCGGACAACCATCTTGTTAAGTACTCTTTAAACAGAACGTTATCCGGTTTTATGTACGTTCCGTTATCGAGTTCAGTGACTAATTTGGCCAACTTCGTTTCGGCTTCGCGTTTTGACGTTCCGACGGTTATCCACTGCTGTTTTCGTTTGCCGGTGATCGGATCCAGGCCAAGTTGAAGAACAATTGAATAGTTTTTACTGCCTTTTCGTTTTACAATTCTACCTCTCATTTTAACCCTCCTGATATTGCTATCGAGAAAAGAAATCCTGTCATCACATGCAGCATATCGTTTTCTTGAGCCAATGGTGACTGCCCGATAAAATCGCGAAGTGAAACAAGACCCCCATTCTTCACTATGTCGAAGCAGTTATCGATCATATTTACCTCTTCTGATGACAGTGTTCTCCCTTGAATTTTGGCACTAGCTTCAAGCAGCATAGGCCGTTTCTTTTCCAGTGAATCAATCAAAGCTTGCCGATGCTCCGGAAGAAGGGCATTCCACCAGGTTATCAGGGCATCATCACTTAAGAAACCGCCACCGTGAAAATATAGCCTATCGAGATCGATGGTATTTGGGTATTGCTCGTTTATCTGTTCACTAACCCGTTCTCTCTGTGCATAACTGATAACGATGAACAGAAGCCATAATAGTTCGTTCTCGTTATGCATAGCTAACTTACTCATAATAGGTTTCATAACAGGATAAAGTCGGGCAATCCACCTGGCTTCCCGGACGGAAATTTCTCCGAGTGGTTCTTCTTTATGTTCGATTGCTTTCAGTTGTTGGACTTTATTAATGATTGGAATCATATCGGATGGGATATTGTAATAATCACAGGCTCCGATGCACCAGGGTTTTTCAAGATCACTTGGTTGCTTGTTTCGGGCTTCTGATATCATCCGTGCCAGTGTGTCTTCAGTCGGTACGGGTTCACCCATGGTTTCCAAGAGGTTTTGGAGGCGAACAGCAAGGGCTCTCCGGGGCATGGTTTTACTGTCATGGATGGCCTGGCTGATAATCAGTTGCCTTACGCCACTTGAGATTTTTGGGCCTCTCCCCGTTTTTTTAGTATTCATTCTTTATGTTCCTCCTAAGTAATATAATATATACCCTGCAATAAGAATATATGTTCTTTAATAATATTAATAGTAGCACTAAATGTCAAGACTTTTTTTCATAGATTTA
>CAYXEG010000133.1:4361-9137 GCA_964463875.1 uncultured Dehalococcoidales bacterium
TATTAAAACAAAACTTGCAATCAATAAATAGGTTTTTTTCATAGATTTATTTTTAAGGGAGGAACAGATGATACACAATCGATTGAAGGAATTTCGGGAAAAAGCAGGGCTTTCTCAAACTGAATTGGGATGGCAAGCCAAGATTGCAGGGCAGAATATCAGCGCTATTGAGCGAGGAACTCTTGCGCCCTGGCCGAGAGCGAAGAAAGCTCTTTCTGAGGCGTTGCATATCTCCGAAATTGAGCTATTTCCGGAGGAACAATAGATGGAAAACACGACAACTGAAAGACTGGTATATTCGATACCTGAAGCAGCTCACGTTCTGCATTGCAGCAAGAGTCTTGTGTATGACCTGGTGAAAGCAGATAAACTTCCCCATGTCCACCTGTCGGAGAAACGGGTGGTTATTCCGGTTGCAGCGCTCGAGCAATATTTGAAAGAACAAAGTGGGAATTTTTCAGAGTAATGTCTTTACTAAGTGGAAGTTATCACAATTGTATAAGGTAAAAAGGACAAATGATGCAACAAGAAAAACAAAACTCACAACTTCCGACTTTAGAGAACCATGATCTGCTTCCCGAACACTTTCGCCACCTGAAAGAAAGTAGCGGAATCAGCGGCGATGTGATTTGTGAAAGAGGCTACCGGAGCATATCGGGTAAACCGGACCTTGAGAAGCTCCATTTCGGCCATCCCCAGCAGCGGGTTCCGGGAATACTCATTCCTTTGTGGTCAGTCGATGGTCAGGAAGCCGGGTACCAGTTTCGCCCGGACCATCCCCGGAATAGCAGCCGGGGTAAGCCGGTCAAGTACGAGTCACCACTGGGCTCGTCAAACCGTATCGATTGTCCGCCACGGTGCAGGGAAATGCTGGGGAATCCCCAGGTGCCATTATGGATTACGGAAGGCTCCAAGAAAGCCGACGCTCTGGCCTCGAACGGCGCCTGTGCGGTGTCAGTTTCCGGTGTCTGGGGATTCAAGGGAAAGAACCAGTTCGGTGGCATCACCTTCCTGGCTGACTGGGATTATATCGCCGTGAAAAACCGGACTGTCTACCTGGCCTTCGATTCGGACATCATCTCCAAGGATATGGTCAGGAAAGCTCTTGAACATATCGCCGAACACCTGAAAAGGAAAGGCGCCGAGGTACGGATTATCCAGTTACCGCAACTCGAAGGGCAGGGTAAGACAGGCATCGATGATTACCTGTTACGGTATCGTCTTGACGAAGCCGAGCGTCTGGCCGGGGATTTCAGGGCGGAAGATCAAGAAGACCGAGAACGATTCGTCCCGGGGTTTGTGCTTGCCGACGGCACCATCGGCGAGATGGTCATCGATAAGGATGACCGGTTCTTTGTCATCGGATTCAACGGAAAAGTAAGGAAAGCCTATCAGCACGATACGGGGAAGGTTACCTATCTGCCGACAAGGGACGGGCTGGCGGGAGAAGTCATCCATTTTGCCACCACAGCGGTACCTTACGAATCGCAGGCAGCGTTATTTAAAGAAATCAAGACCTTTATCCATACCTACCTGGAGCTGCCGGCGGATTTTGAAGAAATCGCCTCCCTCTACGTCCTGCTGACCTGGGTATTCGAATTCGCTCCGTCAATTCCTTACCTCCGTGTCATTGGTGACTGGGGAACCGGGAAGACTCGCTTTCTCCAGGTAGTGGGGGCAATATGTTTCCGGCCGATTTTCGCTTCCGGAGCGACAACCCCGGCGCCGATTTTTCGGATACTGGAGCAATTCCGGGGAACGCTGGTCCTCGATGAGGCGGATTTCAAAGACTCTTCAGCCTGGATGGAGATGGTAAAGCTGCTCAACAACGGTTACCGGCCCGGTATGCCGGTGCTGAGAGCCGATAAAGAGAACGGAAAGTGGTATCCGAGGAGCTACCAGGTTTTCGGCCCGAAACTCATTTCCACCCGGTTCCGGTTTAAAGATGAAGCGTTGGAGAGTCGGTGTTTGACCTCGGAGATGCTGCCGTTGACGAGAGATGACATTCTCCGGGTTCTACCACCGTCTTTCGAAAAAGAAGTGAACGAACTCAGGAGTAAACTGGTAACCTTTCGCCTGGCTAACCTGCTCCAGTTGAAGGGAAAGACGTTTGGTAACGAGCTCCTCGAACCCAATCTTCAACCTCGACTCCAGGAGATACTCATTCCCCTTAAAGTGATGCTCAACGGTGATGGAGCAATGGTGGAGTCCCTAGCCGGTTTCGTTCACCGGCTTCAGACAAGCCTCCTTTCTCGGAGACAGGAAAGCAGTGACGGGCGGGTACTAGCAGCCATCATCGAGCTACATAAAGAAGGGAAGGAAATTTCGAGTAAAACCATTTCTGATAAGGCGAACCAGATGGACGAGGAAGCAGTACCGTTACTGCCTGAAAAAATAGGCTGGCAAACGAAGAAACTGGGACTTGAAAAAGAGCGAATCCCTCATTGCGGGCGACGGGTTGTTGTCTGGGACGAAAAAAAGATGAAGCACCTGGCGATTCGGTACGGGTTATCGACCGACTTCTCCTTATCCCCGCAAAAACCTTCACCTCCTTCACCACCGTCACCTGCAGTCACGGACTCACGTGGTGAAGGTTCGGGTGAAGGTTTCCAAAAAACAGAAGAACCTTCACCGGTATTGGAGGCTAATGGTGAAAGAGGTGACAGTGGTGAAGGTTTTCAAAAGGATACGGAAGACAAAATCGGTATGAGTATTGATTCAGCTCTTCGGGTTTGGAGTAACGCGGGAAAACCGGTTATCGATATCGGTCCCGGAGAAACCATTGTTGACCTTGCGAAAACACTGACCTTCAGGCACTCGAACAATCGGTATTTGGAAGTAATCAGAAAATGGCTTGAGGAAAGACTGAAATGAGAAAAGAACAGAAGGTAAAAAGAAAGATGCTCGTTAAATGCCCTTATTGCGGTAAGGAGATACCGGTGAGAGTATCAGGACGGAAACGGCTGAACATTCCGCTCAAAAATGTTTATGAGTCCTTACAGGTACACCGTAGCGTTAAGGAAGCGGCTGAGGAATTGGGTTGCAGCCCATCCTATATCTTCGGTGTGCTGAAAACGCATGGATTGAAACTGGAGGATGTCAGAAGAGGAAAATCCATTGAGGTATCGGAGAAACAAAGCCAACAGGTACCTGCCGGGGGGGAGCCCCGCCATCCCTGTACAGCTTTACTAACTACCTCCTAGTGCACAAGGTCAACCAACCGGCAACAGGCTCATAGATAGATGGTATAGATAGCATAGTATAGATGGTATTGATACGGAGGGAAACTGATGAAAGTATTTTCAGGACGACTGGCCGATTCAATGGGGAAAGCCGAAAACCTGGCTCTTCAGACAGCCGGAGCAGAAGATATCGATACGGAGCTTATCGATATGTTTGCATCAATCTCCGACAACGATAGATTCAACGTCGACGCTGAAAAAGCTCTCAGCACAACTATCAGGAACAGGTATGGCAACAAAGCATCCTGGCAAGCCGATAAATGGTACGTGCCGATACCCGGACTCCGGTATGAAGGCAGTGATATACCTCAGCTGACTATAACGGTCGAGGTTTACCTGGTCGCCGTTGCTCTCGTCAGTACCCGGGAGTCACGACTGATTACTCTGGTGGGAAGTATCGGCAAACCCGAGGTTATTACGCTGCCGATGCTTTTCCTCCATGCGCTCCTTGATGATGACATGGGCCGGTTTGGTATCGCTGCTATCGATTCCCGTTACACCACCTACGGAATACCCGGGACAAAGCCGGTTCGTCTTCCCAACGATTTTGTCGATGACCTGGATGATAGGCTTAAGCGGCAATCGGTTGTATCCTGGCTCCGGCAGTTTGGTGAACAGGGCAGGTATGTCGCGCCGATAGTTGCCGGTAACTTGCTCGGTCTTGCGTTCAGGGATGCAACACAGCCTGTATCGACTGAAGACGAGACGGTAACCACAGAAACGTTACAACAGGCTCTGGAAGCGATGGCGTATCGTCCGGCCGAAGCAAAGGAAATGGTTAAGGCAGCCGCGCCCCGGTTAAGAGCTGATATGACGCTTGAGGAATCAATCCGGGTTACGCTGCAATCGAGAGAAGGAGGAGAATGATGCCAGACCGGAAATTCAACGTTGAAGAACTGAAAAACGCAATCAAGGTGGCCCGTGTCTACTGTCCGGGCTTTACTGAAGACATGTTCGAAAGTCTCCTGGAATTGGAGAAGCACGTCGCGGAATCGGGATATCTTAAGGTGGTCGAAGGAATACGTCGACTGGAGAAGGAAAAAGGCGTAACGGTGACTGACGCTCTCACGGCTTGCAAGGTGCTGATTGAACAGAAAGATAAGCTGGACACTCAGATTCCGGACCTCGAGAAAAAGAGGGAGAAAATCAGGGAAGAGATTAAGCAGGCTTCGGATGAGTATAAGGAGTTAACGAAAGCTCTGGAAACCGCCAGGCATGAACTCGCGGCAGTACGAGATGAGTGTGAAAGAACCGAAAAGGGATTCATCGAGAGTAAACGACGGACGGAACAAGATCTGGAGCGTCTTCATCGGGAGCATGAAGTCAAAAGGGAAGAAGTCGTCGCTGCCGGCAGGTTGAAGAAAAAAGCGGTAAAAGGCGGCTTCGGCATCGAGTTACTGCTTGAACTGGCCAGGGAATTCGCCGGCTATGAGAACGCTGCAAAAGAAGTATCGGAAGGTTTGCAGAAACATGCTTCACTGACCAAACATCTCGGTGAGCTGGATGACCAGGCAACGAAGGAGAAAGCAAGAAT
>CAYXEG010000134.1:0-8088 GCA_964463875.1 uncultured Dehalococcoidales bacterium
GGGATACCGAAGGCAATTCTCTGCCCGTCACCGGCGGCCTGATAACCGTCTCGGAAAATCAGACGACTCTTACGGTGAATATCCCGGTTGCCCTCGAAGAAGGGAAAAACCTCGATTCGTTCACCGATACGACCGGTTTGACCTTCAAGGATAACAAGCTGGAAATCGACGCTTCGGCAGCCGCTCCTGACGGGAAAGCTCTGCTCCGGATAGTCGATGAGACCGGTGACCTCGGAACGAAAATCATCATCGAAACCGGTGAGTGCTGCGGCGTTGGCGATAAAGCAGTCGCCGAGGTAAAGTCGATTACAACCTCCGCCGGCTTCACCGGCAAGGATTTGAGCGCTGAGAACAGCCTGGTGGGAGAAGTCGCCAGCGCCGTTAGTCTCGACCTGAATACCCTGCCCGAAGACGCCGAGGTAAAGATAACCACCTCGATACTACCCGACCCGGCGGCGGGCAGCGCCTTCCAGCTTGCCGCATCCAACGCCGGCATGGATGATATTTCGGTTGCCTATACTATCAACATCGAAAAAACCAACATTCAGAACGGCACCGATATCGACAGCGCCTCTATCACCATGGTGGTCGGAAAAGACTGGGTGGAGGCGAACGGCGGCGTCGAAAACGTCCATATTATCCGCTATGACGCCGAAACCGGGCAGCAGCAGGTACTTGAGACCCGCTTCCTCGGCTATGATGAGTACGGCCGGGCAGTCTTCGAAGGTATCTCCCCGGACGGTTTGTCGGTATTCGGTCTTGTCGCGAATAAAGTAATCGTCGAACCGGAAAAACCGGCCACGCCTGAAAAAGAAGCTGAACCGCTGCCAGTAATTGAACAACCGGTTCAAGAAAAACCGGAACCTGATATTCCCACTGATGGCTCTTCATGGTGGTGGATAATCATCCTGGTTGCAGGGATTACCGCTGTAATTACTCTGATTCTAATCTGGAAGAAGAGAATAAAGAAAGACTCCCCCGCATAAAGCTTTTCGGAGCGTGCCGTGACGTTTCCCGCGGCACGCTCCAAGCACTCAGGGACAATATAATGCATATCAGGACAATAATCCTATCTATTGTCTAAATTTCTCTGACAACATTTCGTAACATTAAGATAAAAGGTGTCAGCTATATAATTTACTTATTATGCTCTTTTTGGTAAAAAGAAAACGGCGGAGATGAATCATTTCTACCGTTCTGATTCATATTTGATTGTGGTTATACGACTTACTGTGGCTTCCACCAGTAGAGATAACCAACAACAAGGACGCTGATGACCGCTATTCCGACAAGCAACCAGACCCACCATTCAATACCGGTATGCGGTGTCGGTCCTGGTATCGGCTCGGGCACCGGTTCAGGAATTGGTTCCGGTTCAGCCTCAGTAGTCGGTTGCGGCGCGTGCTGCAGTTCCGATTCAGGTTCCACGGCCGGTTCTGTGACTGCGAATGTACCGGTCAACCCTTCAATCCTGACCGTACCGGTACCGGCAACGCTTCGGGTTGTCGTAAAAGTCACCGTTTCGCTGCTCAGACCTTCAAGCGTCAAAGCTCTCGTCTCGATGATTTCGTCGTTAAGTCTCAAAGATGCTTGATACATGCCGGCAAGATACCCGGTATTTGTTATAACAGCGCTTGCCTCAGAACTGCTGTCACCACGGATTGATACCGTTGAAAAAGAGTCATGAGAAGCTGAAACCGGTACTACCGGATAGAGCAAAGTTACTGTCGATAGCACCATCGAAATGATAACACTCTTCATCTTCATGGCTATAGCCTCTCTGTGTTGTTTATGGTGTCCTTCAGTGGGTCCGTTAATTGCTTGACAGAGATTGTTAAACTCACCTAAAGTACCCAATTCCACATTTATCAGTTATGAATATTGGCTGCAACAATGTCAAGTATCTTTACTTGACTTTACCTACTTTTTTCTGTTACTGACTGACAGTCTCTAGCACAAAATGTTGATACGAGACTGCCGAAAAAGTCGCACTTATAAGACTGTTGGCAACAAAGCTGTCCCATGCGTGATTTGAAGCTAAATGTATGATAAGATTGTGGGTAATAAACCATCAGGAGGTGCTCATGCTCAAGCCGAAATCACCTCAAGAATCGTTCTACGAAAGTTATCTGTATGACCGCATTGTTCCTGTCGACCATCTGCTCCGCAGGGTTAACCAGGAGGTCGATTTTTCCGTTGCAATCCAGGTGCTCAATGACCGGTACCACCCGGATATTAGCAAGCCGGCGGAAGCCCTGAATTTCTTGCTCCGATTGCTCCTGTTGCAGTATATCTGCGGAGATTCCGACCGGCAGGTAATAGAGAATGCCCGGTTGAATCTGGCTTACGATTATTTCCTGAGACTGGTCGCTGATGCCGAGGTGCCGGATTACACCACCGTATCGTATTTTCCGGGTTCAGAAGCTGAGCGAAGACAAGTTCCGGTTGGTCCTGGACCAGATTGTCCGGCTTTGTGTGAAGGAACTTAGTAATGGTCAGATATAACACCAATGACATATTTACTATCGGTCATTCGGTACGCCCGATTGAAGAATTCATACAACTTTTAAAGGAAAATAATATAACCCATGTAATAGATATCCGCATGATACCGCGTTCCCGGCATAATCCTCAATTCAATGGAGACACTCTGCCTGATACCTTGAATGAGGCGAGTCTTAGCTATCAGCATCTGGAAGGTCTTGGTGGATTTCGCCGAAGTCATCCCGGTTCTCCAAACTCTGGCTGGCGTAATGCCAGTTTCCGTGGCTATGCAGATTACATGCAGACGCCAGAATTTAAAGAGCATTTAGAGGTGCTTATTAGGCTGGCACAAAAAGTAGTAATCGTGTTAATGTGTGCTGAGGCCGTGCCCTGGCGCTGCCATCGCTCGCTCATCGCCGATGCCTTAGTGATACGGGGAATAACGGTTGAACACATACTAAGCCATAACAGCCGTAGAACCCACGTATTGACTCCCTGGGCACGTATTGCTAACAATGATATAACATATCCATCTCCAGATGTATTGGATAAGTCAGGTAAATG
The DNA here is from genome assembly GCA_964463875.1 of uncultured Dehalococcoidales bacterium. Classification (GTDB taxonomy): domain Bacteria; phylum Chloroflexota; class Dehalococcoidia; order Dehalococcoidales; family UBA2162; genus MGML01. The sequence continues at coordinate 3,049 of CAYXEG010000134.1, forward strand.
AAGTTGGGAGGTTTGGAATGAAACCGATTGGTCCTTTAATGAGAGAACATCGCCTCATTGAGCGTATGGTTAACCTTTTAAGTAGAGAACTAAAACAAATGACCGGTAGTAACAAGGCGGATGTTGATTTTCTGATGTTTGCTATAGATTTCATACGAACTTATGCCGATAGGACTCACCATGGGAAGGAAGAAGATATCCTGTTTAGAGAACTAGCCAAGAAAAAGCTTTCTCAGGAACATCGGCAAACCATGAATGAATTGGTAGAAGAGCATATCACAGGTCGTAAAATTACGGCTAACCTATCCAATGCCCGGGATGACTACATGAAAGGCAACCTGGAATCTGTAAAAACATAGAATCATATCTTCGCGAGTTAATTGATTTCTATCCATCACATATCGAAAAAGAAGAAAAAAATATATTCTATCCATCTCTTGAGTACCTGAGCAAACAAGAACAAGAAGATATGTTGCAGGAATTCTGGGAATTTGATAGAAAGCTAATCCATGAAAAATATGAGAATTTGGTAAAAGGATTTGAAAAGTGACAAGGCAGTTTTGTTTCATTCATCAACGGAAATACTGAAAAATACCGAACTGCTAGTCTTTCAACAAGCGTGTCTTAGTCTTGTCATATGAACCATATAAGGTCACTTTCACACAGAATGTGCAGCACGCATATGGGAGCAGCATCACCATCCGGAGCGAAGGCGATTGTCACACTTTATTGATATCGAGTGCTTCGATGAATTCCACCAGATCAGACGCAACACGGTCAGGCTCTTCCCAGTAGAAAGCGTGTCCAGCACCGGTATACACAACAAATCGAGAGCCCGGAATCGCTGCCACGAGTCTCTCCTGATCTTCTCGAGGAAGAATCACATCCTGATCTCCCCAGATAATCAGGGTGGGCGCTTTGATTGTATGAAGTTTCGCTGGAGAATCATCTGACATGAGTCCCTCAAATGTCTCCCTCCATATGAATGCCGGGACCTTCAAGTTTTCCTGAATGATAGTTTCAAAGAATGCTTGTGGTATCTGCTGAGTCAATATACTCGCCGCAAACTCGCGCACGAAGCCCGGGTCAACAGGGTCGCTTAACTTCGATATTTTCGAGTCCCACAGCTCCTGCACACCCGGTTTGTCTCGCAGGCTGGCGGGCGAGCCCAACAGTACGAGTCCCAACGTGCGATCCGGTTTATCAATTACAAAACGTCTCGCGACGAAGCCGCCGCTGGAACCGCCTACGATAACAGCGGTCTTCAGTTGGACCTCATTCATAAATGCTGCCAGATCGGCTGCAAAATCACGGACACGATAACCTGCCCTGGGGCGACTCGCATCACCGTGACCTCGTTGTGTGATGGCAAAGGCATGAATGTTATCAGGCAGGTGAGCCAGAAGGGGCTCGAAAGAGTGCCAGGAGTCTGCGATGGCATGCAGAAACAGCACAGGGACACCTGAGGGGTCCCCCTGTTCCGCATAGGGAAGCTCCACTTGGTCAGGAAGCCAAATAGATTTGAGAACCGGTACCATGCCTGTATCCCCTTGACATACTAATGGTTTCTAAACATCAGATTATGTCCATATAGATAACCCGAATAATAAAGACTCTAAAACATATTAAACATATTTTGATGGCATTACGCAAGAAATTAAAAAAACAAGTGATTTGAAAAATATAACTCCAAGTCAATATCTGGCGTTTATCCATTACTACCCCGGGATTCACGGTCGAACTCCCGCAGAAAATGTCAGAGAGAACTTTTACAAAGTCACTTGTTCGTCAATGCACCAGATGATTCTGGCATTGAAAATGCGGGGGTTGATATCCAGAGTTACTTGTGAAGCTGGACAGGTTCGTCTGTTGAAACCCGAAGCAGAATTCCCGGAACTCCTGTAAGTGACCGTTTGATTCGAATGACAAAAACGAGACGCACGGAATGAAGGAAAAAAAGCAGGTTGTCGAGGAGGTCAAGAACCTTATCTCGTCTTTTTCAAGCAAGCATCTCTCAGAGGAAGAACAACGGATTTGCCTGCATATCTGGGAACGACTCGTCCGTAAGCGGACGATAGAAATCACAAGGATAAGGCCTGAGAATTGGGCGGCAGCGACAATCTGGTCCTTTTGTCGAGCTAATTTCAAATATGAAGAAGGCCTAACTTTGGAGTTAGTATGCTCCTTTTTTACCAATAACAAGAGTACGGTTGGCAACAGAGCGGGTGAGATATCAAAAATGTTGAAGATTGATTTTTTTAATCCTGAGTTCACCACAGAAGCTCTTCAGAAAGAGAATCCTCTGAACAAACTTCGCGTCACCGAAGAAGGCTTTATCATTCCGAAAGATGATAGTCCGGACAGTGAAACAGTAAATCGGTATCTCCGCCTCCAGTCTGCCCAACGAGGATTGAATCACGTTTTATTAAACACCTTACCTCCGGATGCTATCAAAGAATGCGGCCTGCGCTTTGGACTTTTCCACGATAATACTTTTTTTCTCGGTAACGAGATAGAATAGAAATGGATATTCTCATGGATTATGCTCTATATGATTACAGGTGGGAGGGGTACAACGTAATCGAAAGATACGCCCGACGGACCTCTATTCAAGACGGCTCCGATGAGCGGATTATCCTCGATGCCATGCTGAAACCACGCTTTTCGTTATTTCGGGTAGACGAAATAATGAAAGGTTTCGGAGTAAATGTGCTTGACTTGTTCAGAGGAGACAAGAGCTTTATCATGGATGTTGCCTGGAGCAAATCGGCCATAAAGGGTTCTGTTCTGGCTTGCCGTGTTATCAGCCCTCATGAAGGATTTTCGATGAGTACCGGAGCAGGGCTTCCGGTTGACCGGAAGATATTGAGGCGCATCACCAGCGAAATATCGCAAAGATTCGGGACAACCGGAAGTGAAAATAGCCCGGATGTCTCCCAAGAAGGCAACCGAGTTTTCCACATCAATTATCAGAATTCTCCTTGATTATGGAGCGGCTTCATATATGAGATATGAAGATGCCATCTGACGAAAACCTTATGTCAATTTGCATGCCGGTAGAACCGACCCCTGCACCTGCAGCATGGGTAGAAAATACAAGATATGCTATGGGCGATGAGGTTAAAACACTTTCTGACGTTTTGCTATTTCTGTAGAATTTTCTTGTCAATATTCAATTGTTAATTTTATCGTTACCCAACGACCGTACTTGTCGCTTTTCCGTGTTATAATACAGACATTTCATATCAGAAGTATTACTGAATCAGGAGAGCCTTATAAGTTACCATGCTTGAAAAAGCATGACTCCGTTAAAGCGGTAAGGAGAATTAATCCAATTTCAAAGGTTTAAGTTTCGAATTACGTTCTCCTTCAGTAGTTTTCTTTCCCGTAACCGGGTGTGGATAATGGAAAGGGAAGACATATCCGGATACGTATCGCAAGTCATTTTCATCCAGAGGAATATCCGGGTCAGGAATGAAAGCTCCGGTTTCACCGGCTTGTTGAATGATGCGTCGACTGCGGATTTCCGGCCCTTCGCACATATCGTTTATTCTCACGACATAAGGGATTACCCAGTCGAATGATTGTATTTTCCAGACACCGTCTTCCTTCACGTAATTCACTTCGTAGATACCGCTGGTAAACTCTCCTTTTTCGACTATACCTTCTTCCGAGTTAAATATGGCGCCGAATCCGTACCATCTGCCTTTTGCGGTCATTCCATCAGAGGCAATGCTAATCAGTCCGCTGGTGGGCATAAGCTGATGCGAAAAACCTGAAGGTGTCGGATTAGATTTACCACCATGAGTAAAATATCTCCTGACTCCCTGCTTACCTTTCCATACGCCCTCTATCCAATTGAGATACACACCGGGGCCATCGGAAAAGCAGTCGATAATTTCTTCGTACATCCAGTGTTCAACATAATAACCATATGCTTTCTGCAATCGCTTGATAGCCTCGATATTATCAAGCCGGGATACTCTTTCTTCAAGAATACCGATATATGCATTTTGTTTTTGAAGGAGTTCTTCAAGTTTTTCAACTCGTTCCAGAATAGATTCATAACTCATAACAATATTCTCCTGTTTTCTGCTCATATAGACTATTTGTTACGTTCTTCTTCGCTCGTTTTCTTTCCCGTAACCGGATGCGCGAAATGGAACGGCAGTATATGACCTGACGGGTAATTATAATCGACAGGATCAGGCCCTCCATCAGGGTGCCATGACTCGGGAAATCCCCGGCTGTTAATAGGCTCAGACTCGGATACAGACCTGCGTTCAGGAGCAACCCATCCTTCTTCGAGAGTTCCGTTGTAAACAGGTACCCACTTTATCTTCAGAATCTTCCATATGCCATTTTCGCGGATATATTCCATTTCGTAAATTCCACAGCCTATCGCCTGGCTGACTCCTTCCCCCCCTGGTACTTCCATCGACCCGGCAGGAATCGCCATAGCACCAAAACCCCACCATCTTCCTTTTGCGGTATCCCCATCCGGTTCGATATCTACAATACCTGATATCTGCATCATCTGGTGCATAAACTCAGGGTCTTTCCCGGTGTTGATGTTACCAAAGAAACGGCGAGGTCCGTCGGTTCCGATGAAGGTGCCCTGTGGCCACTCAAGGGTGGTCTGCGGACTGGTTGAAAAACAGTCAATCAGTTCCTCATGCAACCAGTTCATCAAATAATAACCGTATGCTTTCTGAAGTTTTTTAATGTCTTCAATGTCCTGTAACCGTTGTAATAAATCTACTTTTTTCTCGAGTTCCTTTACTTTTAATTCCAGTTCTCCGATATTCATTGGTTATCCTCCAATCTTAGTTCGATATTGTTATCAAATACTACATTGCGGAGCAAACGCCTGTAAAGCTTGTCTTGCTCCCTGAGTTGATCTCGTTAAAGACATTAAAGTAACTTCATCTCCCAGGCGATGGCAATGGCGCTGGTTCGATTGTTGGCATCCAGTTTACGGTAGATGTTAGCGGTATGGGCTTTGACGGTTCCGGTAGTAATAAAAAGCTGTTCGGCGAT
>CAYXEG010000134.1:8098-9124 GCA_964463875.1 uncultured Dehalococcoidales bacterium
GTAAAATTGCCAGTTCGCGTTCGCTTAGTGTTTCACGCAGAAGATTTGTTTCTTCGGTTGCAGAATCGCCAAACGCCTGCAGCAGATTCGAAAGGTAGTCTCTGCTGATATTTTCTACTCTCTGGCCTCTCGATAACCGTTGCCGCAGGGTGAATAACATCTCGGCAACAGATGCACCTTCATCGACGAATATCCTTATATACTTTTCAGGTTCAGCCAGTTTAACAGCTTTTACCAGAGAGGTTAATGCCCGCTCTTCATCATTTTGCGCCTTAAAAACGATACTCAGCAGGGTAAAGATTTCGATAAGTCTTCCATATCTGCCTCCTGCTTCGGCTGACATCTCCAGGTTTTCAAGCAGGGCCTGTGCTTTTTTTAATTGGTTTAATGACAAGTAGATGCGTGCATTCGTTATCTGAATCAGTTCGTGCATCAGTAAGGGCATTACCGTATCAGATTCATGCTGTTGCAGCCATCGCTCAGCCGCTGCTCTATTCCCTTGATTGATTTCGAGCCTGATTCCGTCTGTTGCAACCATTACCGGTAGCGGTTGAAACACGGGGTTATTCCGGCATAACTGCTCAGCCTTTTCAAGAGTTTGAATTGCTTCGGGCAGCCGATTTTGAGACTTTTGCAGCCTTGCAAGCATGAGAAAACCAATTACCAGGTCGGTCGGGTTTCTCCACGACTTCATATTTTCCAGGGCTCTGGTAATTACAATTTCAGCAGCATCCAGTTGGTTCCACTCGCGATAAACCTCGCTCAATCCGGCTTCGATTTTCGCAATCGTGCCAAATTTCCGGGCGTTTTTATCATCGGCTATGCGCAGCATATCCTGGTAGATGTCGAATGCCTGATGGAGTTGACCTTTGATTTTCAAGGTAGCTGCCAATTCATAGTCATCGACTGCCAGTATCATCATGTTACCCGATGACCGAGCAGTATCGACATACTCACGTAAAAGTTGTCCTGCTTTTTCCAATTCACCATTAAGCCGGTATGACCGGGCTTTGATGACAGGAAGAA
>CAYXEG010000135.1:0-9043 GCA_964463875.1 uncultured Dehalococcoidales bacterium
TCTTCGGCCATGGCACCCAGGTGGCGTTTGTCGTCGCCGGAGGAACTCATGCCCTCGGCGAAAAGGCAGGCGTTTCCCCCGGAGCTTCTATCATAAACGTCAAGGTAATCAGCGATGAAGGGTATGGTAATGACGAGAGCATCATTCTCGGTATCGATAAGGTCTGTGACCTGGCCGAGGCCGCCCGAAAGAAGGGGTTGTGGCCAACGGATGATCTCTATCCGAACGTCATCAATCTTTCCCTCGGCGGAGAAGATGACGGTGACGAGGATAACCCGGTAAGAGCTGCCTGCCGTCAGGCAAGCCAGGTGTACGGCCTGGATGTCATTGCCGCTTCCGGCAACTCCGGCCCGAAGATGACATCGGTCATGCTGCCTGCCTGTGATCCGGAAGTAATCGCCGTCGGAGCTGTTGAGACGATGGATGAGCTGGTCGTCTGGGAGAAGTCTTCCCGCGGGCCGACTGTCCAGGGAGAGACAAAACCGGATTTCGTTATCTGGGGTACCAACCTTGAGATGGCCAGTGAGAAATCGGATGAGGGCTACGTTACCAAGTCAGGGACGAGTTTTGCGGCACCGATGCTTGCCGGGCTTACCGGTCTGTTGTGGGAGAGCGGCCGGAGAGCCTACGGCGAAAACTGGCTCTACCGGTGGACTGAAGCCAGGCAGTTCGCTCCGTATTTCTCCACCAAGCCGGCTGATGCCCCGGTCAAGAAGGATAACGCTTACGGCTACGGTATACCGGCCATGGGGACCATGCTTGGGCAAATGACCGAGGTGTCAACTTCCGCCGGTGGTATGACCGACACGATGAACCTGCTAATGGTGATGACGACCATGTTCAGGATGCTGCAGGGGGTGATGTGATGACGACTTTGAAGATGGTGCCGAAATTCATGGCATTTGCCCTGAAACAGGCGATACAACACCCGAAGACGCCGGTCTCCTACTACTACTGCCCGGCATGTAACCGGTACCTCCTGGACGGAGAGAAGGTATGTCCGGGCTGCGGGAAGGAACTGAATAACAGCCCGAAGCTAAAACGGATGTCGCCGATTCCCTGGTGGGGAGCGTTGCTCGTGATTGTCGTCGGTATTGGTTGCTGGATTGCAGGCGGTTGCCTTGGCATTGCCGGGCTGGACGAAGCCGGGCGGGCTCTGGTCTATATTCCGCTGGGGTCATTGTTCGGGATGAGTATTCCGAGGTAATAGAGGTGAAACAGACATGGGACTGTACTCTGATATCGTTGCCATAATCGCCCCGGCAAACGCGGTCGCCGGAAGCACAGTCGACGTCGAGGTGAGGATAAAAAACCTCTGCGGTTACGCCATCAACCTGACTGCTACGAAAGGCCAGGTAAACGATATGATATTACGATTTGGTCCTGTTCACCGGGGCGTTGGCGCCGGACAAATAGCTTCCTGGTACGACAGTTTTGTTATGCCGGATGAAGAGGTAACCATATCGGTTGAGAGTTGGTACGAAGGAACAAGCGGTACCTGGCAGAGCGATGGTTATGCCGAGAAGGATGTGGAGCTGTATTCGGTACCATCATCGGAGTTTGGGTCCATTTCAATAACAAGCTACGAAAGGAAGTAAACAAATATGGGCGCAGTATTTCTACCATCAGAGTTCGGAATCATTTTCCTGCCGCTGGCTAATGTCACGGTCACGGCTGGAGACAAACTGAGGGTTTACTGCCGGTATACCCACCGCGGTAAAACGGAGAGTCAACCGCTCTACGTCGCAATCGGTAACGATGGATGGGCAGGGTTCAACGAGATTCTTCATGCTTCGAAGACGTTAAGCGTTCCTGAAGATTCGAGCTGGCAGACCCGGGATGATTACGTGGATATCCCAATCACAACAGCAATAACAGCCGGTGTTTACGACCTGTATGCCAAAATCGGTGGTTCTACCCCGAAGGTTATCTCGCCAACCTTGCATGATGTGGTCGAGGTAACACAGATTGGGAATTCCGAGTTCGGTGAAATAACCATTAACAGCTATTCGAAGGTATAAAGGGATGATTTACGGGCTTGACGTATACCGGCCGGGTTTCGGATGGCTCCAGGGCGAGCCGGAGCGGGTTATTCTGTCTCCCGGTGATGTCTTGCGTGTTAGTGTCAGCGTTCCTTACCGGGGACCGGCCGAGACGTTTACCCTCTACGGCAGTATCGGCCGGAGAGGCCTGTTCGGTTTCGACGAAATCCTCGTCGCCAGGGCGACGTTACCGTGTCCCGAGTCTCCGGACAACTACACCACAGTAACCGGAGAAGTGGATATTGAAATTGGCTCATCCGGTATCGGCGGTATTTCTCCCGGCGTCAACTATGACCTCTACGTGAAAATTGAGGAAGCTCCGGAGATAGCAACTGAAATCGATACCATCATCGATATCGCCGGAGAGCGAGGAGACTCGGACATGGCCGGTATGCTGGGCATGATTATGCCCCTGATGATGATGGGCATGGTAGTGCCGATGATGACAGGAGGGATGGGCGACTAATGGCCAGGGCCTACCTTGAAACTGAAGAGGTGGCGAAGCTGGAACAGGCTGCTGACTACCTGCGGGACCGGTTATTGATCCGGGTTCTTTTCCACCTCGGCTGCCGGGTTTCGGAAGCCCTCGGAATACGGGTTACCGATATTGACTTCGACCAGGGGCTGGTAACCATCCAGCACCTGAAACAGCGAATCCGGTTTTCCTGTCCGGAATGTGACGCCCGGTTGAGTAAAAGCCATAAGTACTGTCCTGTCTGCGGACACAAGGTGGATAAAGCTGTCACCGAAGAGAAAGAGCACCGGAAGTTTCGAGTCCTGCCGATGGACCAGGAAACCCTTACGATGCTGAAGGAATATATCGGACGGGGCGGCGCCGACTCGAAAAGCAAGCTGGTCTTCGGCCTGAGCCGCCACCGCGCCTGGCAGATTGTGAAAGCCTGTGCAGAAAAAGCCCGTTTGCCTCAACTGGTTAACGCTGAAAGCGGTAAGGTCCACAACGTAAGCCCTCACAAGCTGCGGGACGCCTTTGCGGTTATGGCAGTTAAGCAGAACGACTCGGGCGACGGGTTACGGATGCTCCAGGAGCACCTGGGGCATCAGAGCATAACCACGACGATGCGGTACCGTAAAGTCTCCGGAGAAGAGCAGAAAGAATGGTACCAGCAACTCTGGAAAGGAGGAACAAACAATGGGTAAATATTCGAATCATCAGGAGTTCGGGGTGAATGCCCCGATTAACTACCGGGAGGATACGACCAGCGAGTCATACCTCAACGGGATGTCGGTAATCGCTCCTCCCGGCATGAAGCCGAAGCAATCAAAGGCGAAGAAGTTCGAAGAAAAGACAGACTTCAAGGCTTCGGCGACGTGGCACCGTAACTTCGACCTGGCGATGTTCGGGGGATCGGATATCCAGAGCAATGATTATGCGTCGGGACAGTTAAGCCTTGAGAGCAAGCTGAACGGTGTTAAACGAAAACCGGGGAGGTAACAGATGGAAAAATGGAAAGATGAAATCGAGGAGCTTCTGACCAGAAACCGGACTGTGGACCGGTGGCTCATCCGTGACTTAGTCTGGCGAGAGGATCAATCCGATCAGGCAAGGTTGTTAGCTGCCATGAGCCACCTGATGGCGGGGATGAGGCTAATGTGCGCGGGACCACAGGCTATTTCTGAGACGGAACTTAAAGAAAGGATAAGCAGGTCATTTACCGCAGCCGGTTTGCCCCGGGAGATAGTCGATGCTTTCCTGGTAGGGATGAGTTCCGATACGGGCAATTTACCACACTGGGCAGAGCCTTTGTTCAAAGAAACTGACAATGATAAAAGCGAAAAAACTGGAGATGACAACTGATGGCGGGACAAGCTCTGGTAACAATCAAGGATAAACAGTGGGCGGTCGATATCACCGTGACACCATGGGAGCTCTCGCAGGGGCTGGGAGGACTTCTGGAGGTTCCGCCTGACACCGGAATGCTGTTTGATATCGGATACGAGCAGTTTATAGAGGTTACCACTGTGCCGATGCTTTTCCCGATCGATATCGCTTTTCTGGCGGAAGACCTGACGGTTATCGAGGTGTACCGGAACGTTGAGCCTGGCTACCTGGTGACCAGTCAAAAACCAGCCCGGTATTTCATCGAAGTAAATGCTGGCGAATTCGAAGACATCGTCCAAGGTAACGACGTAATCATCGAGTATCTACCTCTTGAAGAAACAGTGGTTACTCCGATATGGATTTCAGCGATGACCGGTATGGCAGGACTGCTTATCTTGGGAATAATTACCGCGCGTATTACTCAAGACTCGGTGAACGAAATGGGAGGAGAGCCAGAAAAAACCCAGAGCTTTGCACAACGGGCAATGCCAAAACTGATACCCCACGAGAAAAATAAAACCGCCGGGAAAAATGAGCTTGAATTTCTCCCTGATAGCCCGGAATTTCTGGCATACACCCTCGATGACATCGGCTACCGGGAGAAGATTGATACCGCTTTCCTGAGCGCCATCGCCCGGTCAAGAGGGAGGAACTCATGAGTGTTATCGCGACGCCCCCGAAGGCCTTGACCATGGACGAATACCAGGAAGAGTGGAAACCCAGGGGCTGGCAGATTATCATCATCGGCCCAACCTCCACCTGGCGGCAGGAGTGGGGAGCCTGGGAAGCGATTCGGGATATCGTCCAGAACGCCCTCGACGAGTGTGAGTATTACTCCAGCAGCTATGACGATGAGGGGTTCTACATTCGCGATACCGGGAAAGGTATTGCTGTGGCTGATTTCCTGCTCGGACCACCGAAACTGAAGCCGGATTACGCCCGCGGCAAGTACGGTGAAGGGATGAAGATTGCCGCCCTGGCTTTACTCCGCCTGGGGTACTCGGTACGAGTCGAAACGAAAGACCGGGTATTGTGGATAGTGTTCATCGAACAGAAGGTAAATGGGCACATCCAGACGCTGGCGGCTTTATGGAAGCCCAACGGACGGACATCGGGCACCTGTTTTCATATCGGCGGTTACCGTGGCCCGGATTTCAAAGACCGATTCGCCGTCAATCTGTCGAAGAAAGCCATAATCGCCGAGGGTCCAAGTCTCCTTACCCGGCCGGTCCGCCGCTTTAATCAGCTTATCCAATATGATTTTGCTTCGACCGGATTAGATACCGGACATTCGAGGATTTACGCCCGGGATATCTACATGCGGGACATCGATAGTCCGTATTCCTATAATCTGTGGAGTTTCGATATGGCACCGGATCGCCACGGTCCGAAGAACGAATCAGACCTCTGGGTGGATGCCGGGCGTCTCTGGTGCTGCACGACCCGGGTTGAGCATCTGCAGGTGTTACTGGAGATGGTAAAGCAACCGCCGATTATTGAATCCGAGGAAAGCCATAGCCTCAACATGAGTGCCTGGGAAATGGGAATCGAGCCGGTGACTGGAAAAGAATACGCCGGATTCGTTAAAGATAACGCTTCGGTCTGGCGGGAAGCCTGGCGAAACGTCATGGGAGACAATACCGTGCTCCGAACCGATGCCCGGTGGGATGGTATGGTAAAACACCTGGGCTACGAATCGGTCAGTGTCCATCCCTACGTTCGCGAAACCTTATCAAGGGCTATTACCACCGATAAAGCGTTGATTAACGCCTCGCAGGAACGACTCCGGGAAGTGGAGGTAATCCCCGATGACCGCTTGGAATATCGTATTCGTACTCATCTCAGCCTGGCCAGAAAACTGGCGAGTAGCGTGTTTGCCTTTTCCCCGCCGTCAGGGATTCACGTTGCCGTGATACCGGCAGCCAGTGACCGGGTACGGACCGCCGGCATGTACAGTACCGGAACCGAAGAAATCTACATTTCACTCGAGATGATGGCCAGGGCAAAGACGATGATTGATACCCTGATACATGAACTGGCTCATCACCGGCAGTACCGGACCAGGGGAGAGGCTGAGGACTTGACGCCGTCTCATTCTGAAGCGATGACCTATATCGCCGCCGAGGTGGTCAGGGTAATTACCGGCGGCGGGTTTGATGAACTGCTTAAGGAGGTTATCTGGTAATGTATCGTACTTCACAACAACAAACAAATGATGTCTTTTCATTTGGAATGACTCTTCTATTGATGACGTTAACGGTCGGCATGACGAAATCCCTGTTTTCCGAAGAATCGGAGCCGGAAATAAACCTCCTCCCGATGGCAAAAGTCGAAAAACCGGTCGTTACCGTTGAGTGCCCTATCTGCCGTAAGATAATCGAGATACCTGATTACGATGGGTACAAAATAACCCGTTCGGAAGCTCTTAACCGCCACATCGAGCAGGAGCATGCAAAATCACAAGGCCGATATCCGCAAACCTTGTTCATCGAAAGAGGTGAACCGATTCCCACTCACTACCGGCATCTGTCAGGTTTCATCAGTGAACCCCTTCCCGATGATAGGCTGCTGACGGAATTCCTCCCATCGGTTGACGCTGAAACCGGGGAGAAGAAGATTGACGCTGTCATGAAACAACTTCAAGCCGGGGTCGAGAGCATTCAGAGTAGCGACCAGTTTCGCCTGTTTCTGACGACCATGTCGAAGTTTCATGATTACTCCATCGGTAATCAGATTCTCATCATGTTCCAACGGCCTGATGCCACGAGAGTCGCTGGCTTCACTACATGGAGGGATCTTGGACGCTGGGTGAAAAAAGGGGAGAAAGGCATTGCTATTCTGGCGCCGGTCATGCCACCCCGACCGACCTGTCCTGCCTGCGGAGTGAAGGTAGCCAAGAATGCCAGGTACTGCCCGAACTGCGGTGAAGGACTGGAAGAAACAGAAGAATCTCCCCGGTTTTTTCGGGTGGTGTATGTTTTCGAGAGCACCCCCCACTTTTGACCTTGAAGTTGTCAGCGCTCCAGACAGGCTGTTTCTTATACCGGCGAAGCTCTTTCGGTCTCTTTAACTTCAATGCAGTTATTTTTCGCTCTACAGCATGTTCGGTTCTTCCTAAACCATCAGCAATTTCCGATATACTCAATCCCTTTGATAAATAATCGTCTTTCAATCTATCGATTTCTTCCTCGGTCCAGAGGACGGATTTTCCGGGTGGTTTTTTCATACCCTGACGGCTCAAACGGAGTCTGGCAGCTCTCATGTAGATTGCTGTTTTGTTCCTGCCTGGCAGGGCAGCTAGTATCGTCTCCCACGGTGCTGAAGGCCAGAGCATTCGAAGCAGTTTCGTTTCTTCGGGACTCCATCGGTTTTCCTGGGTACAATGAACCTGGGAACGTTGAATGGTAATACTCTGTCTGGTCCCTGTCTTCCAAACGATGGTTGCGTTTATCTGTGTATTGTCATGACGGATCTCCACTCTCTCGACAATCAAGGAAAGTAATCGATTGCGAAGAATACTCGTATTCTCTTCCCAGTTACTCTCCAAATTCTCCAAGAACGAAGTTACTCTTTCAATGTCCAACGGTGTCGTTTTAGGCGGCGGAGGTTCATCTCCTAGTAATTCGATTTGTTTCGTCACTTCTCGGATGAGTTCCCAATAAGTCTCTTCCCGCTCCGGATTCCCAGCACCGAGGTATTTCTTCAAGTTTGCTAAACGAGTCTGCAATTCCATGTGTTGTCGGCGCCAGCGAGCTTCTTCCAGGCTATATTGACTGGTTTCAGACTTGAGTTTGTCTAAAACTTGTTGAGCATGGGAAGTGAAGTCAAGATACTGTAAAACCTCTCTAGTAAGAGGGGGTGTAAGTAGATGATCTTCTACATAAAGACAGCTTTTGCCGATTCCGAGGTGTTCATCACGGTTGCATGCCCATCGTTTTTGAGTATTGTAAGCGGCGATTTTCCTTGGGTAATCGTGATTATAGCAATAAAGCAAATCATCCCATTCCATTGGGTCAGAATGGGCACCTTTCCCTCTCGGTTTATGAGATACTGCTATCTCATACGCTTGGAGAAACAGGTCAACCGGTACAATAGCGGGATGATTGTCTTCAATAACGATATCACTCCACTCCCAGATACCTATCAACCTGGGATTTGTAGCCAGAGTTTTTAAACAATTAGTCGTTATCACATAGCCAGCACCATTCTGCCGATACAGTCTCAGCACAGAGCGCGTTTCCATGTATTTGTACTCGTTCCCAAAGAAAGGAAACACGATTTGTTGATCGTTGAGTGCTTGTACGGCCTTGAATATCGATCTCTGTTTCACCAATTCTTTGAGTATGGTGATTACTATTTCCTGATGCGGGGGGTATGGTTGCCACTTGCCCATGATATAGGATCCATCATTTCTTTGTCCCTCGATCTCCACGACATACCCTGGACAAATCGGACTACCGACGTGTCGTCCTTTGGCTGCCTTCAATACCCGTCTCCGTCCCAGCCTGATTCCCATCTTGTTCATTTCTTCTGCCGATTCTTCGATATCGGCAGCCAGAAAATCCCAGTCACGGGATATTGCCGGATTATATACTCCATCCGGCGTCCTTACTCTGCATTGCTGTTCCTTGAGTAAACGGAGTAACTGATATCCGAGGACCCGATCCTTGTCCCTCGAAAGACGACTCATCCCCTCGGTAAGGTAGACAGTACCCATTTCACCAGTCTCTACCCTCTTCCATAGCGCTTTGAGACCAGGGCGTTTATCTTCTCCTAACGAGCCTGACAGCCCCAGGTCACGACAATCAATGACGATATTTCCTTCCTCCATCGACCGGGTAACATCTTCACCGTTCTGGATGGCATCAAGCCACTTTTCGACGAACTCAGGAGCGATATCGGATGCATATCCATCCTTTTTCGCCAATTCGACAAGGTTTGCCACCTCACCTATCGATTCGCGACTGTCTTTAACCTGCCCCTGTGTCGATACACGCCCGTATATGAACGCTTTCTTATAAGGCATACTTCTCAGGTCTTCTTCAGTCGGACTGGTTCTGGATGCTTTGATACTACGAATGAGTTCTTCAAGCTCCATTGACCGGCACCTCCTTGAACATTTCCACTAAAACATTCACGAGTTCTTCCGAAAGTGGCGGAG
>CAYXEG010000136.1:0-2828 GCA_964463875.1 uncultured Dehalococcoidales bacterium
AGACTGATGGCTTCTTCCGATTTGCCCTCCATATCAGCCATATAGGCTCGCAGTGCGGCGGTTTTCCCCGAAAGGTCTTTGACTTCTTCGGTAAATGCGTTCTGCCGAATACTGTTTTCCGCATCCTGTAAATACCGGTTAACCTCATCGGTTTTCCCTGATAAAACAGCCATGAGGGCCATATTTACACACAGGAGAGGCCTGGCAGCAACAATACCTTGAGGCAAAACATTAGTCCACTTCACCAGTGTCGTCAATTCTCCTTGAATTACCAGGGGAATAACCATTTTTTCGACGAGCCTTGCCATCTCTTCAAAAACTGCGGCTGCCTGATAATGATTGATGGCATCAGCTATCAATCCGTTTGTTTCGTACCAACCTGCGGCCCTGATATGAAGAGTTTTAAGTAAGTCAGGGTGCATTTCTCGGAGTCGTGCCTGTAAAAGTTCGGCAAAGAGGTGGTGATACCGGTACCATTGACGATTATCGTCGAGCGGAAGAAGGAACATACTGGCTTTTTCCATTGCCTCGAGTTTCTGCTGCCCATCGGTTTTCCCGGTTATCACATCACACAGGGCACCTTGCAGATGCTCCAGAATTGATGTCCGGAGGAGGAATTCCTGGACGTCTTCCGGTTGCCGGTTCAACACCTCTTCCATCAGGTAGTCCATGATGTACCGATGGGTTCCGGAAAACGCCCGGACATATTCGGCAAGGTTTTCCTTACCCTGCATCGCGATAATAGCCATCTGTAATCCTGCTGCCCAGCCTTCGGTTTTATCACAGAGAGCCGCAATGTCATTATCGGAGAGAGGCCGGCTAATCTGCCCGGCAATAAGTATCTCTGTCTCGTCGACCGAAAATCTCAGATGGTCACTCCGTATCTCTGTCATCATCCGGCGTGCCCTCCATCGGGATAAAGGTAACGGCGGGTCATTCCGGGTTACGAGTACAACGCATAGTTCAGGAGTATTTTCGATGAGAAACGTAACGGCATCATGGATTTCCCGGTTTTCGATAACATGATAGTCATCGAGAACCACCAGAGATTGTTTCTGCGATACAGTCAGGGTATTAACGAGATTGATAAGGACCGGTTCCACCTGAATAATCCCGTTCTGGGAAAAACCGGTTAAACCGTTAAAGATGTGTTTAACATCGGGCACAATCGATGAAATCCCGGCAAGCAGGTATCGGATAAACCGTACCGGGTCGTTATCGTTTTTATCAAGGGAAATCCAAACTGCATCTTTCATGGTATTGTTTAACCACTCCCGGATGAGGGTGGTTTTCCCGAAACCGGCTGGTGCCGATACCAGCAACAGTCGGCTCATTTTCCCGGCTTCAAGCAGCGTTGAAAGTCGGGAACGAGCAACCATTCCCGAAGATACGGGAGGCATGCGATATTTGGCTGCAATCAGTTCTTCACTCATTACTCTACCAATATTACCCGAAGAATTGCGTTTATTATACCGAAAATAAACCCTTCAATCCACATATGACTCAAAATAAACCTTCGGATATACCTTTTGGCAGATGGATAAACCTGTTTTCCGCGGTATTCTTGTCTTGACAGGGTAAACGGAGGAAAACAATGACACAGAAAAACACAGGACACAATCAAAAATACGATTGCGAAATAAAGATAAAAAATCACCTGGATACTCACTGGAACAAATGGTTCGACGGTTTAACGGTCAGGAATATTTCCGATGATGCCGTGATGATTTCCGGCATTATAACCGACCAGTCGGCGCTCTTTGGATTATTCAATAAAGTCCGTGATCTTAATCTGAGACTGATTTCACTGAATGCACAGGCACGAAAGGAGGGGTAGGTTCACGATTTTTCCCTTTACTCAATAAAAAACAAAAGGAGAACTCAAATGCGTTTTTCAAAAATACTTTCCGTGTTAGCTATTGTACTCTTAGCCTCTCAGACTATCTGCGGTTTCTATCTGACGAATAATCCGGAGGCCGCGGCTGCCGGAAGCGCCGATTTTCACATGACTCTGGGGCTTGCTACTCTTGCTACGGTTATTGCGGCTACCGTCAGTGTTTTCCGAACTGCGAAAAAAACATTAAGAGGAGTTTAATGATGAAACCCACGCTGATTGTTATCACAAGCCTGTTCCTTTTCTCAACGCTGGTATGCGGTTTATGGATGAGAAATTCCCGGGTTCCGGTCGAAAAATCAAGCAAGAATTTCCATATGATTTCCGGATTCCTGGCAATCATCATGGTCGTCGCCGATCTCATCGTTTTTGCTTAACGAAGGTCGTTACATAACTGGAGGGTCGAATATAAATGAAAAATACGCCATATTTTCGATATCGTCGGGAAATGCGGGAAGCCCGTACCCGGTTATCAGAAGAGAGTCAGGTCGTTCATCTGGCATCCGGTCCGATTGAGTATGCTGACATTGGCAGCGGTTATCCGGTACTCGTTATTCACGGGGCAGGCGGAGGGTATGACCAGGGGATACTCCTGGCGAGAACCTTCGTAGGTAATTGCTTCCGCTGGATAATACCCTCCCGGTTCGACTACCTTCGAACTCCAATTCCAACCGATGCTTCGCCTCGTCTGCAAGCAGAAGCATATGCAGAACTCCTGGATTATCTCGATATTCCTCAGGCGGCGATTATAGGAACTTCAGACGGAGGGCCGTCAACCTTGCAGTTTGTTCTCCGTTATCCCGGGAGAGTTACCTCCCTGGTGACGGTTGCGGCGAAAAGCCACACGCCTCCCAGAGAATCATTGCTGCAGAAGGCAGTCTTCAGCACGATATTCCGTTCAGATTTCCTGTACTGGTTAACGACAAATTACCTG
>CAYXEG010000136.1:2838-9014 GCA_964463875.1 uncultured Dehalococcoidales bacterium
CATTCCTGATAAAAATGTTTGGCGTATCTCCGGAAATTCAGACCGGTTTCTCTCATGGTGATGAAGAACTGGTCAATGACTTCATTCGGAACATGCACCCCATCAGTCTTCGCAAGAACGGTATATACAACGACAGAGCCTGTCTGTCCGAGCTTGCGCTTAAAAAGTATGCTCTGAGGAGCATTAAAACTCCTGCTCTCGTTATTCATGCAGCCGATGATTCACTGCAACCCCTCAGTCACGGTTCGAACATGGCCAGTAATATAAAAGGGGCTCAATTCCTGGTATTCGATACCGGCGGCCATTTCCTTATCGGTCATCAGCATGATGTCAGAGTCAAGGTCGATGATTTTATAAAAAGAACCATGCCTATAGCTGAAAACAGGATAGCAGTCTGACAAATCGAGGTTGTCAATGAAAACAGGAAACAGCGTAATAGTGAATTGTTTCGTTGTGAAAGTGATATCAGCGATATCCCTCTTTTGCGGATGTTCTCCCGGTTCAGGTACAACAACCGACATTCACGAAACGAGCAACCCGACAAGCATGTCCATGTCATATGACCAGTTCACCGGCAACCGACAAGCTGAACTCGTGGTGAAAGAAGACAGGCCGGTGGTTGTTACCGCGGTAATCACCACCAGAAGCGGCAGGCTGGATGCCCGGATTGTTCCCGCCAATAAAGATACGGATAATCCGTACGAAGGGCATAACCTGCCGACATCGATATTTACGGTCAGACTTACCGAACCCGGCAATTATACTATACGAGCCGATGCCAAAGACCATGCCGGCAGTTTCTCTTTTTCATGGGGTGATTAATACTTTTTTAATATCTCGATAATTTGTAGTCTAAAAAAAGGCCGGAGATAGTTCCGGCCTTTGCCATGGTTGATATCAGTTGTTACTATTCTTCGTGAAACAGGACTCAGTCGGCCCCGGAGATAATCCGAATTTACGGTAGTTCGACTGCTTCCATTGTATGTACTATTTTTATCTTACCTCATGTCGATGTACCGACTATTCATCATATTCAGCCGGAGGATCCGGTAAACCACATTCACCGTCCTTGCATATCACACCCGCCGGGACAGCCCGCCATCTATCTATGGACTCGCTCCCCTGGTAGCTGTACTCTGAGTATTTCCATAGCGGATTTGTATCTCCGCCTACGACGACAAGGTTGATTCTCTCCGGATCATGGTACGGAGTAATCAGTTCATCCGGTCCAGCTTTTTTAAAAGTGGCATACGGCTCGATGCCCTTTATCGCCTGGGGAGTTACCAGCCAGTCCACGTGGTCAAAGCCCCAGTACCTTTCAGCGGGCATTTTAATGTTTTGTGAAAGCCAGCGGCTGTATTCCTGCTTGGTCTTGAAACCGTCATTTTCTTTCAGCATCTTTGCGATACCCGGGTCCATGACAATGGTCGCCGAGGCATTCGTGGGAGGAATAAAGCTCAAATTGAGGCACATTTCCTCGCCTATCGTTCTCTTCGAGGCGGTGCCTGCACTGTTAACAAAAACCCAGCCGCGGAAAATACTGACGGTACTTTCGTCTTTGTGGTATCCATGCTGGACATGGAACGGTTCCCACGGACTCGCTTCCTCATTTTCAGCGCAGCAGTTGTTGTTATAGTTAAGGCTGCTGCCGAGAGACGACCACATGTTCCTGCGAGGCTTCATATCCAGCCAGCAGATAGACATCAGCGTCCATGCCCTGCCGATGACCGAGTTTGCCATATTGACCGGAGAAAAGGCGCCGATGCCGGAGTTCATGCCTATCTCATTTCGAATCGGCCCGTTGACCAGCAGCATCGCCGACCAGTTCGAAGTGGAAGACTGCATCGCGTCCAGTTTATGAGCAGCGGTTGCCAGAATCACCGGAAAGTATTCCGGTTTCGCGCCCGCCATTACTGCCAGCACGGCTGCATTCCGGACGGAATATTGTACCATGCCGCGGATATCGAACCTCATCATCTCGCCGACTATCTCATCCGGGTCAGCACAGGTTCCTGCGAGCATTTTCGCAACTCGTTCTTCAGTCGGCAGGATAACCGGGAGTCCGTCGGTCCACCCCTTATCGTAGAAAAGCTGCTGGAGATTTTCCTCGGTATCCGGCTTCAGGAATGCCCCGGAGTTCCCTTTGTGTTCAGCTATCGCCGCCTTGAACTTCAGCCTGGCTGGGTTTATCGGTTTTGTTAAATTGTCGATGATGTCCTGGATGACAGGATTGCCGGTATCCGGGTTTGGGCCGACGACATAGCCGTCGAGCGCCTCGTCGGACATGCCGATGACCGGATGAGGCGTGAAGAGGAACGGTACATAGCCGGCTTTACGGTCGTTGGCCGTGACTTCAATAAAAGCTCCGGAGTTGAAAGGTGCGGTTGGAACCCCATATTCTTTTTCGAGGATGATGCTTGCGCCGGCAACCGCCGACACACAACCTATTCACCCTCCCACGCCGATGACAGCGGCATCTCCTCCGGCTTTAATTTCCTTGAAAAAGGGGGCATCGTTTTCGCTCAGGAAGGTGCCGGGCGCCCGCCTCCGAACTGTCTTTACCGACGGCATGTTTTTTTCAAACCAGCGCTGTATTGCCTGCATGAATTTGTAGCTCCCGCCGTAGCCGATATCTATCAGGTACACCGTCTTGCCTTCGAGCGTATCCAGCCGAGGAGCGAGAGACTGCGCCGGGATTTCAGCCCCTGCAAATATACCTTTATTCGATAGAGCGCCAACAGGTTCCGGGTTGATAACGTTATCCAACAGTTGAATTGCCATGTATCACCTCCACAACAAGCATACTACGGGAACAGTCCAAAAATACAGTGTCCGGCTCACCGGGAATCTCCAGATATTTTCCACCAACTGCCCCTCGAGACGAGCTGCAGCAATACTGTGTCTTATCAATTTTAATACATAAACTTGTATGATGAAACCCGAGGCCTTCGGGTCTTTCTCTGTGACCTTACGTGTATTCTCCGCTTCCCCCTGTATCACATGTGCCTTTAGTCTGGTCTGAAGTGACCGGTAAGTCAAGCTGGAACGAAAAAACCCGGAGCAATCTCCGGCCTTTACCATGGTCGATAGCAGTTGTCAGTATTCGCTGGGAAACAGGACGGTGGTTGCCGACCGGTCAGCTTCGATGATTATCCAGATTTTCGGCAGTCCACCTACGGGAAATACTTTATCGAGCTGATGTCCGTCCCGTTATCGGTGGTGGTCAAGGACGTTCCGGAAAGGTGGTCCTGATGGATGAATCGTACTTCTTCTCCTTCCCTTTGCGCTATCAGCCGGCTGCCCAGGTAGTAACTCGTCGTCACATTGCCGCTGGTCAGGTTCTTTTCGTAGTACTTGTTAATGCCGAAGGTCCCGCATAAGCGAAGCGAATCGGGATACAGCACCGTCTCCCCGGCTTCCGTCTTCTTCACCCGGTTGCCGTCACCGTCGTAGATAAACGTGGCGATGACCGTTCCGTTCTCACTGACCGTTACCGGCCGGTTCTCCGCGTCCCAGGTAATTGTCTGGTTATCGCTGCCACGGTATGTCATGTTGCCGTTGGCATCGTAGGTATAGGAGATTCCTCCGACACTGTCCACCGCGTGCGGCTGGGTGCTGTCGTACGAATACCCCACTCCGTTCCGGCTTACCATGTTCCCGATTTCATCATACTCGTAACTCGCGCTGTACGCTCCGGATACCGAGGTCAGCCGGTCGAGGAAGTCATACCCGAACGTCTCCGTCTCCGAGGTCTGCCCATACTGGCTCTGCCTCGTCATCAGGTTCCCCGCCTCGTCCCACGAATGCATCACATCCATCAACGCGTCTCCCCCTCCCTGCGAAACAGTCTTTATCTCCCACAATCTGCCGTAGTAGCCGCCGGTTGTCCAATTTTGGTTATTAACATATTTTTTTACTATTGAGCAGGTAGTCAGTTGAGACTATCCTCTCAGAAGTAAGTGCCATCGAAGGATTCTTGAGAGGATTATGGCTCAATTTAATCATCCAGTGACAACAGTTTTAACTATAATTTAGAGTCTATGAGTGTTTCTTAATAGTGTTGATATGTAAAACTATATTTAAACCCCTCCGAATATTAGTCTCTTAATAAAAAGTGAAATGAGTATGATCACTGGAAGCATAATACTTATTGAAACTATTCGAAAGATTATGATATAGGCTTTATTCCAACCTGAATCATGGGTGGGTCTGCCGCGATAATAATCAATATCTAGTCGTTTATAGTGCTTTGAGGAGTTCTCAACTATATTTGGAATATATATAAATAACGTTAGACCTGTAAAAAAGGCTACCATGAAAAATGATGTTAACGAAACCATGTAACCTAATTCAGACGTGAATACATTAGTGATACTAAGAAAAAAGAATATCAGACCAATAATTAAGAAAAAACAAATAACAAAGATCCATTTAACATATGGTTTCATTATTTAAGTCCCATTATCTTCAGTTTAGTTTTTAGATGAACTATTAATATACATTTATGAGCATTAACTGCACTGTTTGTACTCGAAGTTTCAATACTAGATTACCAATAACCATACCAATAATATGGATTATAATAGTAGTTACTAGGTGAAAAAATTGGTTCAATGGGTTGTTTACTAATACTTGGAGCTATATCTTTAATAACATTAAGTGTAGCATCAACTAATTCACCCCACATACCACTCATCGCCCATTTTACCAAGTTGTTGTTACCTAAAGCTGTCACTTCAGCATTAGTTAATGTTCCATGGACCTCAAAGGGAAGAGCTGAAACTCCTAAACCTATGTTAATATTTACGCCAATATACGGATTATCACCACATCCTTGTACAAATTCTGCACCACCATTTGCCTGTACAGGTAATGGAAGTGGTATGTTAACTGATCCACCAGACTGCACCGATAAACCACTTAAGTCAAAAATAGTATCGGCATTTGTTATTTGGACAGCACCACCTGCACTTGCACCTGCGCCGAAATATCCACCACCGCCACTATATGTTACATATCCGTAATTCCCCTTATCATCAATTACAAACATTGCTCCAGCCTCTGCTGCTCCTCCAAATCCAGCGATGGCATATCCTCCAATAGCTAATGTCCACCAACCATATGGGTCAGTATATTTCAATGGGTTATTCAAGACATATGAATATCTGTTCAATGATTGCGGATTCAACGGAGCTTCCTCAGTACAAATCGGATAGCTAGATTGCGTCGATTTTACACTTCCTAACCCTGTAGGTATCTGATTAACCGAAAGTGAGGGAGAAATAGCTTCTACTCCTGTAGACCAAGGCACAAATGTATCCGCGCTGATAAACCTCCCTATCAAGGGGTCATAGTACCGGGCGCCGTAGTAGTAGAGGCCGGTGCCGGAATCCAGTCTCTGGCCGGTGAACTTGATATCTGTCGGGACATCACCGCTTCTCGTTTCTCCGTACGGAAAATATTTCATCGAGCTGATGACCGTTCCGTTATCGGTGGTGGTTAATGACGTTCCGCTCAAGTGGTCCTGATGGATGAATCGTACATCTTCTCCTTCCCGCTGCGCCACCAGCCGGCTGCCGAGGTAGTAGCTCGTCGTCACATTACCGCTGGTCAGGTTCTTTTCGTAGTATTTGTTGATAAAGAGCACCGTCTCCCCGGCTTCCGTCTTCTTCACCCGGTTGCCGTCACCGTCGTAGATAAACGTGGCGACGACCGTTCCGTTCTCGCTCACCATCACCGGCCGGTTCTCCGCATCCCAGGTGATTGTCTGGTTGTCGCTGCCACGGTATGTCATGTTGCCGTTGTCGTCATAGGTATACGCTACGCCTCCCACCGAAGTCACGGCATGAGGTTTACCGCCGTTGTATGAGTACCCCACTCCGTTCCGGCTTACCATGTTCCCGATTTCATCATACTCGTAACTCTCGTTATAGGCGCCGGATACCGAGGTCAGCCGGTCGAGGAAGTCATACCCGAACGTCTCCGTTTCCGATGCCTGACCATACTGGCTCTGCCTCGTTACCAGGTTCCCTGCCGCGTCCCAGGCATGCGTCACTTCCATCAGGGGGTCTCCGCCTCCCTGCGGCAGGGTCGTTATCCGCCACAATCTGCCGTAGTAACCACCGGTTGTGTCGTACCCTCCGCCGGTTCCGTAGTAGCTGTAGGTTGTTCGCAGG
>CAYXEG010000137.1:0-8978 GCA_964463875.1 uncultured Dehalococcoidales bacterium
CCGACGCCGTGGGGATGGTCGTGCGGGTTCATTGCCGAACCGCGTACGGTGGGTCTCCAGCCGAGCCAGCGTTTTCGGCCGGCTTTCCCAAGCTTGATTCCCTGATGGTCGACGTTACCGACCTGACCGATAGTGGCCATGCAGCGGCTGAGTACCCGTCTCGATTCCCCGGAGGGAAGCCTGAGCAGCGAGTAATCGCCTTCCTGGGCAACAATCTGGGCAGCCATACCGGCGCTTCTGACCATCTGGCCGCCTTTGCCGGGCTGCATTTCGATATTATGTATCAGGGTGCCGCTGGGTATCTTGCTCATCGGCAGCGCATTACCCGGTTTGATTTCCGCGTCTTCACCGGTTTTTACCATGTCACCGACTTTAAGCCCGGTCGGGGCGAGTATGTACCGCTTGTCTCCATCGACATAATGAACCAATGCGATACGCGCCGAACGGTTCGGGTCGTACTCGATAGACGCTACCTTACCCGGTACGCCTGGCTTGTCTCTCTTAAAATCGATTACCCGGAGTTGTCTTTTCGCTCCGCCACCGCGATGACGAACGGTAATCCTGCCCTGGCTGTTACGCCCGGCCTGTTTTCTGAGCGGTTTGACCAGCGACTTTTCCGGCTTGCTTTTCGTAATCTCGTCGAATGTCGCTCCCGTCATACCGCGTCTTCCCGCGGATGTCGGCTTAAATACCTTAATAGCCATTCTTTATCTTAACTCCCTGATTCTATGCCGGTTATTTCTATGCACCCTCGAAGAACTCAATCGAGTCTCCGGGTTTCAGGGTCACGATAGCCTTTTTCCAGGGATGAGCGGGTAAGGTCCGCCTTCCCAGCCTCCGGCTTTTCCCTTTCATACTGACGATGTTAACCTTGGTTACCTCAACCTTGAACGCTTTCTCGACGGCCTGCTTCACCATCGGTTTGTTGGCGTCCAGGGCAACTTCGAAAGCGTATTTACCCTCTGCCTGGAGGACAGTGGATTTTTCTGTTATCAGCGGTCGTCTAAGCACCTCGTACAGGTTCATCGCTTCCTCCTTCCGAGAGTTCTCCGCCCCAGATTTCTTCGGCTTTCCGGACTGCAGCAACGGTCATAATGAGTTTTCTGCCGTTCAACACATCGACGACATTCATCAGGTTTGCCGGCGTGATATTCATCCCCGGTATGTTCCTGGCCGATTTCACGACATTCATGTCGGCATCGGCGGTCACGATAAGAGCTGATGAGTTGATGCCGTTGGCTGAGAGAATCCCGGCCATTTCTTTCGTCGAAGGTTGTTCCAGAGCCAGTTCATCCAGAATGACCAGCTCGTTCTCACTGACCTTCGCCGAAAGCACGCACCTCAGCGCCAGCTGGCGCATTTTCCTGGGCATGGACTGCCGGTAATTCCTCGGTTTCGGACCGAACATTATTCCTCCGCCGCGGCGTGTGCCGGACTTGGCACTGCCGGCCCTGGCGTTGCCGGTGCCCTTCTGGCGGTACAGTTTTTTGGTGGAACCGGCGACTTCGCTTCTCGTCTTGGTGCTGGCAGTTCCCTGCCGGGCATTAGCCTGCTGTCTTACCACAGCCTGGTGCACTACCGTAGCATTAAGCTCAACGCCGAAAACGTAATCGCTTATCTCGATAGTCCCAGTTTCTTCGCCTCTTTTATTAAAAACCGGTACTTGCACGTTTATTTCCCCTTGCGCGATTTCCTTATCATGAGCAATCCGTTTTTGTTTCCGGGAACAGCTCCCTTTACCAGCAGCAGATTGCGCTCCGGGTCGGTTTGCACAACTTCCAGCCCGCATACCGTGACTCTGTCTCCGCCCATGTGGCCAGCCATCCTCGTTCCCTTCCATATGCGGCCGGGCGATGCCGAAGCGCCGATGGAACCGGGAGCACGAAGCCTGTCCGACTGGCCGTGAGTTTTCGGACCGCCGGAGAATCCATGGCGTTTTACCACGCCGGCGTATCCTTTGCTTTTCGATATTCCGGTGATATCGACCAGGTCGCCAACCGCAAACTGGCTGACATCGAAGGTATCACCGACGTTAACTGCGGAAGTATCGTCAATCCTGAACTCCCGCTGGTACCTGAAACTGCCCATGTCCTTCATCTGGCCTTTCTGGGAGGACTTGAGCCGTTTCGCATTGCCGTACCCGAACTGCACCGCACCGTAGCCTTCTTTATCCGCGGTCTTGACCTGCAACACCGTGCACGGCCCGGCTTCGACAGCAGTCACTGCTTCAGCTTTACCCTGTTCCGTAAATATCTGGGTCATGCCCAGCTTCTTTCCTAACAATCCATGTGCCATTTTCAATTATCCTGGTTTTATTTATATCTTGATATCGATTTCGACACCCGATGGCAGGTTGAGCCCAGTCAGGGAATCAATTGTCTTCGAGGTCGTTTCGATAATATCGATAAGCCGCTTGTGAGTCCGGATTTCGAACTGTTCCTGCGAGTCTTTATCGATAAAAGGCGAACGGATAACACTGTACTTCTGTATCCTTGTCGGTAGGGGTACAGGGCCGGAAACGACTGCGCCGGTCCGTTCGACCGTCTCGACAATCTGTTCTGCCGCCTGGTCTACCAGTTTGTGGTCGAAACCTTTAATCTTGATACGAATTTTCTGTTTAGGCATATCCTTATCCTGCTTTATTGGTAAGTTGCGCCACCTGATCGGCAGGCAGCTGCTGATACTTATTAAACTCCATCGACTGCGTCGCTCTTCCCTGTGTCAGAGACCTGATGGTCGTCGTGTAGCCGAAGGTTTCCGCCAGCGGAACGAGCGCATGGATGGTAGTTGTATCGATATAGGTATCGATAGATTCCACATGAGCCCTTCGCGAATTAAGGTCACCGATGATATCACCGAGGAACTGCTCGGGGGTAAC
The DNA here is from genome assembly GCA_964463875.1 of uncultured Dehalococcoidales bacterium. Lineage (GTDB taxonomy): Bacteria > Chloroflexota > Dehalococcoidia > Dehalococcoidales > UBA2162 > MGML01. The sequence goes on from CAYXEG010000137.1 coordinate 2,879, forward strand.
GACCTCAATTTTCATGATGGGCTGAAGGATAATCGGCTTTCCCTTCCGGACGGCTTCTTTCAAGGCCATCGAAGCGGCCATTTTGAAGGCGATTTCCGAAGAGTCAACCTCGTGGTAACTGCCGTCATAGAGCGTCGCCTTGATATCGACAACCGGATAATTGGCAATAACACCGGTCTCCATGGCTTCTTTAATACCGTCTTCGATAGCCGGTATGTACTGCCTCGGTATGGCGTTACCCCGGATAGCGTTGACGAACTGGAAGCCGCTGCCGCTTTCGGCGGGTTCAAGCTCAATGCAAACATGGCCGTACTGGCCGTGGCCGCCGGACTGCCGAACGAACTTGCCTTCAGCCTGGACTTTCGCGGTAACCGTCTCTTTGTAGGCAACCCTTGGCTTGCCGACGACAGCCCCGACCTTGAATTCGCTGAGAAGCCGGTTGACAATGACTTCGAGGTGTAATTCCCCCATGCCTGAAATCACCGTCTGGCCTGTTTCCTTATTGTAAACAACCTTGAACGTGGGATCTTCTTCGGTAAGTTTCTGAAGAGCTGCACCCATTTTATCCTGGTCGACGGTTGTTTTGGGTTCGATTGATACTGAAATTACGGGTTCGGGGAATTTAATGGATTCGAGAAGCAGGGGATGAGAGGGGTCACAAAGCGTATGACCGGTAAAGGTATTTTTCAGACCCAGGGTAGCGACAATCGCCCCTGTGTCCGCGCTCTCAATCTCTTCCCGCCGGTTGGCGTGCATTAACAACAGCCGGCCGATGCGTTCTTTTTTCTGAGTTGTAGAGTTGTAAATCTGGGCACCCGCTTCTATTATTCCTGAATAGACCCTGAAGTAGACCAGCCTGCCGACAAACGGGTCCGAGACGACCTTGAAAGCCAGCGCCGAGAAAGGTGCGTCGTCACTCGGGGGGCATTCGATTTCCTTGCCCATGATGTTTTCCGCCTTTATCGGCGGTACTTCGACAGGCGACGGCAGATAGTCGACAATCGCGTCGAGTAGTTTATGCATGCCTTTGTTCCTGAGAGCGGTACCGCATAGAACCGGAACGGCCCGGTTGTTGACGGTAACTCTCCGGAGAGCTGCTTTTAATCCGGTAACTGACGGCACTTTTCCTTCAAGGTATTCTTCAAGCAGGACGTCGTCCAGCTCGGCTATCTTCTCAATCATCGCGTGACGGGCTTCCTGAACCGATTCCTTGAGAGAATCAGGAATTGCTTCCTCGACAGGGGTTGAATCAATCTTCCCGTCATTAATCCAGGCACGTTCCTCAATCAGGTCGATAACGCCCCGGAACGTATCTTCACTGCCCATCGGCAATTGCACCGGAATCGCCCTGGCCTTAAGCCGGTCTTCAATCATTGTGATAGTACGCCGGAAGTTGGCGCCTATTCGGTCCATCTTGTTGATAAAGCAGATACGGGGAACACGATACTTGGTGGCCTGTCTCCAGACTGTTTCGGACTGAGCTTCGACACCGGCGACAGCGTCGAAAACAACAACACCGCCGTCCAGCACTCTCAGGCTGCGCTCCACTTCGGCGGTGAAATCGACGTGTCCGGGAGTATCAATTATGTTAATACGGTGATTTTTCCAGTAACAGGTAGTGGCCGCCGACGAGATAGTGATACCCCGCTGCTTTTCTTCTTCCATCCAGTCCATAACGGCGGTACCTTCGTGAGTTTCGCCCACTTTATAGGTACGTCCCGTATAATAGAGAATCCGCTCGGTGACGGTCGTTTTGCCGGCATCGATATGGGCTATGAAAGCCATATTCCTGATATCCTCGAGCGGAAAACTCCTGGACACAGATTTACCCCTTGCTTCGATATTTTCTGTAGCTGTTTTCACCATAACATTTCAGTGGAGAGAGACTTTACCATCGGTAATGAGCAAAAGCCCGGTTGGCTTCTGCCATGCGATGCGTATCGTCGCGTTTCTTAACGGTAGCTCCCTGCCCTTTCGCTGCGTCGCCGAGTTCGGCAGCCAGCTTTTCAACCATTGATTTACCCTGTCTTGCCCGTGCGGCGGCAACAAGCCAGCGAAGAGCCAGAGTGAGACTACGGTCAGGGCTAACATCGACCGGCACCTGATAGGTTGCACCCCCGATACGCCTTGATTTAACCTGGAGCTGGGGAGTCGAATTTCTGACTGCCTGCTGGAGTATATTGAGGGCAGGTTGTCCTTCCCGTTCTTCCAGATTTTCGAGGGCACCGTAGACTATGAGCTCAGCGGTACTCTTTTTCCCGTCAAGCATTATCTTATTGACCAGCCTCGATACCATCGGACTGTGGTATCGGGAGTCAGGTACTATTACTCTTTTTTCAGCACGATTACGCCGGGACATTTTTCCTCCTAATTTTTCGACGCCGATTTAGCTTTTTTCGTTCCGTACTTGCTGCGACCCTGCTTCCGGTTATTGACTCCGGAGGTATCAAGTGTACCGCGAACAATGTGATATCGGACGCCTGGAAGATCCTTCACGCGACCTCCCCGAATCAGGACGACGGAGTGTTCCTGGAGTTCGTGACCTTCACCGGGAATATAAGCGGTTACTTCCATGGTGTTACTCAGCCTGACCCTGGCTACCTTGCGGAGAGCCGAGTTAGGTTTCCTGGGTGTCCGTGTCATAACCTGGACACAAACACCGCGTTTCTGGGGAGACCCTTCTCCCTCAACCAGCCTGTTTTTCAGGGCATTGTAGGTATAACGAAACGCGACTGTCTTCGGTTTCTTCCCTACTTTTTTCCTTCCTTTACGGACAAGCTGATTAATAGTTGGCATAATATCAATTCTCCTACAATTAAAATGGATGAGCATTAGCCCACCCAATCGGCAGACGAAGGTCATATTCGCTCTGCCAGCGTGCATTATTGAGCTACAAAGCGCTAAATACAGAGTCTACCACAGCGCCAGCGAGATTGTCAACTGTTGGAGACTGGAAAATTCAGCTACAAATAGCCCTTTAATACGTCCCTATATTTAACTTACCTATTCTACCACAACAGGGACGATTATTACCAGTACCGGCCACGATATCTTGAGGTAAAAGGAAAAACATTTCTCTTTTACGCTTTCCTGGCAACGAGGGCAATCCAGTCGCCGCCGTTTTTATAGGGCGTGCCGGTAAAATCATTCCATATTTGAACGATGGAGAACCCGGCTTTCTCCACCACCGGTTTAATCGTTTCGAGCGAATAGTCGTGGAACCAGTCGCGGTAAATGGTTACACCGTATTCATCTATCACCATATACTGGTCGAGCCAGGCATCCGCTTCGGGATAATCGTAGCCATCCTCAAGGATGATGTGTTTCCCCGGCCGCCAGAGGCCTCCCTCGAAGACGTGCCACCGGTTCTCCGCCCCTTCTTTCATCCGCTGTGCCCGGGTCGAAACATCGAAGACCAGCAGCCCGCCCGGTTTCAGAGCGTCATATACTTTCGAGAGCAGGCTGTCCCGGTCTTTATCGGAGAAGGTGCTTACCTCGCCGTATATCTGCATGGCAACGTCGAATTCTTCCGTGTAGCGCATGTTGAAGAAGCTGTCGTTGACATAATCGATATCCAGCCTGTTTTCTTTCGCATAGTTACGGGCATAGGCGATTGACCTGGGTGAGATATCCATTCCGGTTACCTTCATGCCCCGCTTCGCCAGCCGGGCAGCGTAGAGTCCCGGCCCGCAACCCAGGTCAAGCAACCGGTCTCCGCTCTTGAAGAACCCGCGCGAGAAAAGATTGGCGATTTCCTTTTCGATGATGGAAAACCGCCGGCTGGCGGCATCGAACTGCTGATTGAGATGGGCATCGAGCATGCCGATGGAAATATATTCGTCATCCCAGAATTTTTCCTCGCCGGGTTCGAACAGGGCAGGTTTCTCCCGGCATTCCAGAACTGTCCGTAAAATTTCGATGGTATTGATGTCTCTACCCCCCGTACCTGTTACTAAATGTTATCTCAGCTATATGTTTTTTTTCAATTACCGGCGGTTCCATATCCGGATAGCCGATTGGTATCAGGAAAAAACAACAGTAATTTTCAGGAAGTCCGAGGATTTCCGATACCTTGTGAATGTCGAGGTTGCCCACCCAGCACGAACCGAGCCCGTAGTTCGCAGCCGTCAGACAGATGTGCTCGGCCGGCACCCGTACCTGTCCGTTCGAGAACAGCAACGTAACCGACCTCTGATCGGGAAAGTCCTGAAGGTACCGTATCAGTTCCGGGGTATACCAGTGTTTGTATATTTTCAGTCCGAAGTCGTGCTCCGGAATATCTTTCAAATCCCCTCCGAGTTCGGCACACATTGCTATTACCACCGGCGCGGTCGCAATCCATGTCTGGTTTCCAGCTGCTACCGATAAGGCCTGTATCTCCTCTTCATCGGTGACAACGCCGAACGTCCATCGCTGACCGTTACGCCCTGAGGGTGCCAGCCGGGCACTTTCAAGAATATCGTTCAGCACTTCCTCCGGTACGGGCTCTGGTTTAAATTTCCTGATAGACCTTCTTTTCCTGACAACATCCATATATTCCATAATGCCGCACTCCCGATAAACGCAACTTTTCCAGTATGAACAGGCAGCGATTCTTTGTCAATGATGGAATGGTTGAAAACGATATCGGCAAAGCTGGATTTTCTTCACTATACACACGATTTATGGTATAATAGATACGATGGCAGAGATAGTATTTTCATATCACACCAACGGTTCTCCAGCCTTTCCTCCTGCCCGCTGCCGTTACCGAAAGACCACCATTCGGCAAATTCACTCTTTGCCGTTCAATATACATAAAACTTTGAGCGAGGGACGTCTATGACCGCACCAACCGATGACTTCAACACCGAAGAAGAAGCCAGCTTAAAAGGCAAGGCAGAGTATACTGCGGGCGATATCCAGGTACTCGGAGGCCGGGATGCTGTCCGAAAACGGCCCGGCATGTACATCGGCAGTACCGATATCAACGGCCTTCATCACCTTGTCTATGAAATCGTCTATAACAGCGTCGATGAAGCCATGGCCGGTTTCTGTGACAGGATTCTGGTAATCATCTACCAGGATGAATCAATCAGCGTCAGAGATAACGGGCGTGGTTTCCCCATCGACATTCATCCCGCAACCAATCTCTCCGCACTTGAAACCGTCATGACGGTGCTTCACGCCGGCGGCAAGTTCGGCGGAGGAGCTTACCAGGTGTCAGGCGGCCTCCACGGCGTCGGCGCTTCCGTCGTGAATGCCCTTTCTGAATGGTGCACCGTCAGTGCCCGTCACAACGGGAAAATTTATCAGCAAAGATACGCCAGAGGCATTGTCCAGACTCCCCTCGAGGTAGTCGGGGAAGATAAGGAACCTGGGTCTACCGTTCAATTTAAGGCAGACCCCGAGATATTCGGTTCTATCAGTTTCAACTTCACCACCCTGGCGGAACGCTTCCGCGAGATGGCCTATCTGAACAAAGGACTGGAAATAAAGATTATCGATGAGCGAATCGATGAAGAGCGTACGTTCTACTTCGAGGGAGGTATCGCCAGTTATGTCCGCCATCTCAACCGGGGAAGAGAAGTCCGGCATCGCCAGCCGATATATATTCACAAGACCCTCAACCATACCATCGTCGAAGTCGCGGTTCAGTATAATGACGGATTCAGCGAAACGGTACTCAGTTTTGCCAACTGCGTAAATACCCAGGACGGCGGTAGCCACCTGACCGGTTTCCGCACCGCTCTGACCCGGGTATTGAACGATTACGCCCGAAAAGGAAAATTCATCAAAGAGGATGAAAACAACCTTTCCGGCGATGATGTCCGTGAAGGCCTGGCGGCAGTCGTCAGCGTGAAACTGGGCGAACCCCAGTTCGAAGGGCAGACCAAAGGTAAACTCGGCAATCCCGAAACCAAGGGCATCGTCGAGAGTGTCGTCAGCGAAGGGCTTGCCCTTTACCTGGAAGAACACCCGGACGACGTCAAGCGAATCATGGAGAAATGTGTCCTCGCTGCCAAAGCTCGGGAAGCCGCCCGGAAAGCCCGGGACCTCATCGTGAAAAAGACCGGCCTTCTTTCCTCGACGCTGCCGGGCAAACTGGCAATGTGCTCCG
>CAYXEG010000138.1:0-8850 GCA_964463875.1 uncultured Dehalococcoidales bacterium
AACCGCCTCGTCATTTACTCGAAAGAAGCGGTTCCCGCTGAACCGGATACCGCCGGTTCACCGTTCTCCGGCGAGGAGCAGCCGGATTTGCCTGAGTCCGACCAATCGTCCCGTTCCTCACCAGTACTCTGGCTGATACTCGGGCTGGGAATCCTCGGCCTCGGACTGACAGGGGTAGCGTTTTACCGTTTGAGGAGGCAGGCACATCGATGAACGCATTCACCGGAAAACTAAAAAATCCGTTCGTTATCCTCGCCTCCGGCTTGCTGCTTGTCGTGGTTGCCATTATCCTGGCGGTTTCTTTCTGGCCGAAGGATACTCTCGTCGCCGAAAAAATTGAGTGGGATTTGACACTCATCGGGAAAGGCGGGCAGGAGGTTGTCCTCAGTTATGACGAACTGACATCTCTGCCGAGCATGACGGTACCGGGGAGTTTCTTTTCCTCGGTCGGAACGGTCTTCGGGCCGTACTCGGTGAAAGGGGTCAGTATAGGCCTGCTCTGCGATATGGTCGGGGGAATGAGCGAATCGGACATCCTGTTCGTTACCGCTAAAGACGGCTACTCTTCGGTCTACGATTATCAGCAGTTTCGGGGCGAATTCGATACCTTCGAACCGGGAACGATGCGGCAGATTCCGGGAGGAGAGACACGGTTCCTCCTCATGTACGAGCAGGACGGCGCTCCGCTGGAGCATAACGACGGGCGCCCGTTAAGAATCGCCATCGCCAGCCCCGAAGGCCTGCTGACGGAAGGTCACTGGTGGGTTAAATGGGTAAACCGCCTGGAAATCAGGAGCCTTTCCTCTAATGAATAACGAGAGGAACACGGTAGGAAAACAGTGTTTTAAGCTGCTGATATGCGGCTTTCTGTGCCTCGCATTGCTGGTAACGGCCGGGTTGCCGGCCTGTTCGCCGGGCTCGTCCGAACGTACTCAGTTGCTGGTAATTTGCGCCGGCAGCCTGATGGGGCCGTTCCAGGAGATTGAAAAAGCCTACGAAGCGGTCAATCCGGATATAGACGTCCTCATCGAAGGCCACGGCAGCATCCAGGTTATTCGCCAGGTTACCGAACTCGGGGTACTGGCCGACGTTGTCGCCGTAGCCGACCATTCTCTCATTCCTCCCATGATGTACACCGCGACTGCTCCTGAAACGGGAAAGCCGTATGCCGACTGGTACATACGGTTTGCCTCGAACACCCTGGGAATCGCTTATACCTCACAAAGCCGGTACGCCGATGAAATAACGGCTGATAACTGGTACGAAATCGTTTCAAAGCCGGATGTGAAGCTGGGTTTCCCCGACCCCCGTTTCGACGCTTGCGGCTACCGGGCACTCATGGCCTGCAAGCTGGCTGAACTTTATTATGGCGACGAGACGATTTTCGAACGGGTACTGGGTGAGTTCGAGTACCCGTTGAAGATTCAGGAAGATAAAGGCACAGGAACGATTCTTATCCCCGAGATTGTCAAACCGTATACCGTCAGTATTCGCGGTTCGAGCGTCGTTCTCCTGGGAATACTCGAATCAGGCGATATCGATTACGCTTTCGAATACAGGAGCGTTGCCCGTCAGAGAAATCTGCGGTTCCTGGAATTGCCGCCTGAAATTAACCTTGGTTCCGATGATTTTCAAAAACTCGGGTACAATCTGAATGTAAAACTGGACTATCAGCGTTTTGCCTCGGTTATTCCTGAATTTATCTGCCAGCGGATAATCTACGGAGTTACTATTCCGAACAACAGTCCTCACCATACAGAAGCAGTCAGGTTCATGAATTTCCTGCTCGGAGTGGAAGGCTCGGGGATCTTTACCGGACAGTATCAATCCTTCCTGGCACTTGAAGCAGACAATTATGAACTGGTTCCTGATGAATTAAAACAGGCACTGTTGTCTGAAAAATAGAATGAGGAAACATAAAAGCTGCGGTAACTCCCGCTCAAAATAATTGACAGCACTATAGCTGAATGCTATATTGTCTACAGTAGTTCACTGAGTTTAACAACTGAATAATCTCTGATTTGCATTTCCTAACCTTTAGTGAATGGAATGCAAACGGTGTCCCGACTCTGTCGGGGCCGAGGGTATAGATGGAAACGTCTGTGCCTCCCATGTTCGGAAAGGAGAAAGAACGGTTTGCTGAGTAAAAAGCGTCTCCTTTCGGGGCGCTTTTTTTATTACCGGTTACGATAATCGGATATCGGGTTTTGTGCGTCTGGGGTTACCGACTACCTTTTTTACCAGCCTAAGAAAGACCTCCTCTCTTAGCTAAAATAATCACTCGGTAGCCCCAGATGGACACAACCTGAAAAATGTGTTGAAAGGAATGTTTCAGAATGGAAGCCTATTGCGTTAAATGCAAGGCAAAAAAAGAAATGAAAAATGCGAAAGCCATTACCATGAAAAATGGTAAGCCGGCAACCCAGGGTGTATGCCCGACCTGCGGTACGAAAATGTTCAGAATCGGAAAAGCGAAATAGACCTGCCTGAATAGCCAACGAGGGAGATACATAGTGAAAATACCAATGAAAAAAATACTGACAGTTTTTTTCATGCTGGCTCTGGTCGTCTCTCTTTTACCCGGTTTAACCGGATGTAAAGAAAAAGAACAGGAACAGCAGACACCCCCGGTTACCGAAACCGAAACACCGCCGGTAACTGAAACGGAAACTCCTGATACGACGGTTGTTTTAACCGTCGTCAAAGGTGACACGACAGCTACCTTTACCATGACCGAGGTTAAAGCGCTTCCGCCCACCGAAGGTTGGGGCGGCGTGAAAAACAGCGCCGGTACCATCATCGGCCCCTTCACTCAGAAAGGCGTCAGCCTGAAGACCCTTCTCGAAGATGTTGGGGGCATCAGCCCCGGTGATAGCGTAAAAGCCACCGCAAAAGACGGTTATTCGGTGACTTTCAGCTACGAACAAATAGCCAACGGTGCTTTTACAACCTTTGATAAAGCGACCGGCAATGAAGCGACCGGCGGCACCCCGGTTGCCATTCTGACCTACGAGGAAGATGGCGTCGCACTGGACGAAAAGGCAGGGCCGCTTCGGTTTGCCATTCTCACCGGTACCGATAAGGTTTCCGAATCCCAGTGGTGGGTTAAAATGATAGAAAAGATTGAAGTGGTTACCGGTCAGAAATCCTGGGAACTGACACTCGAAGGCACCGTCAGCGAGACCCTGGATTCGGCGGCTGTCGAAGCCCTGAAAACCGCTACCTGGACTGATGCCGACGGCCGTGTCTGGAAAGGTGTCCCCCTGTGGCGGCTGGTTGGAATCGTCGATGATACCAGCGACGGCTTCAACGATGCCCTCGCCGATGCCGGCTACGAAGTCGAGGTTATCGCCGGAGACGGCTATTCCACCGTTATCACCTCCGATGTTGTCAAGAGAAACGATTCTCTTATCGTCAGTTACCAGCGCGATGACGAAGCGGTACCGGAAAAGCAGTGGCCGCTCAGGCTGGTCGGCCCCGACCTGGCGAAATCGCAAATGGTCGGACAGATAGCCACGATTAAGGTTACACTTTCCGCCGCCGCTCTCGAACTGCTCCAGGGAGGCAATGAAACCGGCTGGTCGTTAACCCTCGAAGGAGCGACGACGCTGGTTCTGAGCAACACCGACTTCGATACCTTTGCCAAAGCTAATCCGGCTTCATTTACGGACGACGACGGTCGTGTCTGGGAAGGAGTCGCCCTCTGGGTACTTCTCGGCCGGGTGGATGATGACGCTGATGGATTCAACGATGGTCTGGCTGAAACCGGTTATGAAGTTACCATTACTGCCGCCGACGGCTATGCCAAGACCTTTACCAGCGAACTCATAAAACGAAACAACGATTTGGTTATATCTTACCTGCGTGACAGCGGGGAGCTTCCGGAAAACCAGTGGCCGCTCCGCTTTGTCGGTCCCGGCCTGACCAAGGGAGAAATGGTCGGACAGGTTGCTACAATTACCATTGTTTTCCCCTAGGTTTTTAGCCTGAATGCACAAGATGAAGGGTGGGCTGACACAGCCCACCCTTTTTTTATTCCTTCTCTGCCCGGTGCTTACGTTCCACCTGTCGCCAGATTCTCGTTCCGTCCTGGTCATTCTCCAGCCGGACGCGGAGAACCGGCTGTTTATTGATTCTGGACGGCCTCAGCCAGTTCAGACTGTCGATTACCGCCGAATCCGGCAGCTCGTTTCCCTTTTCGTCGACGACCGACACGGTAGCGGTTCTTTCTTTCACCTCGGCAACGGTTAACCTGCCTTCGATTTCTTTAATCCCCCGCAGTTGGACGTAGCGTCCGTCATTCCCGCTGATACTGAGCGCCGCGGCGGCAAATGCGCCGATAACCCCGTCGCCCGTCCCTCCGAGCGCCTTCAACAGGATACCCGCCCCGGCAGCAGTTTCGATAGTCCGGTGTTTCGGTACATATACTTCCCGGGCGGAGCAGCCGAAGGCAATCATATCATCGGTAAACTGGGTTTCCCGGACAATACACAGCCCGGGATCGGAGCCTTCCTGAAAGTGTTCCGTCATGTACTGAATACATGGTTGCAGAAGTTCCTCCGGCAAACGGTATGTTTCCAGGAGGACACACTTGGAACTGTTATGAGAGGTATAGGGGATTCGCGGATCGACGAGGAGTTGATGGCGGATAACCGCTGTGAAAACCCCGCAATCCGCCGACTCAAGGTAGTTGCCTAATCCCCTGGCTATTTTCCCGGTTCCCGGTCCTCCGAGTATGTCCGTATCATCGATACCGATATAGATAATCTCTGGCATGGGGTAACTCCTTACTTGGCTTCTCTGAGATCGCCGCCTTTGAGAATGACGGCAATCATTTCTTCATCGAGGCTCATACCGAAGAACGTCTCGTAAAAGTAACGCACTTCTTCTTCCATATCGATGCCGGCGCTGAGTTCCGGGTAGACCGTTTTCACCGTCCATAACAGGGCGAGCGGGGTTTCTACCGAACCGGGATGTCCCCACCTGGAAATACCGTTGGGAAGCTGATAGACCCGGCCTTCCCGCACCGCCTGTATTCCCGACCATTGCGGGTGTCCGAGGATGAGGCTGTAGGCCGTTTTTTCGTTGACGATGATGACCTCCGGGTTCCAGATGAGTATCTGTTCGATACTGGCGTAATAATCGTTCCCAATAAGTTCCAGGTCTTCTCCCACCGAAACATTGATAACCCCGGCCGCCCGGGTCCAGTCGGCGACCAGCGAGGTTTCATGAGTCGCCCGGGTAGCCTGGTTTTCGGCATGAAACAGCCTTACCTTTTCTTTTTCGGGAATATCTTTCACAATCGCAGTAACCCGATTGATTACATCGGTAAAGTAATCGTTGAAGGCTTTCGCTTCGGCCGATTTTCCGATAGCGTCACCGATTATCTGTATCGCTTCCATCTGTTCCGCCATAGTCGTGAAATCGACCACGATATACGGGATTCCGGTTTTATCCAGTTTCTCTTTTTCCTTTTCGTCCGCGACCGTATCTTTTCGGATTATGACCAGGTCCGGCTTTATCCGGAGCAGTTCCTCGACATTAATCGAGCCGCCCTCCCTGGGTACCGATGCATTTGCAATATTCGGGAACATGTCGACCAGCAGAATGTCCCGTTGCAGGCCGCCCGGAACCCCCACCAGGTTGTTACCGCTTTCCAGCAGGCATACTGCATACCCGGCAAACGAGTAAAGGGCGGCGATTGTCTTCGAATCTTTATATACGTCGACGGTCCGCCCGATACTGTCCGTTACCGGAATGGCAGCGCGTGTCTCATCACGAGAGATGGTGGTATCGCCGCTATCTCTGGTACACGCCGGTAAAAGTACCGCCGCCGGGACAAGCAGGCAGAGTAACAGTCTCTTAATCTTTACCATGAGTTTCTTTTTCCTCCGTTTCTGGCTGAAAGGTTCTCAGCGGGACAATCTGTTTGAGGTTGTGTCCCTGCCATTCGTAGAAAAGCACCTTCGATTCGATATTGAATACGGATGCCATATTGTTTTCGGTCAGGACGGTACCGGGGTTTCCCTGGACGGTTATCCGGCTGTCATTCATGAGGCCGATTGCCGAATTCGTATCGCTGCCCTCGAAGTAAAAGGCGTGATTGGGATAATGAGTCGCCATGAGAATGGTAATCCCGGATTCCCGGGCAAGCCGTAATATCGTTTCCAGGAAATTGAGTTCGTTCCGAAAATCGAGATGAGCGGTCGGTTCGTCCATGATGAGTATCGGCGTCTGCTGCGCCAGCGCCCTGGCTACGAGTACCAGTTGCGTTTCACCGCCGCTCAGTTGCGTGTACGGCCTGTCTCTGAAATGAAAGATGCCCGTCTTCTTCAGGACTTCTTCGGCTATCATCCTGTCCTTTGCCGAGGGGATGGAAAACGTTCCGGTATAGGCGACCCTGCCCATGAGTACGACATCGATAACCTTGTAGGGAAACGGTTTTTCGTGCATCTGGGGAATGTAAGCGGCTTCCCGGGCGATTTCCCGGGGCTTCATCGTTCGCACATCTCTGCCTCTCAGTGTGATACTCCCTCCGGAAAGGGGCAGAATGCCGAGGATGCACTGAATAAGCGTCGATTTCCCGCAGCCGTTCGGCCCGAACAGGCAGAAGATATCCCCCTGTTTAATATCAAGGTTGATATCCTGGAATATCAGGTCTTTTCCGTAAGAAAACGTTGCGTTATGTACCGTAATCATGGTGAAGAGTCACCAGTTTTTCCCTTTGGTTCGTTTTATCAGGTAGATGAAAAAGGGGCCGCCTATCAGCGAGGTCAGGATACCGAGCGGTATTTCCGCTCCGGTCAGCGTCCTGGCCAGATTATCGACGATAACCAGGTAGATTGCCCCGATTGATACGCATACCGGGATGAGAATAACGTTATTGTTCCCGACGAGCATCCGGCCGATGTGGGGGATAACAAGGCCTACCCAGCCGATAACTCCTCCGACACAGACTGCTCCGGCGGTTGCCAGCGTCGCGAAAAAGATAGCCAGGCTCTTTACCAGCAGCACATTGACGCCGATTGCCCGGGCTTCGACATCGCCGAGGGACAGAACATTCAGCCGCCACCTCATGCCGACTAATCCCAGAACCCCCACTGCCATCGGTACCGCGGAGATGATGATATCCATGAATCTGGCTGACGCCAGGCTGCCCATCAGCCAGAAAACAATGCTCGGGAGCTGGTCGTACGGGTCGGCGACATACTTCAGCAGAGATATCAGCGATGAAAATATCGCCGAAACGACCACTCCGCCGAGCACCAGCATGATGGTCGGTGACGCCTTATACGTGGAACCTATCAGGTAACTGAGGCCGACTGCCAGCAGGGCGAAACCGAAGGCGAAGAGGTAGATGTAAACGACCTGGCCTTCGAACAGGATAATCGCCAGCGAGGCTCCGAAACCGGCGCCGGAGGTCACCCCGAGAATACCTGCGCTGACCAGCGGATTCCTGAACATCCCCTGGAAAGAGGCACCGCTGACCGCCAGGCTGGCGCCAACCATTGCCCCGAGTAACGCCCGGGGCAACCGGATATCCCAGACGACGTTAAGGTGAACCGGGTCGATATCCGGACTGCCTGCTCCCAGTTTGTACGCCAGAGCCTGAAAGACATCAGGAATCGATAAGGGGTATCTCCCGATAAATAACGATATCAGGATGATGGCAACAGGCCCGATAATCAGCGAGGAATACAGAAGTATGGACCGCCGGGTCGTTCTGTTCCCTGACATGTTACTTGATTATCGTTATCTTCGCCACGTTCTTAATCCACCACTTGGGGCCGCGTTCGTGGCTGACCATTTCGACCGGCCCGCTTTCGGCATCGAGCGTTTCACCGTTCATCGCCCAGCACAAGCCGCTGCCTTCGGTAATATCCTCGGGAGCGAATTCCTTCGCGTAGCCGTCGCCGGCTTCGACCGAGATAACCGAATAGGAATCGACGCCGATGTAGTCAAGGAAATCAACGAACCTGATACCGGTCCAGGTATCCGGCTCCAGCAGCGTATCGCCGTCTTTTTTCGCGGCTTCCATTTCAACCTGGCCGATTTTCCCGGCGTCGGTATTGGTGAACGTAACGGAACTCCCGCCGATGATGTCCACAGCGATGGAAAACGAGGGTATTTCCGGCGCTTTTTCTTCAGCGGTTTTCTCGCCATCGGCCGTACATCCCGGTAGAAACAGGAGCGCCGCAGCAACAATTAGCAACAACCATTTTTTCATATGAATTTACCTCCTCTTAAAACAACCGCATGTGTATTATATCCAAATAAAAAGGGACGCCTGTCGTAAAGCGTCCTTGAAACATAATCTGTAGTCCATCTTCTCTCCTCTCCAAACACGGGAGGTACAAACGTTTCCATCTGCACCCTCGGTCCCCGATTGTATCGGGGACACCGGCCGACTGCCATTACTGTTAAAGTTTCAGGCAGTGCGGCTCGAAGAGCCTGTCCAGTTTCTCCTGAAATTATAGAAGATATCAGAATCACGCGCAACCACAGTCGTTATCGATAGCGCTGACCGGCACTCAAAAGCACTGCCGATATCCCGACAAGTTGGGATAACCTCTGCGTTTAGATAGTGGGAGGCATACCGACTTCATCGGGATGCTCTGACATATAATGGGGTGACACCCTGTTTCCTGAACGAAAAATCAGGAAACATGGTGTCATCTTTGTAACGATAATCAACATCGAGCCAAATTTAGTCGTTATTATTGTTTCGGCAGTGCGTAAAGCTCTTCGATGCTCATGCCGAAACGTTCCCGGACGAACTGCTCAAAATGAGCCAGCGGCTTATCGTAAAATTCATTGCCCTGCGTTCCAAAAAAGTCGTTAAAAATCTGC
>CAYXEG010000139.1:0-8704 GCA_964463875.1 uncultured Dehalococcoidales bacterium
TGTATGTCAAAATATATATTTGTAACCGGTGGTGTTGTAAGTTCCGTAGGTAAGGGTATAACTGTCGCTTCCATTGGCACTATCCTGAAAAGCCGGAACGTTTCCGTATCTCTGATGAAACTTGACCCGTACCTGAATGTCGACCCCGGTACCATGTCCCCCTACCAGCACGGCGAGGTGTTCGTCACCCGGGACGGAGCGGAAACCGACCTCGACCTCGGAAATTATGAGCGGTTCGTCGATGTCAATCTGACCACTGAATCGAACGTCACTTCAGGAAAGATTTACAGCACCGTTATCGCCCGGGAAAGAAGAGGCGATTTTCTCGGTGGCACGATACAGATAATCCCGCACCTTACCAATGAAATAAAACAGCGGTTTCAGATTCTCGCCGAAAAATCCGGCGCGGACGTGCTGATTATCGAAATCGGCGGTACCGTGGGAGACATCGAGGGACAACCGTTCCTCGAAGCTATCCGCCAGATGAGGAACGACGTCGGCAGAGATAACGTTCTCTACATTCATGTCACCTGGCTCCCCTACCTCGGAGCTACTCACGAGCTGAAAACCAAGCCCACCCAGCACAGCGTCAACGAACTCCGCCGCATCGGTATTCAGCCGGATGTCATCATCTGCCGCAGCGATTACCCTATCTCCGCAGATATCAGAGCAAAGATTTCTCTGTTCTGCGATGTCGAAAAAAGAGCCGTCGTGCCCATGCCGACTATCGACAGTATCTACGAAGTGCCCCTGGTACTCGAAGAGAATAAGATGGGCGAGTTTATTTCCGAAAAGCTTTCGCTGGGACCGAAAGCCTGCGACCTGACCGATTGGCGCAAGCTGGTCGATTCACTGAAAAAACCGAAAGACCCGTTAAAAATCGCCCTTGTCGGGAAATACGTCGAACTGCACGACGCCTACTACTCGGTTCGCGAGGCGCTGCTCCACGCCGGCCTGCGGCATGACCGGAGAATAGAATTCATCTGGGTACATTCCGAAGACCTTGAAAAAGAAGAATGTGAAAATCTGCTCAAGGATGCCCAGGGAATAATCGTCCCCGGCGGTTTCGGCGTGAGGGGAATCGAAGGCATGATTGCAGCGGCGAACTATGCCAGAAAAAAGAACATTCCCTATCTCGGTTTATGCCTCGGTATGCAGGTCATGGTCATCGAGTTCGCCCGGCACGTTTTAAATACCACCGATGTCAATTCTACCGAGTTTTCGCCGGATACGGCTAACCCGGTTATCGACCTGATGCCCGACCAGAGTCATCTGCTGGATAAAGGCGCCACGATGCGTCTCGGCGATTACCCCTGTCACCTGAAGGACAATACGCTCGCCGCGAAAGCGTACGGCGCCTCCGCGATAACGGAACGCCACCGTCACCGGTACGAGTTCAATAACAACTACCGGGACAAACTTCAGAAAGCGGGATTGGTGTTAAGCGGACTCTCTCCTGACGGCAACCTGGTGGAAATTTGCGAAGTCGCCGGCCATCCCTGGATGGTGGCCTGCCAGTTTCATCCTGAATTTCTTTCCCGGCCGGGCCGGCCGCACCCGCTGTTTTCCGACTTTATCGAAGCTGCCAAAGGTATCATCAGGGAAGGAACTCAACCGGAATTACCTTTCTCTGACAGCCGGTAACCTTCGAGAATAGAATAACGCTCATTTTCCGAAACGAATACCCTGCGGAACCGGGGGTATTGTCTCTGCCGAACGAGTGAACATTCATCAATAATCCAAAACAATATAGGAAACAGAAAATCCCGGAATTTTTCCGAGATAAAAAAAGATTAATTTGAATAAGCCGTTTTCCGGAAATCCGGAAAGACACCTAATAAATATCTTCAAACAAAGGAAGCTAAATCATGGACAACGAAATACTGAAAATGGATATCAGCCAGCTCGAGAACAAAACGAGGGACGAACTGGTAGATATGGCCAAAGAAATGGGGCTGACCAACTACACCGGCCTCAGGAAGCAGGACTTGATAATCAGGCTCCTTCAGGCATACACCGAGCAGGAAGGGAACACCTTTTGCGGCGGCATCCTTGAAATCATGCCGGACGGCTACGGTTTCCTGAGGAACGACTCGCTTCTTCCCAGCTCGACCGATATCTATGTCTCCCAGTCTCAGATTCGGCGTTTCGGGCTCCGTGACGGCGATATGGTGGTCGGCCAGGGCCGGCCTGCCCGGGCGGGAGAAAAATATTTCAGCCTGCTGCGGATAGAGGCGGTCAACGACATCAATCCTGAAATGGCGAAAAACCGGCCTCATTTCGGCTCCCTCGTCCCGACCTTCCCTGATAAACTGATTAACCTGGAAAGCCCGGATGGTGATTTAGCTTCCCGGATGGTCAACATCGTCGCCCCCATCGGCCGCGGACAGCGCGGTCTGATAGTCTCGCCCCCGAAATCAGGGAAAACCACCCTGTTGAAATCGATTGCCAACTCGGCCACCGCCAATTATAACGATTTACACCTCATGGTCTGCCTTATCGGCGAACGCCCTGAAGAGGTCACCGATATGAAACGCTCCGTCAGGGGAGAGGTTATCGCCGCCACCTTCGACGAACCGGTCGAAGACCACACGAGAGTCGCCGGGCTGGCATTGAACCGGGCAAAACGCATGGTTGAAAGCGGCAAGGACGTCCTGATGCTGCTCGACGGCATCACCCGCCTCACCCGCTCCTATAACCTGGCCATGCCTTCGAGCGGACGAACGCTCTCCGGCGGTATCGACCCCGGCGCGCTCTACCCCGCCAAGCATTTCTTCGGCGCCGCCCGCAACACCGAGGAAGGCGGCAGCCTCACTATTATCGCCACCTGCCTTATCGATACCGGCAGCCGCATGGACGACCTTATCTACGAGGAATTCAAGGGCACCGGCAACATGGAACTCCACCTCGACCGAAGACTGGCCGACCGCCGCGTCTACCCGGCAATCGATATCGAACGCTCCGGCACGAGACGTGAAGAACTGCTCATGGACGGCCCGACCCTCCAGCGGTCATGGCTGCTGAGAAGAATGGTTTCGATGATTGGCAATGACTCCACCAACTACGCCGAAGCCATGGAACGGGTTCTCGACCGCATGAAGAAGAGCAAGAACAACGCCGATTTCCTGGCCAATCTCAGCCAGGGGGTCTAGTTTCTCGAAAAAACATTGTTCAAAAAGAGGAGTTTTCTGCTCCTCTTTTTTCGTTTCCATTTTGTATCTCTCCACTCATAACCTATAATAGATACAGATAACCATGAACGTACCGAACGAGCTGATAAAAGAGCATCTGCGGCAGTTACCGGCCAGCCCGGGGGTCTATATCTTTAAAAACCCCGAGGGGGCTATCATCTACGTCGGAAAATCCAACAGCCTGGAAAACCGGGTCAAGTCCTACTTCACCCACCCCCAGGGACAGACCCCCAAGACGCAGCGGCTGGTGGAAAAGATAGCCGACCTCGAGTACTTCGTCACCAATACCGAGGAAGAAGCCCTGATTCTCGAATATAACCTGATTCAGCGGCACCAGCCGTACTACAATGTCCGGCTGAAAGACGGGAAATCATACCCCTACCTGAAAATTTCCCTGAACGAAGAATGGCCGAGGGTATTCCTGACCCGCGGACTGGAAGAAGACGGCGGCAGGTACTTCGGCCCCTTCTCCAGCGTCCGGTCGTTGAGACAGACTATTAAAGTCCTGAAAGGGATATTCCCGCTCCGTTCCTGCACGAAAACCATCACCGGTAAAGAGAAGCGTCCCTGCCTGAATTACCACATTCGCCAGTGTCTCGCTCCCTGTGTCGGGGCCATCAGCAGTCGCGACTACATGGAGATGATTAAGCAGGTCATTCTGTTTCTCGAAGGGCGGCAGGACAGGATTATCCGCAACCTGAATGTAAAAATGGAGCAGGCCTCGGATAAGCTCGATTTCGAAAAAGCTGCCATGCTCCGGGACCAGGTACAATCGATTAAGAATATCGTCGACAGCCAGAAGCTCAGTGCCCGGGTGAGAGGCGAACAGGACGTGATTGCTTTCGTCACCGAAAACGACCGCGCTTACGTCCAGGTCTTCTTTATCCGGGGCAGCCGCCTCATCGGGAGAGAGGGCTTCAACCTCCAGGGGGTGGAATCCGAAGAACCGGTATCAATTATGACCGGCTTCATTAAGCAGTATTACGGCTCGGCTTCCTACGTTCCGCCCCTGCTGCTCCTTCAGCACCAGGTCGAAGATAAAGAAGTCATCGAAGAATGGTTGAAGAAGAAAAGAGGCGGAGCGGTAAAAATCGAGACGCCGTCCCGGGGGAGTAAGAAGAAGCTTGTCGATATCGTCGCTGAAAACGCTGTCCAGAGCCTCCGCCAAATAAAAGCCAAACAGCACGTTTCTTTCACCAACTACGAAGAAGGCATGGAGGAAATACAGGAAGCCCTCGAACTGCCGAAACTGCCGCAGAGAATGGAGTGTTACGATATCTCCAATATCCAGGGCACGAACGCCGTCGGCAGCATGGTCGTATTTCGTGAAGGAAAACCGGATACCTCCCGCTACCGCCGGTTCAGGATAAAGACCGTCGAAGGAGCCGATGACTACTCCATGCTCCGGGAAGTCCTGACCCGCCGGTTCAAGCGGTTCAACGAAACCCGGGAGGGTGACGCTTCGAAATGGGACGAGGTTCCCGACCTGGTACTCATCGACGGCGGGAAAGGCCAGCTTAACGCCGTGCTGCCGGTGCTGGAAGAACTCGGAGCCGAATCGGTTCCCCTCGCCTCCATCGCCAAGGAGCACGAGGAGATTTTCCGGCCCCACAAAGCCGTACCGGTGATTCTCCCGCCCGACTCTTCAGGGCTGAAAATGCTCCAGCGACTTCGGGATGAAGCCCACCGTTTCGCCATCACCTACCACAAGAACATTCGCAACCGGCAGGCGGTGAAATCGTCGCTCGACAAGGTTCCGGGCATCGGTCCGGCCAAACGCCGGGCTTTGATAAGGGAATTCGGCTCGGTACGGGGCGTCCGCCTCGCTTCGGTCGAAGACCTGGCGACCGTCCCCGGCATCACTCCGAAGCTTGCCCGGCAGATAAAAGATGCTTTATAGAAATCGGTATTGACAGTTTCGGTTATTCGCGATTACTATAAAGCTGACAGGTAAAATCAACTCTATTCAGGGTAAAAATGCAGGAAATAAAAGCAAATATCCCGGTCTTGTTTTTTCAAGAAAGCGATAGCGTCGTTGCCTACTCTCCGGCTCTGGATATTTCTACCTGCGGCCTTACTGAAGCAATCGCCCGAAGACGATTTTCGGAAGCGGTTGAGCTGTTTCTAAGCGAAGCCGCGGAGATGGGTACCCTGAATGAGATACTGGAAGAGTGCGGCTGGCACAAGATCCCGGGCCGGGAAGGCTGGAAGCCGCCTGTTTATACATCCATAGAAGAATCAGTAAATATACCCGCAGGTGCCTGAACTGCCTCGCATAGTACCAGTCAACTGGCGAAGATTCGAATGTGTCATACTGAAATGTGGTTGCCTGTTTATCCGGGAAGAAGGCGATCACCGTATCTATCGGCGCGATAATCTTACCAGGCCAATTGTCTTCCCCATGGAAAAAGACCTGCCGGTTTTTATTATCAAGAACAACATGAGAATATTAGGCATCAGTCGGGATGATTACTTCGAGAAACTTCGGGAATGCTAGGCTCCATCCCCTCCTTCAGGCTGAGACGACTTTTTAATTTTCCTCGAAATACGAGAGCATCACCTCTCTCATTGTTTCTTCACCGTCTGAATAGTTCGAGATGACGGTGAAACCCGTTTCCCGCCCGGGTAAATACCGTGAATCGAACCCGACCCCGGTATCCCCGCCGACGAAAAACAGCATTTTCTCTTTCCGGGTTTTCGGAAGATAAATACCATAGCCGTAATCCAGTCCTTCGTTCATGGCAGCGTGAGGGGTGATAAACAGGTCGATAATTTCCTTCGGGAGAATCCGGTATGCGAACATCTCCCGCCACAATTTTTGAACGTCGCCGAGGGTGGTATAAGCACCGCCGTCACCCCCTCCCCTGATGGGCAGGTGGTAAATATTCGTCTCCAGGGTGCCTTCCCGGTTATGGTGGTACCCGTACGCTGTATTCTCCGGAAGCTGATTGAAAGCAAAGAAGCCCGAATCGGTCATTCCTGCAGGAAGGAAAACCTTTTCTCCGACATAGTCCCGGTACAGCTTTCCGGAAATCCGCTCGATAATGACGCCGAGCAGGACGAATCCGCCGTTCGAATAGGAAAATCGTTCACCGGGGGCAAATTTCGGCTGCTTGCCCTCGAACAGGGGCAGGTAGTCGGAAGGCGTCTCGAGCCGGTACCAGGGAATTTCGGGGGAATAGGTATCGAAATCGATATCCGCTTCCTCATCGAAATAATCGTACATGCCGGACGTGTGAGAGAGAAGCTGCCCGACGGTCGCCCGCGAAGCGATGAATGATAAATCCGCCCCGAAAATTTCGCGGACGGTCGTTTCCGGAGACAGTGTTCCGGCGTCGATTAACGCCCCGATTCCCAAAGCGGTGAACAGTTTCGTGCCGGAGGCGATGCCGAACCGGGTATCCACCCTGTTTTTCCTTTTTTCTACTATATCCGCATACCCGAATGCTTCCTGATAAAGTGTGGTATCGCCCCGGAATACGGAAACAACCCCGGAAAAGCCGGTTTCAACAGCCTTCTCCCGGACCGATTCAATAAGCTTCTCGATGCCGCCCATAACAAACTCCTGATTGATATAGACGAATTATAGGTAACACCGCAGCCCCTGTCAAAAAGCGTTCGGCTATCTTGACAGAATACTTCATACATGTTATCGTAAGTGAAATACTTAACATTACCAATATCTACTACTCACCGGGTAAAAGGCAGAAAAATGAAAAAGCAAATTATCTGTGGATTAGTCTCTGCTCTTCTCATCCCGATGGTGCTGCTGACGGGTTGCAGCGATACGACAGACAATTCCTACAGCACCGGGGTTATCTTCAATGACAGGAATATCGAAGAAACCGTCAGGGCAGCCCTCGGCAAGCCGGAAGGCCCGATTTACCCGGAAGACCTGAAAACCATTACCCGGCTCGACCTCAGCAAATGGTTCATTCAGGATTTAACCGGCCTGGAGCACTGTACGTACCTGGAGTCTCTCGATTTGAGTACCAATGAGATACGGAATATCTCCGCCCTCGCCGGTATGACCGGCATGAAAGAATTGAACCTGAACAATAACCAGATTACCGATATCAGCCCTCTCTCCCTGATGACGGAACTCGAAACCCTGTTGCTGATGCAGAATCCGATATCCGATTTATCCCCAATTGCCCCATGTACCTCCATCACCAGTCTGGGGTTATATGATAACCTGATTTCCGATATATCGCCCCTGGCTGGGATGACCGGCATGACCGAACTGAGTATACTGATGAACCCTGTATCTGATATTTCCCCTCTGTCATCGCTCGTTAACCTGGAGCGGCTTGGTTTATGGAGATGTGCCATCAGCGATATCTCACCCCTAGCAACGCTGGTCAATTTGACTCACCTCGTAGCTACGGGCAACCGGATATCCGATATTTCATCGCTCGTACACCTGAAGAATTTCGTCTGGATGAACTTTTCATCGAATCTGATAAGCAACCTCGAAGCCTGGACGGCGTATATTCCCGCTCCGGGGCAATCGGTCACCCTCTACGTTATCGACAATCCCCTCGATGACATTTCCCTGTCTCAACACATCCCGATGATGCAGAAAAACGGACTGACCGTCGAATGGCAATCGATAGAAGAAAAGATGGGAAAATAGGGAAAACCGGTTGACCGACATATGTATTGAAAAACCTTTACTGATGGATAGAAAGAATGATGAAAAGAACAGACGATAAACAAAATCTGATAACAAAGCAGGCAAATGCCATTCAGAAAAGTTTCGGAGCCTGGAAAGATGAGAATTATCCTGACTTGATGACTCCTGAAGACACCATTGCATATATCCGGAAACTCAGGGAAACCGATACCAGCCGGTTATCCAACACGGAAAGCAAAGAGAGAATGTAGTCGATAACGATGAGAAATTTCCCCGTCTTACCTCTTCAGCTTCCAGATTGTTCCCTGCGCCGAGTCCTCGAGCACGATACCGGCCGCATCGAGTTTATTCCGTAAAAGGTCGGCCTGAGCCCATTGCTTTTCCTTTCGGAACTGCTGACGGGCGGCGATAAGGTCCTGCATCATGGCGTCGGCGTCGGCGGTTTCGGCAATCGGCGTCCGTCCGGCTTCCCGGCAGATTGCCTGATAGACCGCTTCAACGGCGGCAACATCGGCTTTTTCTTCGAGCGGTTTCAGCGTCAATCCCAGCACCCCGGCAAGTTCGGCGAATACGGCTTTCAACTCCGAAACATCGAAGCCTTCGCTACTCAACCGGTTGATGTCCCTTGCCATATCGAACAGGATTGCCAGTGCCTGGGCAGAGCCGAAATCGTCATCCATGGCTTCGATGAATTTCTCCCGGTACGAACCGGCATCAACCTCAACTTTCCCTTTAGCTCCGTCACTCTTTGCTATCGCCGCCAGCCTGAGACGATCAGCGCCCTTTTCTGCAGCTTCGAACGATTCTTTCAGGTATTTAAGAGGGCTCCGGTAATGCGACATCAGAATGAATAAGCGGAAAGCATCAGCCGAGTAAT
>CAYXEG010000140.1:0-343 GCA_964463875.1 uncultured Dehalococcoidales bacterium
CCCGGTGATCCTGGAAAACTTGCCGAACCTTTCCACCACGGCAAATGTCTGCTGTTTAACCGTGTAAATTGATAACAGAAAGATAACGACGGCCAGACCTATGACAACCCATAACCAAACCATTTCTTCTTCTCCTTATTTGTTCATTACGGCTCATGCCGAGCCAGGTTTCTTTTTCGTTCGCAGCGATTCGATGGCCGCCTTACTGCCGAAGTAGATGTACTTTCCGACCCTTTCCTTGTCTATCAGTTTCTTCTTCAGCAATGCCCAGAAGGTGAACGATACCCCGTTTTCACTCCCCTCATGGTGTATCTTTTCGCAGAGTTCCGGGACATCCGCGTAT
>CAYXEG010000140.1:361-8612 GCA_964463875.1 uncultured Dehalococcoidales bacterium
AACACCTCATCAGGGTGCTGTTCCAGATAATCGAGTACCTTCTGCTGCAACGGCGAAAGGTCGGAATTTTTCATGACATCGTCTATTTTCGGCATCTCCACCACCTGCCCCGGCTATTCGCTTATAAACTACAATAATTCTACAATATTTTTGCAAATATTTCAAGTGTTTTTTAAAATATTTTTTAGATTGGCTGGAAGAGGAGAGGGATACATAGCTGGTAGTTAGAGGAAGAGGGGGGACGAATATAGCCGGCTGAAAAATCCCTCTTCGGAAGTATGAAGTGAGGTTGACGAGCCTGCTTCTCCCTTAAAAAGGGAGATTGAGAGGGATTTTACATCATCTACGAGGAGATACGACCATTTCCAGGCGCAAGCAGTCCTCTGACTTTATCTCCTCAACGTGACATCGCCGGTGACTATCTGGAGGAGGGTTCCGGTACCATCCCTGACGAGGAGGAACTTCTTTCCCGCTCCGTTTAAGTACGTTTCAGGACGGCTATTCGGACCTGCCGGTTCTTTACCGTATCGAACCCGTCTTTATACTCGTCAGTCATAAAACCGAGTTCCCGAAGCCGCTCAAGGATACGACTCGTAACGTGACTGCCTTCAGGTATCCCTTTTACTATTTTTTCTTCTGTCATTCCTTCGGTATAATTCGCCACCAGCAGTTTCCCGCCGGGTTCGAGGTGATTCTCCATCAGGAACTGAATGTACCGCTTTTCGTATTCATCAGGAACGTACACCAGTTCGGTACGAACGAAGTCGAAACGTCGCGGCGGTAGCCATTCGAAGGCATTGCCAATGAAGAAATTTGCTCTGTATCCGGGCAGTCGCTTCTTCGCCAGACCGATGAGCTTTTCCGAGATATCAAGCCCGTACGGTTCGATTTCGATACCCCGTTCGCCAGCCCATTTCAGGCAGCATTTCAGCAGATAGCCGTTCGCGCACCCGATATCGAGAAACGTCCCCGGTTTATCGATACAATCGGCCACCGGCTTTCTCAGGGTAATCCAGGGCTCTTCATGGCTCAGGTAGGCATTCTCAAGTACGGTTTTTAACGTCTCGAACCAATCGTTCATAGTGCGCCTGTTTTACCTCCTCAGCGTGACATCGCCGGCGACAATGCGGTGAAGTTTCCCTGCCGCATCACGCACCATCAGATTTCCTTCGGAATCGACCGATTCGGCAACGCCTTCGGTTACCTCATTGCCGGCGGTTACCCGGACTTCCGTGCCGAGGGTGACGAGCCGGTCGCGCCATTCCTCGAAAACGGAGCCGCCCGACATCAGAGAAAAATACATTTCGTCGAGGCTCCGCAGCAGTTCCCGTACCAGGCCGAGCCGAGAGACTTCTTTCCCGGTTTCAACCAGGAGGCTGGTAGCCGGGGTCAGGACGCCCGCGAGGGCGTCTTGCCCGATATTGACGTTGATGCCGATGCCGGTCACGGTGTAGCGAACACGGTCGTTACGGACATCGCTCTCGATAAGGATGCCGCAGACCTTCCGGCCGTTCAGCAGGACATCGTTCGGCCACTTGATACCGGCGTGCAGGCCGGTTACTTTTTCGATGGCCTGAACGACGCCCAGCGAGGCCATCATAATCAGCGAGTGGAGCCTGGCGATGTCCGGATAGAGAATCACCGAAAGGGCAATGTTCCCTTCTGGGGTGCTCCAGGCGCGCTTCAGTCTGCCCCTGCCCTGTGTCTGCTTCCCGGCGATAATGACCGTTCCCTCGGCGGCGCCAGCCAGCGCTCGCTGAACGGCCACCTCGTTGGTGGAGGTCGTTTCCGGGAGATAGAGGACATCCCGGCCGATTATCCGGGTACCAAGTCCTTCCCGAATCAGGTCGGCGGAAAGCGGCGTTTCGCTCATTCGGCGCTGCTCGAAGGTCCCGGCGGCAGGGTCAGCAGGTTTCGTTCGAGTCCGGCGAATATCGAATCATCGGCTCCCCTAGCTTTGAGGTAGTCCCTCACCGGGCCGTACGTTTCTTTCAGGCTGTTCAGGAAAAAGCCCATCGATTCCGGTTCGACCAGCCAGACATATGCAGGCACCCGTTCAAGGGCCTCTTTCATCGCCGGGTCGGCCAGCAGTTTCTCTTTCACGGCTTTTATGTAGGAATCACTCAGCATATAGTCGGCGACAATATCCTCGTCGGCAACGCCGAGGGCGGCGAGAACCAGGGCAGCCACGATTCCGGTGCGATTTTTCCCGGCATTGCAGTGGATAACAGCCGGGAGGTTATCAGGTTGAGAGAGGATTTCGAGGACTTCGACTATCCGCCTGCCGAAGTCCGGCTGAGCTGCCATCGCCATGAACAACTCCCCGGTCGTTTTACTATCAGCCTCGGATTCGAGGGGCACCGGCACGTTATGATAGACGATACCGAGTTCTGAGAGGCGCTTCTTTTCGCTCGTCTCTTCCCGGACATCGTTTCTCAGGTCGATGACCGACGCCACCCTGAGGTCGAATTTCAATTTTTGACTGTCACGCGCCGACAAATGGTGGAGTTCGCCGCTCCGGTAGAGACGGTTCCAAGCGATAATTTTGTCGGTCCCGGCCCGGTACCCGCCCAGGTCGCGGAAATTCTGGATTCCCTTGAAGCGGTAGTCTCTCGTTTCGGTATTGATGTTCGCAGCTATTTCCTCGCACATGGGGTGTCACTCCTTTTGTTCATAGACACAATAGTATGTTGAGATTCGCTTGTCAACTGAAAATTCATTTGTCAAAATCGTCAATATCCCCTACAATATAACTGGCCTCGCATCATTCGGAGGGGTCGCATAGTGGTCTAGTGCGGGCGCCTGCTAAGTGCTTACCTCGGGTAACCGGGGTCGAGGGTTCGAATCCCTCCCCCTCCGCCAGTTAAGTAATTTGTTCATTGTAATTAGTAGTTTGGGAAGAATACCCCAATTACTCATCCTCACCCTCACCCACAATACGTATATGTTTGATTTCGAGAATCTGGAAGTATACAAAAAAGCCAAAACGCAGAACAAGGAAATCCTGACTTTTCTGCGAGATAACAAATCAATCGACAGTTATCTCCGGGATCAACTAAAGCGAGCCTCTATCAGTATTGTTCTTAATATTGCCGAAGGCAGTGGTAAATTCTCAAAGGCTGACAAAATCAATTTCTATACCATTTCCAGAGGCTCGGTCTATGAATGCGTCTCATTACTGGAAATATTGTCAGACGAGAATGACATCGACCAGAAAAAGCACGAATACTTCAAAAATCAGTATGAAACAATCTCAAAAATGTTGATGGGTCTTATTAAAAGGCATAAGGCTACAAAATAGCCTTTGTTTGTACTTCTGTTTTTGCATTATCACTTGTTTTCTCTTACTCACATATTGCCTCCCTCCTCCTTTTATGTCATAGTGATGAATCAGTTATCCAATCTGTCGATAGGAAATACACTTTTATGAATAACCGGGACATACTCGAAAAAGCCATGAGGCAATCGGCGCTGGAGGCGAACTGCCGGCCGGAAGATTTCCTTTCGAAAGAAAACAAGGTGGTCATTTCGGAACCGAATCCGAAAGCCAGGATATATCTCAAGCTGCCGCTCTACTGCAACCTGATTTCTTACGGGAGTAACATCGTCGCTTCGGTCAATGAAGAAATAGCGGAGACTGTCAAACTTTTCATCGACAAATACAGAATTGAACACTGTTTTGAAACACCGAACATGCATGTCCTCGATGCGGAACTCGAAAAACGAGGCTACCGAATCCACAACATGGCCGAGTATTTCCTGCCGGATATGAATACCCTCCGGGAACTGCCCTGCGTGTATCCGGTCAGGCTCCTGCATACGGGCGATTTTACCGACTTCTATAAACCCGAATGGAGCAACGCCCTGGAGAAGACACGAAAAGAGCATGATGTCCTGGGAACGGGCGCGTATGACGGGGATAAACTCATCGGACTGGCGGCCTGCTCGGATGACTGCGAAACAATGTGGCAGATTGGCATCGATGTTTTACCCGGCTACCGCCGGCAGGGAATCGCCTCGGCGCTGACGAGTCGCCTGACGCGTGAGATACTCGACCGCGGGAAAGTCCCCTTCTACTGCGCCGCCTGGTCGAACATCAGGTCGGTCCGTAATGCTATCAGGAGCGGATTCAAACCCGCCTGGGTGGAGATGACGGCGAAGAGCCTGGAAGAGGTGGAGAAGGCGAACGAACGGGGGAAAAGTAGAGAATGACCGAATTCCCGCTTAACCATTATTCCGGGCGTATTCCTGCCTGCGGTGTTTTTTGCGGCGGGTGCCCGACGTATCTGAAAGAAAAAAAGCCCTGTCCGGGTGCGGAGATTAACTCGGCACGATGCGAAAGCTGCACAAAGTTCCACCTGTGCTGTAAGGAGAAGAACTTCACGCATTGTTACCAGTGCCCGGAATTCCCCTGTAAAAAGATGAAAACCTTCGCGAAAAGCTGGTTGAAGTACGGGCAGGACTTCATCGAGAACCAGAAATTACTCCGGGAAGCCGGGGAAGACAAATTCAGAGAGCTATGGAATGAGAAAGCCGGTCAACCTCGAACCTGATTTGTATAACCCCTTCTTCATATTTCCTTCTTATAAATCTGCTACAATCAGAATAGATACATTCAGCAAGGATACCGGATTTTCATGCCCTCGTACTATATTTGGACAATCGGCTGCCAGATGAACAAGGCGGAATCGGACCGGCTCGGAGCTTGTTTCGGGAAAGCCGGCTATACCCGGACGGAAAGAATCGATGAGGCCGACCTGGTGGTGCTCAACACCTGCGTCGTCCGGCAGAGCGCCGAAAACAGGGTTACCAACAAGATATTTTCTCTCCGGGCGCTGAAAAAAGCGAATCCCGGCATCACCCTGGCGGTGACTGGCTGTTTTGTCGATTCGGATATTCCGGCATTGAAGAAGAAATATCCGCATATCGACCATTTTTTCAAGCCGGGCGAACCGCCGTACTGGCTGCAGGAGGCGGGCTGGGAGCACTCGATTCACCGCAGCCACGGAGTGACCGCTTATGTGCCGATTACCCGGGGATGCAATAATTTCTGCTCCTACTGTATCGTTCCCTACCGGCGGGGTCGCGAGCAGAGCCGGCTGCCGGAAGAGATTATCGCTGAAGTCAAACAGCACACCGAACTGGGCGTGCTCGAAGTCACCCTGCTGGGACAGAATGTCGATTCCTTCGGTAACGACCTGCCGGGAAAACCCGACCTTGCCGGGTTGCTGTACGAGCTTGAAAAAATTGATAAACTCAGGCGAATCCGCTTCCTGACGAATCATCCGAAGGACATGAGCTACCGGCTCATCGAGGCCGTCAGCGAGCTCGATAAGGTCTGCGAGCAGATTAACCTGCCGGTCCAGGCGGGGGACGATAAAGTTCTCGAGCGGATGCGGCGCGGCTATACCGTCAGCCACTACCGGAACCTGATTGAAAAAATCCGGGTAAAGGTGCCGGATATCGCCCTCAGCACCGATATCATCGTCGGTTTTCCCGGCGAGTGTGACGAACAGTTCCGGAATACGTATAACCTCTTAAAGGAGGTACGGTACGACGCCGTTCACGTGGCCGCTTATTCGACCCGGGAAGGAACCATCGCCGCCCGGACGATGGCGGATGACGTGCCTGCCGAAACAAAGAAGGAGCGGCTCGCCATGGTCGAGGAACTTCAGGAGGAAGTCGCTACGGAAATCAACGCCCGTTTGCTGGGTTCGGACGTCGAAATCCTGGTTGAAGGCAGGCAAAAAAGCAAGTGGCGGGGAAGGACAAGAAGTGATAAACTGGTATTCTTCGGAGATACCGAAAACCGGCTCGGCCAACTCGTCACGGTACGAATAGATAAAACCAGCCCCTGGTCGTTGCAGGGAAAACGTGTATCGGAATAATCATCAGGAATACAAGGAGTAACAATGGATTTTTTACCTCTCATTTTGATAGCGGTATTATTTGTCGGGATATCCTACTTTTTCGGGATTCGGCCCCTTCGCCAGCGGGAAAAACAGCATGACAAGATGGTCCTGGAGCTTGAAATCGGCGATAACGTCATCACCGCCGGGGGCATGCACGGCAAGGTCAGCTCCATTTACGAGGACTCGGTGGTTATCGAGGTCGAATCAGGCGCCAAAATCAGGATGACTAAAGGCGGCATCGTCAAACGCGAAGGTGAATACGTCAATGAGCCTTAGCGGTTCCGACCTCTCCGGCAAGCAGGTCGACGATATTATCTCGCTCGCCCTGGCGGAGGACCTCGGAGAAGGCGATGTCACCAGCGAAGCCCTCGTACCCCCCGATCTCCAGGGTAAAGCCTCGGTCATGGTCAAGGAAAACGGAGTGCTGGCCGGCAATATCATCGCCAAACGGGTATTCTGGAAAGTCGATTTCTCTCTGAACTATGTTCAGCTCATCGAAGACAGTACCCCGGTCAAGCCGGGCGATATCGTCGCCACCGTATCCGGCAGCATGCTGAGCATTCTCAAGGGCGAAAGGGTGGCCCTCAACTTCATGCAGCGCCTCAGCGGGGTAGCCACCATAACCGCCCGCTACGCCGAAGCTATCAAAGGCTGCAAGGGGAAGATTTACGACACGCGCAAGACGACCCCCGGCATGCGGATTCTCGAAAAGTACGCCGTGAAAATGGGCGGTGGAGAGAATCACCGGCTCCACCTTGGCGACGCCGTGCTGATAAAAGACAATCACATTGCCGCCATGCGGGCGGCCGGCCTGAGCCTTGCGGACATCATCGAAAAAGCCAGGGAACGGAACCGGAAAGGCATTACCCTCGAAATCGAGGTAACCACCGCTGAGGAAGCGTATGAGGCAGCCGCCGCGAAACCGGATATCATCATGCTCGATAACATGAGTCCGGCCGAGATGAAGAAGGTGGTGGCGAACCTGCCCGCCGGCATCAGGACGGAAGCCTCCGGGGGCATTACGCTCGAGACGGTCAGGGCGGCGGCGGAAACCGGCGTGGATATCATTTCCGTCGGAGCGCTCACCCATTCGCACAAGTCGCTCGATATCAGCATAGAGTACGAAGCATAAGCAGGTTATCTCGGTTTTTCTACCGTCATTCTGGCGAAGACCGGAATCCCTGAAATAATTGTTCTTAAAATATTGACAAATAACCAGGGAACCACTGATTAACACCGTGTAGCTTCGACAAATTGTTCCCTCTCCCTTGACGGGAGAGGCTAGGTGAGGGTGAATTATTACTACCCGCACATATCTCCCTCACCCTGACCTTCTCCTTGGGTAGAGAGAGAACTTTTTCAGAGCCTCCTGAAGATTCAAATATTTACCGGTTTCCAACTGTCGCTGAAATGATAGCAGGCATCACCAGTTTCATCATCCATTCTCAGTGACTGGTAACGGCTTTTTCCCCGAATTTCTCCCGGCTGTCGAGCATGATGGTAACCGGACCGTCGTTGTGAATCTCGACGTGCATGTGTTCCTGGAAGCGGCCGGTCTCCACCTTCAGCCCGGACAGGCGGGCTTTCTCGACGAATTCCATGAATAACCGGTCAGCAATATCCGGCGGAGCGGCGCCGATGAAGCTGGGTCGGCGGCCTTTCCGGGTATCGGCGAGGAGGGTAAACTGGCTGACGAGGAGCAACTCGCCGCCGACATCCCCGGCGGACAGGTTGAACTTGCCGTCGCTGTCCGAAAAAATCCGCAGGCCGGTCATTTTAGGCACGAGGTAATCGATATCTCTCGACGAATCGCCTTCCGCCACCCCGACGAACGCCACCAGGCCGGGACCGATTTTCCCGACGATTTCGCCATCGACACTCACCGAAGCTGCGGTAACCCGCTGTAATAACACTTTCACAGTTCCCTCCGATGAGGTTATTCTACCGTAAGCCAGTCCGGGGGACAATTTCGGAATGAGATTACCCAATTGTGCTGGATCCAGCTGAAAAGGGAAGGCTTTCGCCCGCATGGCGGACAGGTGCGAGGCAGCAGTAAAATCTGTTACAATAAAAAAAGATATTCCTGATACTATTAGTTGTTTACTGTAGCAGATATTCCTGTAAAATTGTACGCCATATATCACAGAACCCGTTTACAGGGGTAGCTTGGAGAAGGGGGGAACATGAAACGGATTTTGTTGAATATGGTCGTTTTAGGGACAATGCTGCTGCCCTCAGCAGGAGTAGCACTTCCGGTTTCTGCAAATGAGGGGCTGGTCCCGAGCGGACAGATTGTTTTCGTTTCTGACCGAAGCGGTAATGAGGAAATATACCTCATG
>CAYXEG010000141.1:0-3296 GCA_964463875.1 uncultured Dehalococcoidales bacterium
TCATCAGAGCAGCCCGGGAGACGGATTTGAATTCATCGGAAGGCCGGATATCGGGTTGCCGGCTGAGTCCCACGATGAGCTGGAGCATCGACTCAATTTCATCTCGCATGCCCGGATAAAGCCGGCAGCATTCTTCCCTGCTCAGCTTTCCTGACCTGATATCGTCAATACACCGGGTTATAAGTTCTTCTCTTTTCATTATCGACCTTTTTCGATTATGCTTCTCAAGTTTACCAGACCGCGATGGAGGATGACTCGTACCGCTCCTTCGGTTTTCCCGAGGGCGGCGGCTATTTCGGAATAGGAAAAATCTTCAATGTACCGCATCAGGATAACCTGTTGCTGGTCGCCTTTCAGTTTTCGTATTGCCTTCCTGATTTCTTCCCGGGTGAAACGCTCCTCGGTGATGATTTCAGGATTCATCTCAGGTTTCGCGGTTAAAGAATCGAAATCGATATCCTCATCCGGTTTACGGGAGCGGTAGAAATCGATAACGAGATTATTGCTTATTTTCAGCAGCCAGGCAATAAACGGGGTCGATGTTTTCCTGTATTTGCCGATGGCATCCCAGGCGCGAAGGAACGTTTTCTGGGCCAGGTCCTCAGTGTCTTCCTTATTGCCGACCTTGTAGTAAATGTGCCGGTAAACCCGGTCGATATAGATATCATAGAGTTTTCCGAAGGCGTCTCCGTTTCCTTCGACCGCCTTCCCGGACAGAGTTTCTATATCAGGTAAGTTTTCTTCGGTATTGGTCTGCAACCGGCTTTTACCTTTAATAACGTTTCAGACAGAATATTGTTACAAAAACAGTATTGTTTTCATTCTACATTCGATGGTATCGAACCGGCAAGTCGGCTTGACATAACCGGTAAATCTGAAATAATGTGAGAGTGAAGTTCTACAGGATAAATCCGAAAAAAAGAAAGGTCGTGGTTATGGCAGAACCGTCTTCAGGCCGCAAGGTATTTACTCCCGGGAAAATCGGCAGTCTGATGTTGCGGAACCGGGTCATCAGGTCGGGTTGTTTCGAGGGGCTTTGCCCGGATGGTACCCCGGGCAACGAGCTAATCGAGCACCACCGAAAGGTAGCGGCGGGAGGAATCGGCATGACGACTGTTGCCTATTGCGCGATTTCCCGGGACGGGGTGGCGTTCGGGCATGAAATGTGGATGAGAGAAGAAATTATTCTTGAATTAAAACGCCTCACCGAGGTTGTTCATAAAGAGGGGGCAGCGGCTTCGATACAGTTGGGGCATTGCGGATTCTTTGCCAACAAAGCGGTTATCGGCAGGGCACCAATCGGGCCTTCCCGGAAATTCTGCCTGTTCCGGTACAGCATCTGCCGGGAGATGAACGAACGAGATATCGAACGGGTGAGAGACGATTTCTGCCGGGCGGCGGAGATGGCGATGCGGGCCGGTTTCGATGCCATTGAGATTCACGCAGGACATGGCTACCTGCTCAGCCAGTTTCTCTCGCCGTGGACGAACCGGCGGAAGGACCGTTATGGAGGTTCGCTGGAGAACCGGTTGCTTTTTCCCGCCTCCGTTATCAGCGCCGTCAGGCGGGTAGTCGGTTTCGATTATCCGGTGCTGGTGAAAATGAATGTCGAGGATGGCTTCAAAGGCGGGTTAACGATAGACGAAGCGATAGAGGTTGCTAAAAGATTCGAGGCTGAAGGCGCCAGCATGCTGGTACCGAGCTGTGGATTTACCGCCAGGACTTCGTTCTACATGATGCGGGGACAGGTGCCGATTCGGGAGTATGCGAAGTCAGAAAAGAATGTACTGGCCAGAATCGGCATGGCGCTTTTCGGGAAACTGATTGTCCGGGAGTACCCGTTTCGAAGCCTTTACCTGATGGAACAGTCGAAACGCATCAGGGAGGCGGTTACCATTCCGGTGGCATACATCGGGGGAATCTGTTCGCTCGATGATATGACGACAGCCATGAACGAGGGGTTCGAGTTTATACAAATCGGCCGGATGACGGTAAGGCATCCGGATATTGTGAAAAAAATGGAGTCGGGTAAGCTTACCGCCCTGGACTGCGACCACTGCAACCGCTGCATCGCCGAGATGGCCGGACGGGGGGTCACCTGCACCTCCGTCGAGAAGGGATTCAAGTATAAAGAGTACCCTGCGTCTTAGAGGATACTATCCTCCAGCTCCCGGGCACTGGTAATGGTGACGGTGGTGCCACCGAACTCGATTATTCCTTCGTCCCGCATCAGTCCCATCTCCCGGGAGAGGGAAGGCCGGGGGATGTTGAGGTAATCGGCCAGTTCGTGCCGTTTCATCGGAATAGAAAAGGTATCCGTACCGGAGTCCCGTAACAGGTCGAGCAGGTAGCTGCTGATTCTACCCCGGATATTGCGGGCGGACATGTATTCGATTTTCTTGTCGAGCATCGATGCCCGGTTCGAAAGAATCCTGAGCATGTTCATGATGAGCCGGGAGTGAGAAGCGCAGATATTCGAGCAGGTATGGGTAATTTTATCCGGCGGGAGGAAGAGGAGGACGCTGTCATCCTGGGCGATGACGGTCATCGGCCAAACCTGCCGGTCCGAAAAAGCAACCGTTTCACCGAAAATGTCACCGGCATCGAGGAAACCCATGATTATCCGGTTTCCGGAATACATTTCTCTGGTGAGAGCGATTTTCCCGCTGGCAATGATACCGATTCCTTCAAAGGGTTGTCCGGAGGAAGTGACGATTTCTCTCGGACGGTACTTTTTCAATCGGGGTTTCAGACAGTCGAGCATGATGCCCAGGGCTTCGGTTCCGATGCCCTGGAATAGAACTGACGTCTCTAATCCCCTGACTATTTCCGGATTCATAAAAACCCTGTTTACCGGTAACATGTGTTACCGCATGATATATGCTATTGTAGTATATTTTGAATACCTGTACAATGAAGTCCCGGAATAAAAAGGAGGTAATCGAGATGGATACATCAACACTTGAGAAGATGTTCTGTTTCCAGTGCGAACAGACGGCAGGCGGAAAGGGTTGTACGAAATCCGGAGTGTGCGGAAAAACACCTGAGGTTGCGAACGAGCAGGACATGCTCGTTGGAGTGCTGGTCGGTCTGGCAAGGGCAGCCGAGGGAAAGAAACCCGGGAAAAACGCTGACGAAATCATGATGCAGGGTTTGTTTGCTACCATTACCAACGTGAATTTCGATAAAAACCGGATTGACGAATACATCGCTGCAGCGAAAGCCGAAAAAGAAAAGCTTGGCGGCGCCGATGATATGGACCCGAAAACATTGTTCCACGGCGATACAGACGTGGT
>CAYXEG010000141.1:3306-8599 GCA_964463875.1 uncultured Dehalococcoidales bacterium
GCCGATGCGCAGGTCGAGCTTGGCGAAGTCTTCGATGCCAATGTACTGCGGGGCGTCGCCTTCCACCTTGGCAGCAGCAGGTGCAGCCTCGGTCTTGGCCGGCTTGTCGGCCTTCTTTTCGGCCTTCGGGGCATGGCAGCCTACGCATGGCATGCTCACATGCTCGGCAGGGATGATGATGAAGTTACTGCATGGTTCTATAAAGGGATGAAAGCCCTCGGTGACGACCATACCGCTGAAGAATGGCTCGGGCTTATCATGGAATTCGGTCAGGTAAACCTGAAATGCATGGGTATGCTGGATGATGCTAATACCTCGATATATGGCCATCCGGAACCGACCGATGTCAGCCTGAAAGTAGAAAAAGGCCCCTTCATTGTCGTCACGGGTCACGATTTACTCGATTTGAAACAGTTACTCGAACAGACGGAAGGAAGGGGCATCAATATCTATACCCACGGAGAAATGTTGCCCTGCCTTGCTTACCCCGAGCTGAAGAAATACGCTCACCTGAAAGGGAATTACGGGACAGCCTGGCAGAACCAGCAAAAGGAATTCGATAATCTTCCGGCGCCGATACTGTATACGACCAACTGCATCATGCCGCCGAGAGATTCCTATAAGGGAAATATCTATACCACGGCGGTTGTCGGGTATCCCGGCTTGAAACATATCCCGGAAGGTAAAGACGGTGTGAAAGATTTCAGCCCGATAATTGCAAAAGCCCTGGAGCTGGGCGGCTGGGATGAGGACAAGCAATTTACCGGCATCAATGGTGGCACGACTTTAAAAACCGGATTTGCCCGGAACACGGTCATGGGCGTTGCCGGTACGGTTATCGAGGCGGTTAAAGCCGGGGCGATAAAGCACTTCTTCCTGGTCGGTGGCTGCGACGGCGCTAAACCGGGGCGCAATTACTATACCGAATTCGTCAAGCAGACGCCGAAGGATACTATCGTCCTCACCCTCGCCTGCGGTAAGTACCGGTTCAACGATTTGGATATCGGGGAAATCGGGGGCATTCCCAGGCTGCTCGACATGGGGCAGTGCAACGATGCCTACTCGGCGATTCAGGTAGCGGTAGCGCTGGCGAAAGCCTTCGATTGCAGTGTTAACGAGCTTCCCTTAACGCTGGTGCTTTCCTGGTACGAGCAGAAAGCGGTCTGTATTCTCCTGACGCTGCTTTCGCTTGGTATCAGGAACATCTATCTCGGCCCGTCGCTGCCGGCGTTTATCTCACCGAACATACTGAACATCCTGGTCGAAAAATTCGATATCAAGCCGATTTCGACACCCGCGGAAGACATGAAAGCGATACTGGGGAAACAGGTCGGAGGTAGTCATGAGCAACGGTAAACAGAACGATAAAAAATTAATGGCTGAGAGCGCTGAATTAGGAAGTCTGGTATCCTATCAGGCCGGTACGGTAGTCAGCCGGACGATTATCGACAAAGCAGCCGGAACGGTGACGCTGTTTGCCTTCGATAAGGGTGAGGGACTGAGTGAGCATACGGCTCCCTATGATGCCCTGGTGCATGTAATCGATGGGCAAGCGGCTATTATCATCAGTGGTAAAGAACTGTATTTGAAAACGGGCGAGGCTGTCATCATGCCGGCGAATGAACCTCATGCTTTGAAGGCAACCGAACGGTTCAAGATGATGCTGGTGATGATAAGGGGTAATGGCAAGTAAATAGTAGTATACAGTTAGAAATGAAGGGCGTCCGCCAAACAACGGACGCCCTTTTTTTGTTTTTACGTAATTAGTGTATTATCAATCACTCGTTTCTGTTATACAATATAAAGCATTACCGAATGGTGCGGCTCGAAGAGCCCGGCAGGAGACAATCAGAAAATAATGTTGCCCGCAATAGAGATTCATGTTTAAACGCCATCGCCAGAGGGTTCTGTTAACCGGGATATTATTGCTCCTGGTGATTGGCATACTGATAATTATTCTTGACTGGCAGAACACGTTAGCGGTATTGCGGGCGGCCGAGTGGCAAAAATCAGGGTTCGCCGTATTGTTTGTCGGCTGTTCGTACTTTTTTCTCAGTTACGGGTATACCCTGGTCAACCGGGTATTCAACATTCCGCTTACCCATGCCCATCTGTTTAATGTCGGATTCGTCTCCGCAGCTCTGAACAATTTGATTGATGCCATGGGGACAGGTGGGCATGCTCTCCGAATCATGCTGATGGGGAGAGAAGATATTCCTACGAGTCAGACGCTGGCGGCCTCTATTTTTCATTCCCACCTTCATAACCTGGGGATGTTCTGCGTACTGCCGGTCGGCCTGATATACCTGGTGGCCAACCGGCTGGTGCCTCCGGTAGCGATGGTATGGTTGAGTATTTTTACTGCGGTCGTGATTGCTTTTATCATCGTGGCGACGCTTATCGTGTTCAAACAGTCCTTACGCGTATTTTGTATCAACCTGCTTTCCAAATTACTGCGATTCATTACCAGGAAGGACTCGTCTTCGTTCTTTACCACCTTCGATGATGCGATGACCGCCGGAGTGGCGGTACTGAAAGACAAGCCCCGGATGCTATTGCTGATATTGTTCTGTGTTGCGGCAGAATGGGGATTCATGCTGGTGGGGTTCTGGTTCTGCTTCGGCGCCCTCGGCGCCCCGGTCAGCCCGGGTATTCTGATTACGGGTTTCTCGGTCGGGATATCGGTCGGTAACGTATCGATGCTGCCGGGAGGACTGGGGATACAGGAAGCGTCGATGGCGGGTGTGTACGCAGCGCTCGGCGTTCCGTTCGAACGGGGAGTGCTGGTTTCGTTGCTTTTCCGGACGGTGTATGACTTTTTACCTTTCCTGGTCAGCCTGTTTTTCTACCGGCGACTGCTCAGGATGAGTCATCGTTCAGGCGACAAATAATTATAGACGGATTTCCGGCAGGTTACCTTTCCTGTAAAACAGCGACCGCCTTCAGCAGGGCGGTTTCGTCACCGACATTTCCTGGAAAAACGACGAAGGGAATATCCGACCATTTTTCAGCGTCGGAAAGCCTCCAGACCGGGACACCGTTCAGAATCTGGCCGATTGCCAGCGCCTGCCTGGCTTTCAGAGCAGTCCGGGCAAGCTCGATGCTGGTGATACCGCCCTTGGCGATAACGAAGCCCGGTGTAACGGTCAGACTCTCGATGAGACGGCACAGCGACCGCATGAGTAACCGGCCGGTCGCGAGGAACTCGGTACCTGTTCCCGCTTCGACTGTTCGTGAGGTGAAGACAGAGGTGGTGATACCCCGGCTGAGATTGGTATTGACATAATCAGAGACACGTTGAATTTCGAGCTCAATTTCAGCAGGGTCTTTCAATCGTTCAGACCGTAATTCGAGCCCTTCGGCGAGGCCGGAATCGAGCAGCACACGCAATTGTCGGGTGGTTTTTTCGACGTATGAACCGGCGATTATCAACCCCGGACCGCTACCAGGTAAAAGTTCATCGACGGTAAGCAGAGATTTGTCATCGAAACCTCCTCTTGCCTTGATGAAGGAAGCCGAACAGCGGTAGAGGAACGATTTTCCTTTCTCTTCAGCTTTGGAGATGCCAAGGCCCACGATTTCAAGGTCTTCATAACCGGCGGCATTTATTACGACAATGGTTCGTTTCGAGGCGTTCATCAGGATTTCGGTTACGGCTTCCGGCCCGCCGGTACGGATGGTTTCGAGAGAAATCGAGAGCACGTCATCAGCCCGGATTCGGCCTCCGGTTTTTTCTTCAACCCATTTTTTCAGGTCGCTGTTTTTGTAGGAGAATGACGGGTCACGGGAGAACTCGGTAAGATGAACCGGTGTCAGGCTGCCGTCCGATTCGGCGTACTGGATATCGTTGATGGTGTACCGCCCGGCTTCGAGGAATACCGGGGCGAGGATGATGCCGTCGGGATTATCGCCGGTACCTTCGAGGAGGGCTTCGACTTCACCCGGGAAATGTCCCCTGAGGGTGCTGTCGCTGCGGGAGGCGAGGAGAAATCCGACCTTCTCTGCCCGGGCGGCTACTTTCAGGTTGCGGCCGACTTCCAGGGTGGTTTGCCTCATTTCTTCCGGGTTCAGGCTTCGCGAGTTAGTGCAGACGAAGAATACCGGTTCTCCGCTTCTGAGAGCTTTTTTCAGGGTATCGACCGACCAGTTCATGTAAACACGCACGTCATGAACCGCCTGTGGCCCGGTGGGGTCGTCATCGATTATCACGAGGCGTTTCCCGGAACTAAGCAATCGTTGCCTGATTATGTTCCGGACGTTTTCGATTTTTCCTACCGGCGGGTAAGCGGAGAGTAATTCCTTCAGTTTCATAATTCGTTTTCTGCATAATAAAGAGTCTAACGACTTCTTGTAAAGTACCATCGGCTTTACGGTGAGCATTCGTTGCATTAAGATGGGGGAAATCGTTCAAGACGAACTTCCAGGAGGACACCATGAATGAGGAAAAACGTTTGAAAGCAGACGTATCGGGGTGGAGAGATATCACTCTTTTCCTGCATAACGACATGCCGATATATCCGGGGAACGACCCGACAAAAGGGGGGCCGTTCAGGTACCCGACCTTCAACCGGATATTCGATGGCGAAAAAGGGCACGGGGTGACGATGTCGCAGATTGAGATGAACACCCATGACGGGACGCACATCGATGCCCCTCAGCACTTCATCAACGGCCGGGGAACGATTGACGAGATGCCGCTCGACACGACGGTCGGTATCTGCCGGGTGATAGAGATACATGACCCGGTTTCGGTAACGGTTGCCGAACTGGAGCCGTACGATATCCGGGCAGGCGAGAGGATACTGTTCAGGACAAGGAACTCGCCGCGGGTGTATGAAAAACGGATGGAGCCGGGGAATTATGTTTACATAACACCAGAGGCAGCCCGGTTATTGGCGGAGAGAAAGGTGAGGATGGTGGGAATCGATTACCTGACGGTGGGGGATGATCGTGGTAATAAAGCGGTTCACGATACGCTGTTAGGAAGCGGGATATACATCATCGAAGGCCTGAACCTCGGCGGGGTGGAGGCAGGAGAGTACGAACTTATCTGCCTGCCGCTCC
This sequence comes from uncultured Dehalococcoidales bacterium, assembly GCA_964463875.1. GTDB lineage: Bacteria > Chloroflexota > Dehalococcoidia > Dehalococcoidales > UBA2162 > MGML01. The sequence continues at coordinate 8,371 of CAYXEG010000141.1, forward strand.
GGCTGAAGAAGGGCGACGGGGCTCCCTGCCGGGCGATACTGAGGCCGTTACCGGGGGGATAGCGGTAAGACAAACCGATTGACGACCGAGCCTGTATACGATAAACTGAGATATCTGTTCAAAAACGGCGCATTCGTCTAGCGGCCTAGGACACCGCCCTCTCAAGGCGGAGATCACGGGTTCGAATCCCGTATGCGCTACCATGTTGTACCAAAGACAGAACCGCTGT
>CAYXEG010000142.1:0-8585 GCA_964463875.1 uncultured Dehalococcoidales bacterium
TGCCCTGAAAACAACTGAATGTTTTATAAGAGCCGAACTGCCCGCCTTCCGACAGGGTTGAATCGAGGAGGTACGTGCAGGCAGTTTCGATACGCCTGTCCTCCTCAACCGACCCGCCCATCTGCGCCAGGGCAAGAATCGACCACGATGTTCCCTGGCATTTGGGCGCATAGACGTGACCCGGATACACCCACCAGCCTTCCGGGTCCATGTTGGCAAGGATTTCGGCAATCGGACCCTCCCGGTGGGCTTTCGCTCGGGCTGTTTTTACCTCTTTTTCGCCGGCATCGACGATATCCCTGAGCGCCAGGTACCGCACCGCCGGGTTATCCTCCTCCAGCAACCAGCCGGTCGGGTCGGATTTCAGTAGTTTTTTCCAGTCATTATTGTTCGACATTCTTGTTTCTCCTGAACCGAGAATTACCCTGCATTACCTTGCCCCGGAGAAGGATATCGGCAGCCTGCAAGCCGCTGTTCATGGCGCCGAAAACACCATGGGCAAACTTCGGCACCAGCAACCCGCGAAAGGGCGTCCGCACGGGCAGGCGATTTGCTCCGAAGTTATCGGGCACCGCCGCCATATCATAGATAGACCCGCCCGGCGAACCGGAATACCGGGCATACGTCGCTGGTGTCGAGATATCACGCACCACGATGTGCTCACTCAACCCCAGCAGCAGGTACTTATCCACGATACCGATGAGTAAATCAGCCACCTCTTCTTTTTTCCGGATATACGCTTTCCGGTCGCCGGTACGGAGGCTGACCCAGTCCCCGACCGGTTCGGGTATCGCCTGGATGCCCAGCGTCGGCAGCCTGTTTTCCGATACCGGCGGACAGTTCAGCCCGAGATAGAAACAGGTTTCCGAGAGAGCTGACCGATTGTTCTCGAAGGCAGCATACAGTTTAGAAAAGGCATCGTTACCGCTGGTCAATAACGAGTACCCGGAGGGAATGCGTTTTTTCGTTAACAACCCGGAATCGTCGAGGCCAAGATTGACGGTAAAGGTCGAGGTGGTCATCTGAATCGAATCTATCTTCCTCGCGTAGGAAGGTCTCACCGAACGCACCATGTCCATGCCGACGAGGTGTTCCATAGTCGATTTGATATCTATAGTCGAAACAACATTCCGTGAGTCGATTACCTTCCCGTCTTTCAGCCGGACGCCTTTCACGGCGTTGTTTTCGATGATTATTTGCTCAACCTCGCTTTTCAACCGAACCTCGCCATCAAGCTTCCGAAAGCGTTCCTCCATTTTCCGGGGAAGCTCGATGAAACCGGTCACAGGCCGGTATGCCTTTTCCCTGAGGGAATACATCACCCCGACAGTGAGGAGGGCAGCGATGCGATCGTTCGGCAGCCCGCACATGCTGGAAAATACCTGGAAGAGAAGCGAGATATCCGGATTATCGATGCCGAACATCTTCAAATATTCAGTGAAGGTTTTCCCCTTGTTCCTCATTACTTTTGGGCAAAGAGCGAGAATTTTCAGGATTTCCACGACATCCAGCTTATATTTCAACCCGTATATCTCCTGGAACATCGCCAGGGAATAGTCGAAAAACTTCCTGAGCTTCCCGGCATCTTCAGGAAACAATGCATAAAACCGTTCTTCGAAGGAGGTTCCTCCCGAATGCAGTTCGGTGGTTCTGACGGAGGGAGCGGACGGGTCAGCCAGGTAGACACGGATAAAATCGTCAGTGAATTCATGAAAATACATTTCGATACCCAGGTAGTCGAGGATATCGGAAACGTTCGAGGCCATCTGGCAGGTATCGAACCAATAGCCTTTCCTGGCGTAGGTGGTAACATAGCCGCCGCTGGCAGGATTCTTTTCAAGGATGAGTACCCTGGAGACAGGGCTGTTGAGCAGATAAGCCAAGCCGGCGGAGAGTCCGGTCAACCCGGCTCCGATGATGAGCACGTCCTTTTCTTCATGTTCAGGCATGTTTTAATTATCCTGTACAATTATACATCAAATATCTTCCCCGGATTGAGAATATTGTCCGGGTCGAAGGCTGTTTTCACGTTCCTCATGACTGTCATGAGCGGTTCATCGAGCTGAATCGGGAGGTACGGCTTCTTTTCAGTGCCGATACCGTGCTCGCCGGATATCGCTCCGCCGAAGGAAACCGCCGCCCGGTAAATCTCTTTCATCAGAAGGGGCAGTTTTTCCTGCCAACTCTCCCGGCTGATGTTCTCGCAGAGGGGGTGCAGGTGGACATTACCGTCACCGGCATGGCCGTAGACAATCACCGGTATACCATGTTTTTTGGAAAACCCGCTGACCTGTCGGACGAAATCCGGTATCGCACTGCGGGGGACGACGGTATCGATTAGCTCCATGGGAGCGAACTTCTTAATAGCGTGGTAGAATTTTTCGCGGGCTTCGAGGAGCCGCCGTTTGGCGTGTTCGCTGCCCGGCACGAGGCATTCGGCGGCGCCATGCCGGATACAGATTTCCCCGGCTTCGGCGAAGTAGTCGTGAATGGCGTCCTCCGAATCGCCGTCCATGATTATCATCAGGAAAGCGTCATACTCCGGGTAGGGAATCTCCCGGTCGAGGTACTTCTCGACAATCTGCAGAATCCTCCGCTCCATGAACTCGAGTCCGGCGGGAATCATCCGGAGGCGCAGCAGTTCGGGCACGGCATTGATAGCGTTCTGGAGATTCGAAAACGGAGCAAAGAGAACTTCCCGTTTCGCCGGTTTCACGGTCAGCTTGAGAATGATTTTCGTAATAACCGCCAGGGTTCCTTCCGAGCCGGCAATCAACTGGGTAAGGTCGTAGCCGGAGGAGCTTTTCACGTACTCGCCGCCGGTTTTGATAATGTCGCCGTTCGGCAGGACAGCTTCGAGGCCGAGGATGTTATTCCGGGTAACACCGTACCGGACGGCGTTCATGCCCCCGGCGTTGGTGGCTACCGTACCGCCGATAGTCGCCGTCATTTCTCCGGGATAGAGGGGGTAGTACAATCCTTTTTCTTCGATGGTCGCACACAGGTCGTTCATCCGGACGCCCGGCTCGACGACGGCAGTGAAATTTTCCCGGTTAATTGAAATTATCCGGTCCATCTTTTCCAGTGAGAGAACGATGCCGCCATATTGCGGGATGCAGCCGCCGCTCAAGCCGGTGCCGCCGCCTCTCGGTGTGACGGGAATCCGGTGCTTCGAAGCGAAAGCCATCACCTTCGAGACGGTTTCGGTATTCTCAGGAAAGACGACCGCTTCCGGAAAACAGGGTTCGGCGTGGGGCGATTCATCGCGGGCGTAGTCTTCCATTTCAGCCCGGTCGGTAATCACGTTTCCAGCAATCATTGTGAGTTCTTTTAACAGAGTTTCGTTCATCATCTACAACCTCTCCATCGCCTCGTCGTACCGGCTTTTCATCTCCTCGATTTCCAGCTCAAGCCGGATTTCTTCATCGGAGACCGATTTTATCATATCCCTGAGCCGATCATATTCCTTAACCGTGGCGGAGGCTTCCTGTCCGTTCCGGTACTGCGCCGGGTCAGCCAGTTTTTTCTCCATGTCGATAAGGTTTTTCTTCAGTTCCGGCAGTTCCTTTTGAAGTGCTTCCAGTCGCTTTTTCAGGGGAGCCGATTCCTTATAATACCGGTTTCTCAGTTCCCCTTCCTGCGTTTTCCGGTCGCGGGTTTTCACCTTCGGTTTTTCGTGATTACCGGAAGGCGGGGCAAATACCCCGGTTACCGGAGCGGTATTGTCCCGCCAGTACAGGTAGCTGTCATAATCGCCGTCGAATATCGTCACTTTACCATCCCGGATATCGACAATCTTGTTGGCAATCTGCCGTATCAGGGTCTGGTCGTGGGTTATGAAGCAGAGCGTTCCCTTGTACGCTTCCAGGGCGTCGGTCAGCATCTCCCGGGATGGGATATCGAGATGGTTGGTCGGCTCGTCCATGAGCAGGAAATTGGGAGACTGCAGCAGTACTTTCGCAATTGCCAGCCGTCCTTTTTCACCGCCGGAAAGGACGCCGACCTTCTTATAGATATCGTCGGCAGTAAAGAGGAACGAGCCGAGAATCACCCGCAGGCGTTCGTCCAGTTCATCCTTCGCCGATTTCCTCACCTCATCGAGTATCGAGTTCTTCGGGTCGAGCAGTTCCAGTAAATACTGGGCGTAATAGGCCAGTATCGAGTTATGGCCGAGTTTCCGCTCCCCGGCATCGAAGGGCAGTACCCCGGCCATGATGCGGAGCAGGGTGGTCTTACCGGCGCCGTTCGGTCCGACCAGGGCCGCCCGATCGCCCCGGCGAATGACCAGGTTAAGGTCGGTGTAGACCGGCTTATCACCGTACGATTTGGCGATATGTTTCAGGGAGATAACTTCTTCACCCACCCTCGGCGGGTCGGGAAAATGAAAGGCTATCTTCCGGGTTGTTCTCGGCACGGTAATCCGTTCGATTTTATCGAGTTTCTTGATGCGACTCTGCACCTGGGCAGCCTTGGTTGCCTTGTACCTGAAGCGCTCGATGAAGCGCATTTCCTTTTTCAGCATGGCTTCCTGACGCCGGGCGGCGTTTTCCCGCATTTCCAGGTCTTTTTCCCGCGAGGTGACGTAGCTGTCATAGTTACCGGGGTGAAAGAGGACTTCGTCCGGCTCGATAGCCAGCACCTTGTTGACCACCCGGTTGAGGAAGGAGCGGTCGTGGGACGTTACCAGCACCGCCCCCTCGTATTTATCGAGGTAGTTCTCCAGCCAGATACAGGATTCGAGGTCGAGGTGGTTGGTCGGCTCGTCCATCAGCAGCACGTCCGGGTTGAGAAACAGCAGCCGGGCCAGTTCGGCGCGCATCACCCAGCCGCCGGAAAACTCGGTCAGCGGCCGGTCGAAATCGGATTCCTTGAACCCCAGCCCGGAGAGGACGGTCCTCGCTTCGTAGTCGGCATCGTAGCCGCCGGAAGCTTCGAACCGGTTCTGCAACTCACCAAGTTTTTCCATAAGGCCGACCGAGATTTCCGGGTCTTTCTCCTCGGCCAGGTCCTGCCGGAGTATTTCGATGCGGTGGCCCATACCGACGATTTCGGTCGAAGCAGAGACGACGTTATCGAGGAGGCGTTTCGAGGTCGAGGTAATGATATCCTGTTTCAGGTAGCCGATGGTGAGGCCTTTCCGCAGGGTGATGGAGCCGCTGTCGGCAGTAATGCCGCCGGTCAGAATCTCGAACAGGGTCGTCTTGCCGGAGCCGTTGGCGCCGATGATGGCGATGCGGTCCCGGGCGCCGACGTTGAACGAGACGTTCGTGAACAGTACATTATCTATATAGGCCTTCGAAAGGCCGGTTATTGTAATCATTTATGTATTCTCCGTGTATTATACCGTGAGTACGGCTCGGACACCAAAGTTATACCTGACGCAGGGATTGCCACTCATCCTTCAGCAGGCCGAAGACCACCTCGTCATGGTACTCCCCGTTCCGGTAGTAGGCTTTTCTCCGGCGACCTTCTTCTTTGAACCCGACCTTCCGGTGCATCCGCAGGCTGCGCTCATTGAAAGCGTGGGCGAACGAGGATATCCGGTGCAAGTTAAGCTGTTCGAAACCGTACCGGATAATCAGTTCGGCGGCCTCGGTGCCGTAGCCGCTGCTCCAGTAATTTTTCTCGAAAATCGCGATACCGAACTCGGCATTCCCCGTAAGGTGATTGATATCCGACAGTTCCACGTTGCCGATTGGTTTCGTCGTCTCGCCTTCGATGGCTTCAATCACAAAGAAGGCGATTTTACCGTCCTTGTTTTCTCCGATGTTCTGAAGCCACCGTTCTTCGGCTATTTCGGAAACCGGCGGGTAAATCATCAGGTACTGCGTCACCTCCGGGTCGTTTATCCACCTGACCGCATTATCGATATCGGATTTTCGTATCTCCCGCAGGAGTATTTTTTCTCCCTTTATCATTATCTTTTCCTTATCTGTTTTTCTTTATTTCCCATTCTTCTTTGAGAAAACCGAACAGTATCATGTCCCAGTACCGTCCCTTCCGGTAAATCCGGTCCCGCTGTCTTCCTTCTTCGGTGAACCCGACTCTCAAGTGCATTCTCCGGCTGCGCTCGTTGAATTCGAAAACACTCGAACTTATCCGGTTCAGGTTCAGTTCCTCGAAGCCGTAACCGACCATCAGCCGGGCCGCTTCCGTGCCGTAACCTTTATTCCAGTAATTCTTGTCGCCAACAGCAATACCGAACGTGGCGGTATGGTCCTTGTTGCTGATACCTCTCAATCCGATACTCCCTATCGGAATCTCGGTATCACCATTCAGTGCGGTGATAACGAAGTGAACGTCCCTTTCCCTTCTGTCCGGCAATCCTTCGAGCCATTTATCTTCGTACATCTCGGTCATCGGCAGGTACTGTCCGAGGTACTGAACCACCTCCGGGTCGTTGAACCATTTCAGAAAATGCTCCACGTCAGACCGCCTGACCTCACGTAAACCGACCTTTTCTCCCCTAATCATTTTTTCTCCTCATCGCATATTTTTGTATATAAAAAAGCCCGGGATTTCTTACTTTCCCGGGCTTTGAGTCTTCTTCCGTTTATCTACGTAATAATCACGTTATCGACACGAAACGGATGCAATAAGCCCGGGAACCCTTGCCTTCGGAGGCAGGGCAGCACATGATGCCGTTACAGGTTATGGTATGTGTTGCCGGACTTTTTATTGCGATTTCTCCTTTACGTGTATGAATGGTATTCTACATCCCGAATGAACATGTGTCAAGAAAACCGGCACATTTTTCCCCCATGGCTTGTCCGAACAGGGAAACTGTCTCATTCCAGCTTCAACGGGGTCCACCCGACGGAGACACCTCTTTCCCGCATGAGGGGGACGATACCATTTGCGGATTCTTCATCGAGCGGGTTCTCACCGAGGCTCACCTGTCCGAGGCGTTCCAGGGAAACGAGCGGCGAGATGTCCGTAATCCGGTTGCCTTCCAGTCTCAGCCGGTGGAGTTCCGCCAGCGAAGAAAACGGGGCGATATCGCGTACCGCATTCCAGTCCAGCCGGAGAGTTTTCAGGTTTTTCATACCGGACAGCACCGAAACATCTTCTATCCGGTTAGTGCTCAGGTCAAGGTATTCCAGGCTGGTCATCGAGGCAAGGGATGAGATATCTTCTATCTCATTCCAGTTCAAGTCCAGGTATTCGAGCGAAGGCAACCCCGAAAGGCCGGTAATATTCTTGAGTTCATGGTCGCTCAGTTCCAGGCAGATAAGGTTTGTCAGGCCGCTCAGTTCCGGCACCTCCAGCGTTCGGGGGCGGTCCCACCGGTAAAAATGACCGGCAATGCGAAGGTACCTCAGTTCGGAGAGCGATGACAGAGACGAAATATCCGTCAACTGTTCGCAACTAAGGTACAGATACTTCAGAGCACCGAGGGACCCGAGGGGAGAAACGTCCTTCACCTGGAGGCTTTCAAGTTTTAGATATGCCAGGTTATTCAATGAAGACAGCGGCGTAATATCGGTAATATAGTGGTCTTCCAGTACCAGTTCCTCAAGATTCGACAGGCGGGCGAGCGAAGAAATATCGGTCGTCGTTTCGGTAAGGCTGGTCGGGACATCGGACAGCCGTCCCCCGCTGCAGGTCAGGCGGGTCAGCGACGTCAGGTCCGAAAGCGGCGAGAGGTCGGTCGCGCCGCCGGTATATAACCTGAGTTCCCTGAGGTTCACCAGTTTCGAAAGAACCGGGACATCTTCGGGTTTGAGCGACACAGCCAGTTCTCTCAAGGCTGTCAAAGAAGCGAGGGCGGTGATATTCTCCGCACAGGCACCGGTCAGCCACAATCTCTCAAGCTTCGACAGAGTGGACATCGGTGAAATATCGGTTTTCTGATTGAGAGTGAGACTCAGTACTTTCAGTTCCGTCAGGCCGGATAGCGTCGAGATATCGGTCAGTTCACCCCGGTTGCCTGACAGGTGGAGGGTTTCGAGCCTGCTCATCGATGTCAGCGGAGATATGTCATCTATTTCGTTATCGAAAATCCACAACTCCCGAAGTCCGGTTAACGGAGCGAGCGGTGATATATCGGTGATACCGCATCGCCCCATGTGAAGCACGGTAAGATTGGTCATCGAGGACAGCCAGGCTATATCGCCGACCGGGGCAATACCGACGTTGTCGGACGGTACTCTATCCAGCGAAGTAAAATACGTGCTTCCATACCCGGATAAACCGGCGATGTACAACTCGGTCAGGTTCGTCAGAGCGGCAAGCGGGGCATAATCCACCCCCTCGGAACCCCTGATTTGCAGCCTGGTAAGGCCGGTTAGCGCTGCCAACGGAGCACAATCGTCGATAACGGTACCCAGAATCAGTTCCTTCAATCCGGTCAGCGAAGAAAGAGGGGTGATATCCGCTTCTTTATCGAATTGTATCGATAAACTCTCCAGCCCGGTGAGGGGTACAAGAGGCAAAAGGTCCGTTACCAGGCCGGAGGTCAGTCGCAGCGAGGTAAGCCGGGTCAGTTCCGATAGCGGAGAAATATCCTCCAGCCGTGAATTTCCGGCAAGGGACAGTTCGGTAAGGCCGGTCAGCGAACGCAAAGGAGAGATATCGGTTATCCG
>CAYXEG010000143.1:0-8530 GCA_964463875.1 uncultured Dehalococcoidales bacterium
ATCTCCTTCGAAAACCCAGGCGAGCTGGAATGTCAGTCCGTCGTAAGCGCTCAGATCGATCGGCCCAACCGTTTCAGGCCCGATATCACCTGTTGGGCTTACTGACCAGACAGTCGTCCAGGTAGCGCCGCTGTCCTCTGACAGCTGTACTTTCAAGGTGTAATCGTCTCCATTCCAATCGCTAACAAAATGCGCAAAAGAGAGTTCGAGGCCACTATACGCGCTGGCATCAATTGTGGGTGTTATTAACCTGGATGTACCGTAGTTATCACTCCAAGTGAATCCCATTTCTGGAGAAGAAGTCCCCCAAGCATAGTTAGATGACTCTACATACCAGTTTGGGTATGCTGCTGTTTCACTCCATCCAACCGGGATTTCGCTAGAGTATATACCAGTGAAGTCTTCCTCAAAGACTGAACCACCGTACTGGTCCGCAACATAGTCAGCGTATGAATAGGTTAACGGATCGATGCTTAGCCCGTAAAACGCTATGCGAGCATTGAGGAAATCCAGGACCGCTTGCCAGTAATCCGGGTTAAGGGATTCAACTTCTTCACCCGGGTCTCCCACCACCAGGTATTTGGGTACTCCATTGAAATCTGTCTGGGGTCCCATGTTAGCCGCGGTTTGCTGAATCAGGTTGATGAATGTTCTGGCCTTACCTTTTCCCATTGATTGTTGGGTATTTACTCCCTCGGCTTCAAGGATGATCTCGGCGATATTCGGAGCGGCCATTGATGGAATGACTGTAACCGATGGCCTCAATACAATGTCGTCGTAATAAACAGGGTTTGAATTGTTGGCGTACAGGTCAATGGCAGCAATGTTAACGGCACCGTAAGGAAAACCTTGAGTACCATTTGACCAACCCTTACTCACGAGGAGGTTCCCCCCATAGTAGACCTCTTGCGAGTCGGTATCCAGGTCAATCTCGACTCTAATCTCGACCCATTGGCCCTTTTCCAGAGTTAGTCTGTTGTAAGTCCACTGATCCTCAATATAATTGCCGGCAGCATTGAATTCTAGCTGGGTTGCCCAAACGTTATCATAGCTTGAATCGGCATACTGGTTCAGGAGGATAAAGTATGACTCACCGGTGAAGTTATCCGGCACGTACATTTGAGCGGAAAAGACCCACTGGCCCCCATCGTATCCGGAGAACTCGTGTACCAGGTCAGTACTCCCAGCAATTTCAATGGAGTTAGGAGAACTTACGAACTGGGTGCCGCTGGTACGTGCGGTAGCAGCGGGGTTATTGTCCCACCCCTTCCATCCACCTACCCCATGCATATCCTGTGCGGTGGAATATAAGTCCCAATTCTCCGTCCAATCAGCAGCGGCTAAAGCCGTCCCGACAGGTAAAACAGGTATAATGAGAGCGATGGCCAACACTAGAGGCAAGGCAATTTTCAGTAATTTTTTCATTTTCCCGTTTCTCCTTTTTTATTTTTCAAACCCGTACTTTCTATCATCGATTTTGCTTTTCCCTTTTAACCACCTCCTTACGATTTAGTTGCTGATCTATAGCCTCAAGCAAATCCAAAGTCGACAGTTCACGTAGTTGCTGGCCGGACCACATTTTCACCAGGTTCGTATCCGGACTGATACCTACGAACAATACCCGGGAACAACCCTCCGAAAGAGAAAAGGCCGCTTCCGGGCGCTCTGCCTCAAGGTCGAAGAGGACTATGTCGGGGGCCATGTCCTTCAGGTCCTCCGGTTGCGATGGTGGCAGGGTGATCACCTCGAATCGCGATGAGCGACGCAGGCTGGCTCCAATTGTACCCAGTATTATGGAGTTGCCAAAAAGTACAATGCGTCTTCTTTTTTCCATGGTCTGTTCTTATCGTTTCCTTCCGTCTCCGATATTAGCAGCAAAAGTACCGGTTTACACTGTCTCCAGGGATAAAAAAAAGACAGTCTCTTAAAAAAAGAGACTGTCCCTGGGGACAGTGTAAAGGTGCAATCAGCTTTATTAGTCTGGCCGGTGTCCTTTCAAGACTATCTGGCCGGCAATAGCCAGCACCTGGGCGCGGTTTTCCAGATGTAATCGGTTCATAATTTCGGCCATGTGATACTTTATGGTACGGGGACTCAGGGACAGCCGGGCTCCCACTTCTTTATAGGAAAGACCGTCCGCGACAAGCTTTAGTACTTCAATCTGCCGTGGATTCAACTGGTTCGCGGTCTTCCCGCTGCCGGTTTCTTCCGGGCTTTTTGACGAATTATCTGCGCCGGGTTTACTTATACGCGCAAACTCTTTAAGCAACTTGTCAGCCAGTCCCGGAGAGAAGGGTGGCGTGCCTTCCTTCGCCTGGTCGAGAGCTTCGATTAACTCTTCTGCGTCCATGCTCTTGACCAGATAGCCGCTGGCGCCGGATTTGGTCGCCTCGAATAAATCGTTATCCTCGGTAGAAGTAGTCAGGATGATGATTCTCATCTCAGGCATTTCCGCCTTTATCAGCCGGGTAGCCGTCAGCCCGTCACAGCGCGGCATTCGAATGTCCATTAAAATGACGTCCGGTTTCAACGTATGGGCACATTCGACTGCTTCAAATCCATCGGCAGCCAGGCCGGCCACCTCGATATTATGAGCCTCGAGTAGATTCTGCAACCCTTCCAGCATTAAACGGTTATCATCAACCAGCAAGACTCTCATTTCATACCTCCGCCCGTTTATTGACAGGCAGCTCGATTCTGATAGTAGTGCCGCTCCCTGGTCTGGAATCGATTTTCAAAGACCCGCCAATTTGCGCCATGCGTTCACGCATAAAGACGAGGCCGAAGTGATTTCCTGCATTCCGGTCGAATTTACTGACATCAAAACCACAACCGTCGTCGGCAATAGTAACAACCACCTGCTTTTCATCCTGTTCAACCTCAATCTTGACGGTCCGGGCACGGCTGTGTTTGCGGGCGTTCGTCATGGCTTCCTGTATCACCCGCAGAAGCTGGACCTGGGCAACAGGACTGAACGCAAGCTCTCCGGTCTCCTCAGGAAGGAGCAACCGGGTACGAATTGCATAATTCTCCGAAAAGCTCTCGAGGTACTGTTTGAGAGTCGGCACGAACGACCATTCCAGCCCCGCTCCTGCCTTCAGGTTGAGAATAGACTCGCGGACATCGGCGTGGCCATCCTTTGCCACCTCGATCAGGCGCCTGAGTATGGAATCGGCTTTCTCATTATTACCGTCCTGCATCCATTTGCGGGCAGTCTGCGCCTGAATGCTGACATAACCGAGCGTTTGCCCGACGCTGTCGTGTATCTCACGTGCTAAGCGCTCGCGTTCCTGCAATGTAGCCACAACCTCCTGCTGCTCCAGTATTTGCTTCTGGTCGCGCTTCTGATTAGTTAAGTCATGCAACAAAATGAGTCGTCCGAGTATTTCGCCATTTCTGTCCACTAAAGGCGTGAGACTGATATTGTAGAAACGGGTATCACTTCCCTCGCCGAGAGTTATCTCCCGTTGAATGATTACTGTATTATCCGTCTGTGCCGGAAAACTATTAAGCGGCAGCACTTCACTGATGGCTCGTCCTTTCAGTTCGTCTGCAATCTTTCCTAACATTCTCGTGGCAGTGGGATTAACGTCGGCAATGCGCTCTTGCAGGTCAAGCACCAGCATTCCCTCGCTCATCTGGTCGAGGACAGCCACTCTCGCCAGCGGAATCGGGTCGAAGAAATGGAAAAAGAAAAGGGCAAACGCGTAGCTTAAAGACATCGTCCCCAAAACAAAGAGGACTCGTTCACCCGTGCTCAGAAGAGCCGGATAAATGTTGGCCAGCAGATATATGCCGAAAGCGGTAATCTGCCCGAACAGCATAATCGCTGCCGGCAGCCCGCGATGACGATGTCGAAGAGCCAGCCATAATAGTACCCCGATATTGGTCAGACCCAGGAGATAAGCATAGGCTATCAGAACCCAGTTGCCGACACCGAAAGACTGCACGACACGTTCACCGCTCATCTGGAATTGAGTCCATACAAAGTGGTGATAATCATTAGTGATGACCAGCAGCAGGGTCAGAAGCGGCAGTATCGCAAGGAGTAACAGGATACGGCGAGTCAGCCAGCGGCCAAAACCGGCGTACACCAAAGCAAAGTACGGAAGCGTGGTCGCCACCGGCAGTTGCCATACAGCCTGAAACTTAATCCAAAAAACCTTGGCAGAGAAGTCTGCAGCCGATATTTCGAGTAAGGAACCGACCGCCCACAGCGACGCGGACAGACACAGTACGGCGAATGGCCTGGCACCGGGAACTTTACGCCGGCTTAGACCATACCAGGCGAGGACAATCATCAGGACGGCCGTGATGAGTGGCGGCCAGATATCCGGATTGTAAATATATGACCCGTCCATTGAATTGTCCTTCCACGGTTTCCGGCAGACTCCGTGATTGTACTACCTCGCCAGGACAAGGTCAAAGCAAATTATTGTCTTAAATATTATGTCAATATGTTTAAAACTAATATCGAAAACTATCGGATTCGAACAGCTACATCGACAAACTCATAAAGTAACATGCCAGGTTTTTTCGGTTGTAAAGGATTCACCACGCCGGATTTTCATAAACGGTTGTACCTCCGACGATGGTAGCCAGAACGGGAATTTCGTGAATCCTGTCGGGGTCGATGGTTACAATATCCTCGCCGATAATGGTGAAATCAGCCAGTTTGCCAGGCTCGATTGAACCCCGGATATCGTCCTGATGGTCCTGCCAGGCGCCGTTTATGGTGTAGGAACGGATTGCCTGCTCGACGGTTATACACTGCTCCCTGCCAATCACGTCACCGGTAGCTTTATCCTTACGCAAGACGGCTGATTCGACTCCCTGTCTCCAGTCCGGATACGTCACAGAAGCATCGGAACTGTTGGATACTCGCACGCCCGCATCAAATAATGATTTCAGCGGCCAGTGGTAGGCTGCCCTCTTTTCTCCGGTGATACCTGCCATCATATTCCCGATAGTCCACTTGATAGCTGACTGGACGTTAGCTCCGATATTGTTTTCAGCCATGCGTTCGATACACGCCGGCGTCACGTAATCGGTGTGGATTATGTAATGTCGGGCATCCCAGGGATGTTCCTTCAAGGCAGCGATATACCCGTCGACACAGGCATCGATACCCCGGTCACCGGTAACATGGATGCCGACCTGGAAATTCCGGGCATTGGCATGCTTTATCATGCTGAGCAGCATATCGTACCGTTCTTCGTCAGTATTGCCCTCAACCAGGAGCTTCCCGTGTCCTCCGCCGATATAGTCTTCGTACATGAAGGCGGTTTTTGAAGGGGGTATACCGTCGGCAAACATCTTGAACCCGGATAATCTCAGCCATTCGTTACCAAAGCCGGTACTGGTGCCGATAGCTCTTAAGGTATTTTTCACGGCTTCGAGTGAATTTCCGCCCATTATCATGCAGTTAACCCGGAGAGTAAATCTTCCCTGATTGAACAGTTCTGTGTACATCCTGATAAGGTCCGGAGTAAGGCCGGGTTCGGTAACACAGGTTATTCCCAGCGAATTCAGCTCAGCCATGGCGTTGAGTATGCCCGCTTTTCTTTCCTCTTCGGTCGGTGGTGGTATTAAACGGCGTACAAGGTTGGCCGCCGCTTCGAAAAGAATTCCCGTTGGTTCCCCGGACTCATCTTTTTGTATGATGCCTCCTTCCGGGTCCGGCGTATCGTTGTTTATTCCTGCCATTTCGAGGGCTTTACTGTTAGCCAGGCAGGTGTGGCCGGAAAAATCGATGTACGCAACCGGATTGTCCGGACTAACCGAATCGATATCGGACTTCGCCGGCCATGCTTCAGGTTTACCTTTTACTTCCTCGATGAAACCCCGGTCCCAGCCCCATCCGGAAATCCAGTTACCCGCTCCGACTTCGGCCGCTTTCTTCGTCGTTGCAACCCGTATATCCGCCATCGACTTAACCGCCGGGTAGCCGAGATCAACAATCATGGGGGGCCTTTCCAGCCCGAAACCATTGAGGTGACAGTGGGCATCATTGATGCCCGGCAATACCGTTGCTCCCTTCAAATCGAGCAGTCTGGTATTTTCACCTGCCAGTTTTTTCAGGTCGGCACTGAGACCGACACCGGTAATCCGGCCGTCCTTGACAGCTATCGCTTCGGCAATTGAAAAATCGCTGTCCACGGTGATGATGTTACCGTTATACATCACCATGTCCGGGTTCATCGGTTGCCACCTGGATTCTCTTTGCTTCTTCACACGCCTCTCTCCTTCATAGAATTCTACCGGAACAGGGGACATATTCGCGGGGTATAGTTAATATCGGACTGATTTTACTAATATACTGATTCGAAACTCCTGGATGGATTACCGTAGAATATACCAGGGTATAACAATAGTCAAATCAAGTGCCGGTAATAAAAAAGGAAGGATGAATGTGGCGCTCTGCCCCCTGGTTATTGAAGACAGGCTCGTGAGAACGAGAGAAGTTTATTGATTCACCGGTCACAAACGAACCCGGGTTCTGTCGGTCGACCGAATCACTATCCTGCCTGCATTCAGGTGTTGTTCCAGACAGAGCAGGTTCGTTAAAAGAAACTCCCCCTGATTAACCGGGCGGCTCGATTATATTTCTGATTAACTGAACACGAAAATTTTCTTTTTGTTTATTGATTTCGTCCCGGAATTTTTCGGAATACCGTTTGATTCTGGGTGCTTTCGATTACCCACTCCTTTGGTCCGCCTCTCACTCAGAACCATGAAATAATGAGCATAGTTCAGCGTTAGTGAGAGGTGGAGAGTATTCAGGAAAGTGTGTACTATTTATCCCCGCTATGTGCGATATGGTGTTCTTTCAATTTCTCCAGCAAATCCCTTTCGCAAGTCGGCAACCTGCCTAAACACATTTCATAGACAACGCATTTCCGGCAATCGCCGTGGTTGGGACATTCGGTATTCCAGCATTCGCATTCGAACTTATACGCTTCACGGCCGCTTGCCATTGCCCCGCGCATTTCCGCGGGGGTAACTTTCGGAGGATTCTCTCTCCATTTGAACTTGTTCGGCTGTGCCAGTATGTTTTTCTCGTCGTTCATTTCAGTACATCCTTTCATTACGATAATCGGTAATGTCTATGCTTGCGCTCTGTACTCCGCATCGCGGCTGAATACGATATAGTGTTCTTCCAGGTCCCCCAGCAGAGCCCTTTGGCACGTCGGAAATTGCCACATGTACAAATGAAATACAATGCATGCCTTGCAATCACCGAATAATGCACAATGATTCCAGCAGTCACAACTCATCTCATGCGCTTTATCAGCGTACGCTTGTGCCTCACGCTTCGCATCTTCTGAAACATCCGGAGTAGTGTCTCTCCACTTGTACCTGTTCGGCTGCTTCAGCATGTTCTTTATCACCGGTGGTTCGCTGCTGTTTTCCATGTCGCCGAAAGGGTTCATCATCTTGTGAAATTCTGCAACGGCTTCCGGTTTCAACATGGAGCTTATGACTTCAATACCTCTCTTTGAAGCCTCCGGGTCGAAGTTGCCCCCTTGTGGCGGTCTGAGGTTCTCCTCCAGGGCTGCTTTCATTGCATCCTGCTTGCCATCTTGCGTGTGTTCCAGGATAAAATCAAATAACCTTTTTCGACCGTTTTCCATGTGTGCTACTCCTTTTTATGTAATATTGATATTATTATTTTCCTGGTTCACCGGCGTAGTATCAGTTAAGCCATACTATCGATTAATCCTGTTTTGTACGCCTGATTATTACATAATATTGACATTATACACGATTTAGCTGAAATACAAAGTACGGCGACGATGGTAAAAAGCCCTGCCTTTCAACGGGTCTTCAACCGGAGATAAGCAGAATTGAACCGCTGACCTTCCCGATAAAATCGGGATGCTCTCCCAGACTCGATTTTTAGTGCTTTATGCAATACCCGGGGAAGTCGTTTTCAGGATGTTGTGCAAAGCAGGTTTTTTCATCCATTGTGCAATGACCCTGATTTATGGGTTTGAGCTCATAGATAGAATAGTATAGATAGCATAGATTGGGTACGTATTGCTGCTCCCCGGCTTGAGCGGGGTGTTCTACGTAAGTAATTAAAAGATGAAAAGTGACTTACAGTGCAGAATCGATTTAAGTTACTGATTGTAACGGATACTTGACCAATTTTTAGGTATACTTTATAAGACCTTATGTTCATTCATTCCAATGAATATTCAATTCGGCACTATAAGCTTGTGGTTGTGAATAGAAATCGTCAAAAGAAAAATATGCCGTTTCTTGAGGAGCTAGACGAGTTGAATAATCACCATAATTTGGATTTGTAGCAACAATCTGTCCTGTAGAACTCAGAAGTGCGCAAGTCATATTTACATATAGTGTTTTATTTGAGATGTTTGGCATCAGATGTCAATAGTGGACACCAAACCTCCTCATGATGCAAGTAATCCTGCATAATATCTCTGTTCATAGACTGCAGGAGAAAGGTATCCTAACCTTGCCTGTCTCCTCTGCCGGTTGTAGAAGATTTCAATATATTCAGTGA
>CAYXEG010000144.1:0-8354 GCA_964463875.1 uncultured Dehalococcoidales bacterium
GCGGAATCCTCGCGGGGCATTTACAACTTTGCCCAAAATGTGGTTTAGTTTAGCTTTTTTGTTCTAAGTTTGTCAAATTTATATGTCATAAAAAGGCTTTTTCAAATTCGTTCTTTTATTAATTCTAACCCCCGTCATGAAACCCCCCTTCCCTTACAAATAAGAGAAGGGGGGTTTCGAAACCGATGATTGCTGGCTGTTCTGTGAAGTTGCTTGATTGAGATGACTGGAGCAGTTCGTGGATATGTTTGAGGAGGGAGAGCGACAACAGGAGACGAAAATCATCATTAAAGGTGTTCACTGGATACCAACCTGCGTTGGTATGACGGAGGAGCGTATGACTGTCATTCTGTTGCTGAAAGTCATGCAGGAGCGAAGCGAATCCAAAATCTGGAATTTCTGACAAGTCAATATTGTAACAAGTTATGAATGGTATAGAATCCTCTATGAACATATAAACCTGTCTTCAGGTCAGATTAAGAATAAGTGAAAGGTTGCAGTACCACAGTCTCAAATATTAGAATGAATGTACTTAATCAAATAACGGTCGTCAGTTTCTCCTTTCAAGAATATGGGTGTCATGACTTTCAACAATAAAGCAGAACCGTTTCTAAAATGGGCGGGCGGGAAAAGCCAGTTACTGGCTCAGTTTAACCGGTTTATTCCCGAAAAGTTCAACAATTACATCGAGCCTTTCGTGGGCGGAGGTGCTCTGTTTTTTCATTTATATATCACTGGCTTGTTAGCTGATTGCGACAAAGTGGTGCTGATTGATTCAAACGATGAACTGATAAACTGCTACCGGGTAATTAAAGAGAACCCGGGACAGCTCATCGAATCATTACATGATTCAGGATATATCAATGAGCCGGAAACCTACTATGAGATAAGGGCACAAAAGCCTCATAACGACATAGAAAGAGCGGCGCGAACGTTGTACCTGAATAAAACATGTTTCAACGGATTATACAGGGTTAACAGCAAAGGAGAATTCAACGTGCCTTTCGGGCGATACCGAAATCCTTCTATCTATAACGAAGAAAAGATCGAAGCTGTCAGCGAGTCATTAAAAAATGTCGAACTGATTTGCGGTGATTTCAGTCGTTGTTCAGATTATGCACACAAGGATGACTTCATTTATTTCGATCCTCCTTATCAGCCGTTGAGCCCGACCGCAAATTTTACCTCTTATACCATGAAATCATTCGATGAAAGCGAACAGGTCCGACTCTCGGTGATGTTTAGAGAGCTAGACAAAAAAGGTTCTCTCCTTATGCTGAGCAATTCCTATACATCTTTCATAAAAGAATTGTATAATGGTTTTCAAATAAATGTTGTCCAGGCACGCCGAGCCATCAACTGCAAACCAGAAGGAAGGGGAAGGATAGGCGAACTGGTAATAACGAACTATCCTGTTGAAAGTGAAAGGATGAGCGACATCCCAAACAACCAAGACTCTATTCCCAGAATGAGTTTCAAGAGGAACGGAGAGGTTCATCAACCACTGAAAACGATTCGTGTCAACGGTGAGACGATACTCGCTATTTATGCAGGCTCGTTAAGCGAATTCGATGTCCTCATCAAATACAGGCAGAAGCAAAAAGACGGGAAATGGTCGGCAATCAGAACTCCCAAGCACATTCACTGGACGGTCGACATCCTGATGAAAATGCAGACGTACAAAGAATTGACTGCTGAATTCGTCGATTTCTTTATTCGTGTCTGGGAAACAACGAAGCCACTAACAAGCGAAATCGAGCGACAATCGATCGACCTTGAAGCGTTACTGAGGTTAAGCGAAGAAGAAATCAGCAAGTTTAAGGAATTGAGTAAAAAGGGCGAATACAGTGTCAGGTTCCTGATATTACTGGCGAAATTATTAATGCTGCAGGAAAAAACCAACAGAGCAGACGCCTACATGTTTAGAAATGTCCTGGAAGGCCTGAAAACCGGAGAGGATTTATTCAGAATTTTATCCGCAGCCACGCTCGGAGCGAACAGAGGAAGATAGTTGTTAAAAACTATCTTCAGGCTGTAACGTATTTTTCGGAGCTCTTTTGCTTTTTTTCTTTTATCAACAGCGGGTTTTCGAATTTGTGTTTTCTTTCCTCCTCGAGGCGTTTAACCGATAATTCAAGATAGTCTGTCGCTGAATCGATACCGATAAATCGCCGGTTATTCCTGAGTGCGGCAATTCCGGTTGTGGATGAGCCGGTGAACGGATCAAGGATAAGGTTGCCTTCGTTCGTCGATGCCAGTACGACACGTTCAATCAAAGACACTGGTTTCTGAGTTGGATGCTTACCGTATTTCTTCTCCGATTTTTGAGGTGTCGGGATTATCCAAATATCCTGAGGGGTATCATCGGCGGTAATATCTGGCCAAAGAGAGCGCATCTGTTTCCCGCCGGCCTTCTGCTTCATTAAAGCGTAATTGAATGTGTGAGTGCTCTGAGCCGATTTCGAAGCCCATACCAGAGTCTCATGGCTGTGGGTGAAATACCTGCATGAGAGATTGGGAGAAGCGTTCGGTTTAAACCAGCAGATTTCATTAAGGACGCGATATCCGAGTTGCTTCAAGGCAAAACCGATGGAGTAGATGTTGTGCATCGTACCGGAAACCCAGATTGTGCCATCGTTTTTTAAAACCCGTTTACACTGCGAAAGCCATGACAGTGCAAATTTGTGGTCTATATCCAATCCGTTGGATTTATCCCATTCACCTTTGTTTACCGATACCATGCGGCCGGCGTGACAGGTCAATCCTCCATTGGACAGGTTATAGGGCGGGTCTGCAAAGATCATGTCGATGGACGATTCAGGCAGCAAAGGCAGAACTTCCAGGCAATCCCCATGATAAAGCGTCGCATTGGAATTCCGGTAATATTCATTCATTACTATCGGTACCTCCGGTTTGGATTAATTATACAGGAGTGAATGTTATAATACAAGCATCAATACTTATAGATATACTGCTTCCATATCTATTTGCGAACATCTAGTAACCAGAAAAAGCATCAAGCATATCGTATTCAAGTAAAGTAAAGTGGTTACTCAAATTTTAAAAGACGCTTCAAACATCTTGTTCTTGCATAAAAAGCCCTGCTAGTACTTCCATGGCCGGGACCTTTAGTTCTTGGTTGTACCATAATACCCATTTTACCGGAAAGAGATTGAAAACCATGCGTTATTATCATGTATCTAACATAATTGTAATCTTGCTTGATTTGTTCCAACAGTTCTATATTTTCTGAATTTTCGATATCCAGTTTATCAACGCTGATTAAAGGCGCATTGTTTTCATTTCTGTCAATGAATTCTCTTCCGCAGATAATCAGACTTTTGAGTTTATTATAAAGATGGCTTACTTCGAATTCAGTCTCAGTAACGTTCACAGCATTTATCATGGTTATTGCCATCGTTTCTTTTGGTTTTAGTTTACCGCCACGGTCACGATTAAGAGGAATTACTTTTAGTTCCCAATCACCGCCATCAGGTTCTTGTTTGGAGTCGAGGGGAAGCCCTAAAAACTTTAGCATTGTATGCCCAGCCCAACCCTTGTTAAGTTTCCCAGTTGATGAATGGAAAACGGTTATTCCTAATTGTTCTGCCAGCGGTCGTAGATCTTGTCCAACTAAAGTTTTTAAACGGGATTCTGCTTCATCGATATTTATCAATATCCTACTCCTCTTAGTTATAAGAACTTTAAATTTACTTTACACCTTTAACTTTATATGAACAACCGATTAAGGAGGGTTAACGAGGGGAAGTGACTTTTTTCCATGGATTGATTCGTCCCGATTCGAATCGCTCTTACGGGATTCAGAAACCTCCTGTTATCGGAGGGCTCGTAGAAGTGTTGAAAGTTTACCTGTTTACAGAGGTGAGATCCTTCGCTTCGCTCAGGATGGCAGGCAATGAAAACCGGCATCGTGCGATAAAAACAATCGAATCACAGGCAGTTGCGGAGGTTGATGAACAGGTTCGGATAGTCTCTGGATCCCGTGTCGGGGCACGGGATGACAGAAGGGGGGACAGTCAGTGCCAGAGGAAGAACAGGCCTATATCGGAGGATTGTAGATTCCCGTCCCGATTGACATACGGGGTTAAGAAACATCCGCGGGAATGACACAGCTTTCAGGTACAATTACTTTTGTTGAGGGGATACAGGGTCGTGCAGGGTGGATGAAACGAAACTCACCGGTGACCAACCAGAAGTCAAAGATGCAAACATCCACCCTGTGCAAATACTATCGTTACAATTTCAACTCCAGTCTCGGTTCCTGGAGGTGCGGCGGGACGTTGGTGTCTTTCATGAATTCGACCATGTATTGATGCAGTTCGCGGGCGATTTCGGGGTGCTGAGCGATGACGTTACGCTGCTGGTCAGGGTCCGATTTGAGATTGTAAAGCTCGGAGCCTCCGGGGGCGCAGTCATGGAGGAACGACCACTCATCGGTGGTAACGGTGGTCATGGAAGGCACAACGCACCGGCGAAGGAGGTGGTCGACGAGTTGGTCGGTATCACCGGCATTGATGAAGGGACAGGCGGTGATAACGTAATCGCGCCCCTTGCTTGATGGGTCTTTCACCTTCGGGAGGAGCGATTGCCCTTCGACATACGAGGGTATTTTCTGCCCGAAAAGGTCGAGGACGGTCGGCATCAGGTCGACGCCGGAGGTGAGACCTTCATAGACTCCCGGTTTCGCTCCGGGGACATAAATCATAAGGGGAATGGCGCTCGTTTCTTCATAGAGCGGGGAGCGCGCCCAGGCGCCGGGATGCCGGGTGACTTCTTCCGGCAGGTCCTGTGTATTATCGAACACCATTTTCCCGAATATCTCGTGTTCGCCGAAGTAGAAACCATGGTCGGTGGTAAAGATGATGGCGGTGTTTTCCATAAGCCCCATGTACTCCACCTGCCGTAAAAGGTTGCCTACCCAGGCATCGACCATGCTTATCTCGCCCAGGTAAGCGGCATGGGCTTTTTTCAGCATTTCCTCAGTGAAGCCCGGCTGGTCTTTCCAGTTCTTGTAGAAGGGCATGATGACTTCGCCGTCATACCCCGGCCAGTACGGCTCGGTGTAGTAGAGCGGGGCATTCCAGGGCTCATGCGGGTCCCAGGTATCGATATAGAGGAAGAAGTTTTCCTTGTAATTATGGGTCAGCCAGTCCATTGCTTTCAGGAATGTTTTCGGGGCGAAGCAGTCGAGGTCGAGCGGTTCTTTCGGCCGCCTCTCGAGCAGTTTCCGGTAGGGACTGTGCGGGGGATTGTAGCCGCCCTTGGCGACGAAATAGTGGTCGGGAATCTCGATGAAGGTGGTGAAACCAACATCGTAGTTCATGCCGTCGCGGATAAAAAACGGGGTATCGACGATAGCTGCCGTGTTGACGTCCGCTTCATCGCGAAGGAGTTCGGCAAGGAGGGTATTGCCCGGGGGAATCGGTACCCACTGCATGAATGAGAGCGACCATTTCCCGGTCATGAAGTCGGCGCGGGTCGGCATGGTCGGGAAGGAGCCGCAGTAGTGGCGATCGAAGCGGACCGATTTCGCGGCCAGGGCGTCTATCGAAGGAGTTCGTACCTGTTTGTTACCGTAGACACCGACATCTTTTTTTCTGACGGTATCCGAGACTATCCAGATGACGTTCATTCCAACCTCCCCTGTTTTTATTGTACGGGGATTATAACATGAATCGTACTTGAATAACAGGGACGCTTTTCAGGTATACCTTTTACTGGTTGTACGTGTTCCCCATGGAGGCGGTGTCGTAGCCGCCGAGGGATTCGACCTGGCGATGGAAGTCCCGTAGCTTGAGCATCTCGAGGAGGGTGGTAACGGCGGGGAGGTTGATGAAGTGGTTGGGGATAACGAGGTCGTAGGGTTCTTCGTTAAGGAGGAGAAAATCGAGTTCGCTGGCGCGGGCGGCAGCTTCGATGCCGATACCGCAATCGGCGAGCCCGGCAGCGATGGTTTCAGCGGCGGCGAGGTGGCCGCCGACGACCTTATCATAGCCGTGAATCGTGCCGGCGGGTATGCCGGATTCCCAGAGCAGGCGGTTGAGCAGTCCGCGGCTGCCGGCGCCGGGCTGGCGGTTAATGATGGAGATATCGGGGCGGACAAGGTCGTCGATACGGGTAATGGATTTCGGGTTGCCGGGCGAGACGAGGATGCCCTGCCGCCAGACGGCAAACCTGATGATGGTGCAGGGGAAGGGGACGATTTCTTTTACCAGGGGCACATTGTAGAGGCCGGTGAGGCTGTCCTTGAAGTTACAGCCGGCGATGTGCACCTCGCCGCGGGCGAGGGCGTGCAGGGCGGGCATGCTTTCTTCCTCAATCCAGATAAGGCGGACGCCGCTGTCCCGGAGCATGGAAACGAGAATCGAGGCCGAGGGGTCGGAACCGGCGAGGACGAGGGTGGGAATCTTGCCGGCCGTCCGGTTCAGCAGGCGGAGGTCGACTTTCCGGTTACCGGGCGAAGCGACGACGACGGCATCCGCCGGGTTGAAAACGTGCGTCACCACGTTATGCTTATCGAGGGGGCGGGAAACAACCCGGTTACCGAAATCGATGACCTGAACCCGGGTGCCTTCCGGGACGGTTTCGTTCTCTCCGGCGAGTTCGGCGCGGATTATTTTGCCGGAATCATCTTCGAGCCAGAAAAGGTCCTCGACGGTGGTTTTCAGGGTTTTCGCGAGACGGAGAGCGACCTCGGTGGAGGGCACCGATTTTCCGGACTCAATAGAGGTGTACGCCTGGCGGCTGATACCGGCGGCAGCGGCAAGGCCGGCCTGGGTTAACCCGGCCTCGGTTCTTGCTTCATAGATTCTGCTCTTGACAGCCATTCTAGCGACATTGTAAATTTCGGTTACGCTAATGTCAAGTTTTCGTGACAAAGGGTGTAAAAATTTCAGAAAGAATGAAGCACAATGAAGCAAAAAACGCATGACCGGCTCAGGGAAGAATTTTCCCGGCTCATCAGGGAACACAATCTGCAATCGGCCGAAGTAACGGTACGGGCGACAACGCTGACGCCCGCGGAGGCAATCGGCAATCCCGAAGACAGGGACTACCCGCTCATTGCCGGTAAGGAGCGGATGGTGCAGGCGGAGTTCCGGGGGCATCACGGGCAGGCGTTCACGGACATGTACGGGGACCTTACGGTTCGCCTTTCGGATATCGTGGCCGGAGAGCCGGAGAACAATTTCCGGAGGGCGGTTTTCATCTCGGGCTTGAACGCGGTGATGAGTTACCTGGGTATGATTGAAAAGACGAAGCACTGCCGGGACGAAGAACCGAAAGATTGCAGCCGGGAACTGGCGGAGATGATAGAGAAAGAATTCGGGAATCCGAAAATCGCCTTCGCCGGTTTCCAGCCGAGGATGATAGAGGCGCTTTCGAAGCGGTTCGCCATGCGGGTGACCGACCTTGACAGGGACAATATCGGAAGGGTGAAATTCGGGATACCCATCGGCGGGCCGGAGGAGACGGAGGCGAATCTCGAATGGTGCGACCTGGCGCTGGTGACAGGGACGACGGTAGTGAACGATACCATCGACCGGTTTCTGAACGGCAAGCCGGTGCTGTTCTACGGGGTAACGATATCGGGGGCGGCGAAGTTACTGGGGCTGAGGCAGGTATGTTACTGCGGGCATTAGACAGCGGGCGACGAACTTATTTCACTTTTTTTGGTGATTTCACCGTTTGGTGAAAGTGCTATTTATAGTGAAATTTTCTTCTGAACCAGGCGTCGAAGCCGAGGAGGTCGCGTTTACCGGAGAGAAAGAGGAGCGCGAGGGCGGCGAGGAGGACAAAGACGTCGAGGGCGATTGCCTGGGGAATGGTCAGGGCAACCAGTTCGCCGAAACAGCTCGGGCAGTAGGAGTTGCCGGTGACGGCAGCGGAGCTATTGGCAATGAGGAAGCTGAGCGCCATCAGGAGTACTATCACCGCCGAAGGTTTAACGAGAATACCGAGGAGCAGGTAGCCGCCAGCCAGCAGCTCGACCCAGGGAAGGGCAGCACCGTAGGCGACAGCGAGGAATTCCGGCAGCAATTCGAAGTCTTTCACGATTTCCACGAAATCAAGGCGGAGGGGCAGCTTATTGGCGCCCGAGACGAGAAAGACGGCCGCCAGCAGCAGCCTGATGAGCAGCACCAGGTACGGCGCGTAACGCCGGTCTTTCATTTGAGCGAGACTGACAGGAAGCATCGGGCACCCTCCGGATTTTTCCCCACTCCTCATCGGGTATACACAGAAGTGGCGATTGCCCCCACTATATACCACCCGGATGATGTTGTCCACACGAGGTATCCGGAGCGGCGGCGAATCAGCCGGTTTTACGGGCGGCC
>CAYXEG010000145.1:0-1810 GCA_964463875.1 uncultured Dehalococcoidales bacterium
GGTTCCAGACCAGCCAGGTATCGACCGTACCGAAGAGCAACTCGCCGGCTTCAGCCCTTTTTTGCCCGTCGGGAATACTGTCGAGAATCCAGCGGATTTTTGTCGCTGAAAAATAGGCGTCGATGATGAGTCCGGTCTTTTTCTGGATTAACGGGGCATAGCCTTTTTCTTTAAGCTCTTCGCAGATATAAGCCGTCCGGCGGCACTGCCAGACGATTGCCCGGGCAACCGGCTTTCCGGTGTGTCTTTCCCAGACGACGGTGGTTTCCCGCTGTTCGGTAATACCGAGAGCTACGATATCGGCAGTCGTCAGGCTGGCTTTTTCGATAGCTTCCCGGCACACTTCGAGTGAAAACCGGAATAAGTCTTCGGCGTTCTGCTCCACCCATCCGGACTCGGGGAAAAAGCGGGTGATTTCCCTGGAAGCTGAAGCAATGATTCTCCCTTCGTTATCGATGACCAGTGCTCTGGTTGAGGTGGTTCCCTCGTCGAGCGCGAGAATGTATGAAGCGGTCATGTTTCTGTATCTCCGACCTGGTTGATATTTTTCATAGATTAGCATGAAACGTCACGGACAACAACCGGCGCGGAATCGGAAAAATTGCATTTTCTCCAATGGATATGTAAAAATTTCTTAGTGGAGATAAAGGAGGGCTGTGATATGAGGACTATTATTTACGGAGCTGGAGGTATCGGTTGTGTCATGGGAGGGCACCTGTTCAGGTCGGGGCAGGAGGTCGTGCTGATTGGCCGTCCCGGCCACGTTAACGCCATCAATAAGAACGGGCTGAAGTTTATCACCCCGACCGGAACCTATACCCTGAATATACCCGCCGTGACCGGGCCGGAGCAGATTACCTTCCGGCCGGACGACGTCATTTGCCTGACGATGAAAGGCCAGAATACTGCCGATGCCATGAAAGACCTGAAAGCGGTTATCGACGATATTCCCGTTTTCAGTTTCCAGAACGGCATCCGGAATGAGGAAATCATAGCGAAAACCTTTTCCCGCGTCTATGGCGCTATGGTGCGGGTCGGTTCCGTTTACCTGACTGACGGCGAAATTATCGCCCGCCGCGACCCGCCGGGGTGGTTCGTTATCGGGAAATATCCTAACGGCAGAGACAAGCTTGCCGAGGTGGTTGCGGAAGCGATGCGAAAAGCGAGCTTTTACGCCCGGACCGCCGATGATGTTACCGCCTATAAGTGGGGCAAACTGATGGCGAACCTCAACAATGCCATCGGCGCTATCACCAACGCAAGGATGGGCGAAACGGCGAAAATTTCCAGGGCAGTAGAAAAGGAATTAACCGACCTTTTGGCCGAAGCCGGTATTCACTGGATATCGCAGAAGCAGGTCAATGACAGTTGGCCGGAGATTAACGAACCCCTCCGGGGCAGCCTCGATTCGGAAGCCCAGAGTTCCACCTGGCAGAGTCTCGCCCGCGAGCAGGGGACAGTCGAGACCGATTTCATGAACGGGGAAGCGGTGCGCCTCGCCGAAAAACTCGGTAAAAAAGCCCCCTATAACGAGAAAATTTTGCAGATAACCAAGGAAATGGCGGCGAAGAAAGAACACCCCGGCAAATACACTGCCAGGCAACTTGAAGAGATTCTGGGATTGTAATAACAGGCTCTCATAAAAAAAAAGCCGGACTTCAATCCGAAGTCCGGCTTTACTTTTTTCGTTAATTGTTACGGGGCATGAAAAATGTGCGAACGTATACAGGCATTCACCGGTGAGGAAAAATTCGCTTTCCCTTCGCTTCCTGAGAATGTTGCTGAAACAGCTTTATTGTGCTATTTAGCT
>CAYXEG010000145.1:1853-8100 GCA_964463875.1 uncultured Dehalococcoidales bacterium
CGGGCGCTTTTCTGCGCCTTCATTCTTTCTTTCTCTCCGCGAGAAATAAAGTGGCGGTAGACCTTGGCTTCACGCAGGATGCCGCTTGTCTGCACCATTCTCTGAAAGCGGCGCAGAAGTGCTTCCTGGGATTCGCCATCTCGTATTGATACCTGCATCGACATATATTCACACCTGCTTTTTATGGATACCGCGGGAGCCGATTCAAATCACTTCTCGCCGTATCTCTTTTATTGCGTTGCTTTAGTTTCTGACTTTCCGGTAGCAGTCGCTGCAATATACCGGCCTGTCGCCGCGAGGCTCGAACGGAACCTCTGTCTCTTTGCCGCACCCGGCACACACGACCGGGTACATCTGTTTTCTCATGTAGCTGCCCCGGCTCTGATTCTGGTTCTGGTTCTGTCGGGACTTCCTGGCCTCCCGGCATTCCGGACAGCGTTTCGGTTCGTTAACATATCCTTTTGACTGGTAAGATTCCTGCTCTTCAGCGGTGAAGGTGAACGCGTTACCGCAGTCAGAACACTGGAGGGATTTGCCTTGAAAACTCATCGGATGACCTCCTCTCTTCATTACTAGTTCGAGTTCGGTCACCCAATGCCAAGAACACACTTCTACATGTTTTTGAAAATGCTATAACCTACTCTGTAACCTTCACCATTATATATCAGCAGGAAATTCATGTAAAGGGCGGGTACCGGCACCGAAAATCCGATATAAGAGACGCTGGTACCGGAATGCCGAGGCTACCGGACACTGAGGTACATGCAGATTGCCCCGCAGGCGGCAACGTTCAGCGATTCGGCTTTTTCGCCGTTAATCGGCACCCGTACCTGCCGGTCGGCCTTTCGTATCGTCTCATCGGAAAGTCCCGACGCCTCGTTGCCGAGCGCCAGTATCAGTCGTTCCTCAGCCTTCAATATCTCCGGGTCTTCCGTGCCGTCGAGGACAGTCGCGGCAAGCTTGTATCCCCGGTTTTTCAGTTCGTTGATAAGCCCCTGGAAATCCTTCGTTCGCCGTATCCAGACGGAGAGAACGGTACCGGCGGTTGATTGTACGCACTTCGGCGAAAGCGGGTCGGCACCGTTTTCGGTCATGATGATGCCGTCATACCCGAAGGCCACCGCCGTCCGAATCAGCGTCCCGGCGTTACCCGGGTCCTGGATATCCTCAAGCAGCAATACCCGGTTTCCGGGAGTATCAGGCAGGGCAGAGGAATATGTTTCAGGAGGAGATTGTACGACTGCCAGTATCCCCTGGGGTGTGGAGGAAGTACTGATTGATTTAAATTGGGCTTCATTGAGTATGCGAACCTTCAAGTCCCGGTATGCGACCGGTGCGGAACCGGCGGTCACGATTTCCAGAATCGCTTCCGGATTTGTCCGTTTCACCTGAGTGACGGCTCGTTCCCCCTCGACCAGGAATGCTCCCGCGGTCAGCCGGCCTTTCCTTTCGACAAGGCTTTTATACCATTTCAACGATTTCAGCTCACCGGTCATCGCCTTCTTCTCAGCAGCTTCTTTTCCATTGTCAGGGTTTCTCCTGACTCATCGATAACCTTGTACCAGCACTTTTTAAACAGCGTCATCGCCGCTTCGTTATCGCGCCGGGTATGGAGAATCAGCCGCTCCAGCCCGTTTTTTGCGGCGAAGATTTCAGCTTTGTACATCAGCGTCCCGCCGATGCCCCGCCGCCGGTACGGTTCTTCGACCTTGATTCCGTATATGGCTGCAGTGACATCATCCGGCTCCCGGTATTTTCCGAACAGAATCGCACCGATTGCTTCATCTCCATCGAAGGCTACCCAGAGGCCGTCCGGGAGAAAGACGTTTCTGAACCCGTTTTCTTCGAACAGAGCCGCCATGGTGCTGCTGCCGGTACGAACGAGGGTGCGTTTGTCCTGAAATTCCAGCAGCCCGGCATCCTGCTCCGGGTCAAATTTTCTTACCGTGACTATCATGATACAGGTTCTCCGGTTTTGCTTCATCAGCAACCTGCGGCGGTCGCGCGACAGCCGCAGGCCTGTCATTTTTACTATACGGCGACCGGCGGCGCTTAATCAACCGGCTGGCAGTCGTACTTCTGCCCGAGCCCTATCCGCATTACCGAATACGGCCGCTCGACCTTGTTACAGGTGACCGGCTGGTGAGGAACTCCTTTCGGAATGGCCACCACTGTCGGCTTGTCGAAGGTGTGTTTTTCGTGCTCCTTGCCGATTTCGAAGGTAATTTCCGCTCCCAGGTAGCTCAGGTTATCGGTATTATGGCCGAAAAAGACGTACGCTTCATCGTATGGATGGACGTGGGCACCATTGCCCGGTTCCCAGCGGCCTGCCTGGTTGAACAGCCCCATCATGTAGTTGATGTTCAGCCCTTCGAGGTCGTCTCCGGACATCGACATGTACTGGACGGCGTCCGCTCCGCCTGCACCTTTCCGAACCGGCATCGGCTTCACCAGATGAGCGTACTTCGTGCCGTCGGTCGTACCTTCTTTCTCAACCCGGTCGCCCGAGTAATTCGAACTCATCGCCAGATGGAAATGGCCGAATGGCCGGTAAACCCTCTTCGTGACGAGCGGACAGTGGGCAAATCCCTTCGGAGCGATGCCGACCGTCGGGACGTTGAACGCTTGTACTTCCCACTCCTTGCCGAGGGCAAGCTCCATCTCAGAACCGAGAATGCCCGGGTCTTTGTCGTCGTAACCGAAGAAGAGGAGGAGTTCGTCGAAGGGATGCGAATGAGCGCCCGCTCCCGGCGCCCAGTCGCCCGTCTGGTTGTAGACGCCGATGATGAAATTGAAGTCGAACCCTCCCATCTCCTCGCCGGAGACATAGACCAGTTCTTTCGCGTTCGCCCCGCCGCCACCCTGCCGGAATACCAGTTGCTTTACATGGTTGCCGTACTTAGTCTCTGCCATTCTTCAGGTCTTCCTTTCTGATGGATGCTTTTTTCGTGTTACGTGTAATAATACTCCATCAGCGAACCGAAGAAAAGCGCGTACGGGAAGAACCGTCAGGCGGCTTCTTTTACCGCCTGAATCACCGAAAGCAGGTCTTCCGGCTGGTCGGAACCGATGAGGTAGTTCTTGCCGTTGACAGTGGCCACTTTGACTCCTCTCGTCCCGCGCAGGAAGTAGGCTTTCATTCCCTTGCCGAACCGGATGCCGTACCCGCCGAAATCCCTGAGCGGCGAAAACTCGTGTACCGAGGCGCCGGCAATCTCCTCCATCGTTAACTTCAGCACCCGAATCCCGATGATTCCCCACCGGAGAGTAATGCTCTGCCGGGTGACCAGCACCCGCTGGCCGCCGTTCGGGATAATCAGCAGCAACCCGAGAATAATCTGCATGACCGATACCCAGACTGCTTCCGTCCAGATGAATACTCCCCAGATAACCATGATAATGGGCAGCAGGACGGTCAGAAGGGTGAGATAACCGGGATTCTGGCTGTCCCAGTAGATAAACGGCGAATTGCTTTTCATCCGCTCCAGTACTTCTCGTTTCAGGCCGGCGTCTCCTTCGGCAGCAAGCTGCCCTGCATATGGCCGGTAAGGCCGCAGGATTTCAAGGACAATGGCAGCAACGACGGTAACCCCGCCGGTTATCGCCAGCCATCCCCAGGGGAACGTGAAGGCGACGGCTCCGGAATCGATGTACTCGATATGCCCGAAGGTGAAAGCGGCCATGCTGCCGACAATGACGTCATCGAACAGCGAAAGCCAGTTGAACGATTTTTTCTTTTCCTGCCGTGCCCACAGTTCGTCGAGGAATACCGAAAAACAGATATACAGCACCGGCAGGCCGATGAATATCCCGAACAGCTCCCACGGCGAGCCGTACCGGTCCGGCAGGTTATCGGTGCCGAAATGAAGGGCGACTTCCGCCGGATAAGGAGCCGAGGCGATTATCCGGACAATGAGGGCGATGAATACCCCGATTACCGGCAGGTGCGTCCAGAGCGGATGAATGAGTTTCTTTGTCAAGGGTGATACTCCTTTCGGGATTATTTACGGCCGGAGGTTTTTTTCAAGGATTACCCGTATCTCGTCGGGAGTGAACCCGGCCAGCCGGGCATCCGTTACCAATTCGGTAAACCGGCTGCGGATATGTTCCCGGGCATCGTCTCCCGCCGGCTGCAGCTTTATGCCGGCTATGCGGGCTTTTCTCCCCAGGCGGAGGTTGATGATGCCCTGGTCGCGCAACTCCAGGTACGCCCGGCGGACGGTATGCATGTTGATGCCGAGGTTATCCGACAGCTCCCGCACCGAAGGCAGTTCATCCCCCGGGACGAGCGTTTTCCGGCTGACCTGTTCCTTTACCTGGTTGACAATCTGCTGATACAGAGGGCGGCTGTCCCGCTCGTCAATCGATATGAACATGCCTCTTTCCTTCAGGAGAGTACTCCCGGTTGTCGGTGTACGACCTTGACACTATAACAGTTATAACAGTAACACAAAATATTGTCAATAAGAAAAGCCGCCCCGATATGTCTCGGGGCGGCCCCATGTTACCAATTACTAATTACCAACTACCCAATACTCACTACCGGTAGATGCCGTATTCTTTCGTGAAGTCTATCATTGCCTTCAGGTTTTCCGGTTTGACGTGGTCGGTCGAACTCCGGGGAGAGACGATGAACCCGCCGTCTTTCCCGACGATATCGATTAATTTTTTCACGTAAGCTTTTACATCGTCCGGCGTTCCCGTCTGGAGCAGGGTGGAGGGAACGTTACCTTCGAGGCAGAGGTGGTCTTTCAGGATTTCTTTGGCCCGGAAGATATCGGTGGTATCGAGCCGGGCGAGAATTGAGCCTTTCGGAAAATCGAGCAGGTATTCCATGCGGGAATCGCACTTGCCTTCGAAAAAGATGCAGGGGGTGCCGCCCCGTTTGACCAGTTCGAGGACCAGCTTCTTGAAGGTCGGCCAGTAGAAGCGGTCCCATTGCTTGACTGAGATAAAGTTATCCGAGCCCCGAGTTATCGTCATAAAGAGCCTCATGTGTCCCAGGGTATTCGGCGGAGGCAGGGGGCGGGAAAGGGTTTGTTCCAGCACGAAATCGATGAGTTCGAGCAGTTTTTCCGGCTGGCGGTACATGTCCATCATCGTTCCCTGCATGCCTCTCATGCCGATGGAGATGGTATCGTATGGCGGCAATCCGCCGGAACCCTGGATATACTCGGGGTAGCCAAGGTCGTATATCATCCGGTTGAATTCAGCCTGCTTGCCGGCGTACTTCATCATCTCGAGGCCGGCCTGTTCGAGGGTGCGGAAGGCTTTTGCCAGCGCCGGGTTGGCCATTGCCATGGCCAGCATCTGGACGCCCATCGGGCCGCCGCCGCCGAAGGAGGACAGGGGAGGGAAGTTCGCCAGGCCTTCGGTTGCCTCGCTCGTTCTCGACATGGCAATCCGGAACATGAAGTCGGAGGGGTCTTTCATGTAGGCGTCAATCTCGTCCGCCTTGAGGAGTTCCAGTTCGATTGACTGGTGACCCATGTCTTCGTTGACGCCGTATCCCGGCCAGCGCATGTTTTTCGGCCCGAGCATTTCCATGGCTTTCCCGGGGGTGAATCCCTGCGGGAAAATGGTATCGGGTTGAAAATCGGTCAGGGTTTTCCTGACCGCTGCGTACCAAGCGTCGTAGTCGTAGTAGGCGGCCGAGAAGTGGATACCGGTGTACTTTGCCGGGAAATAGCCCATCGGGCACATGATGGGGACCCTGTCCGGGATTTTCAACCGGACGGCGTCCATGATTCGTGTTTCCCGTTCCAGCCGAAGCTGGTCCGGGGATTTACCTGTATCGGGATTCATAGTCATTGGTTCACTCTCCGTTTATGTGTAGTGGTATAGTAATACAACAAGCGGGACGGTAAAGTAAAGAGAGGTACGGAACATATTCATGTTTTTCCCCCCCCACCGCTTCTCATGACTGACTGCCGTATCCCGTTTACCGGGGACTCACGATAAGTTTTTGCCTGTCGAAGGATGGACGGCATCAAGACGGAACCCTCTTAACAGAAGGTATTCCATGTTCTTTCAGTGAGGTACAGCGAAGCTGACAGCCTCGATTCGTTTTCGTTTTTTCGGGGAAAAACTAAAAACGGAATCGGATTTTTTGTTTTTCGGGTACGCTGATAGACACTCACGTTACTTCGGGGTGAGTCGAGACAGGCTTCCGGCAGAACCTGTACTTAACTTTTAAGGAAACTCTGAATAAGTGCTCCTGATATGAGATAATAGTGATATCGAATAT
>CAYXEG010000146.1:0-3599 GCA_964463875.1 uncultured Dehalococcoidales bacterium
ATAGTGAATCGAAATAATTTTCATGTATCCCGAAGATACATTTTTACCTTTAGAATTTTTGGCATCGATACCTGCAAGACTAACATATCGGTAAACCCGCTCTTGTTCCAACCTTCTTCCTCTGGTACATCGATAATATAAGTATAAGGCATTTCGCAGGAATAACACCACATGTCCCGAAAGCCGCCAGTTACTCGTCCGATTATCTTAAACAACGAATGTTAACTCGAAAACAAACACAGGAAAGCCGCTTGGCTTTCCTGTATTAGTAAGCACGTGTTTTTTACTATTTTTTCAGTTCTGATGTACAGTTCGGGCACCGGGTAGCTTTCAACGGTATTGCTGTGAAACAGAATGGGCATTCTTTTGTAGTCGGTTCCGGTGCAGCAGCTGCTGCGGCAGCCTCGGCTGCCTTCTTTTTCTCGTTCATTCTGGCGATAGGCCGGACGATGAAGAAGAATATTACCGCTGCCAGAATCAGGAAACTTATAATAGCATTGATGAATAGACCGTAGTTAATAGAAACTGCCCCGGCTGCCTGGGCAGCTGCGAGAGAGTCATACGGACCGGCTATGGTTGCTCCTTCTTTGAGAACCGAGAACATATTGGCAAAATCGACATTACCTAACAGCAACCCTATCGGCGGCATAATAATGTCCTTAACGAAAGAATTGACTATCGCGCCGAACGCAGCACCGATAACGATGCCTACTGCCAGGTCGACCACATTGCCCCGGGTGATAAAAGCTTTGAAATCTTTCATAATCTTTATCTCCGTTAATTTTTGTCCACAGTATTATGCGCTACCTTCATCCCCTTGTCAATGAGTTTTCCATGCAGTGTTTATACGTATTTCGCATATTAGCAAATCCGAAAGAATAACATCAGAAAGGAGAACTCTCAAGGATTTTCCTTTCCTTCAACTGAATTTTTCAGATGCCTCCGTTCAAATCCCACACCTGCTACTCCATCATGCCGAAAGATTTGATATATGTATGTTACCGGATTGAAAAGTCTTTCTCTTAAGCGTTCATCCGGCGCATCTTGTCGACATCGAGGGTGGTTTCCTGTTTGATGTAATTTTTCCCGGAAACGACTGAAATGACATTCTGCAGGTCTTCATCGACCAGGAAATATCGCTGTATCGCTTCACCGTCCTGTCCGACAGCTACCCGGAATGTCCGAACCTGCCCTTCGGTGTCATATATCGCATCGCCGTTCTCTACGGCAACATCCCAGCAGACAATCGCTGTAACCGTTCTGAACGGGTGGTTAAATTTCTTTGTTAAAACGGTAGCGAATTTTATCGATTTTGCGTCTTTTCCGGTGCGTAATTCATCCATAATCGGAGTTGCCTCCCCCATCGATTCTTCCTTAACTTCCGGAACCTCTTCTTCCCTGACCGGTATTTCTTCCTGAACGGGTATTTCTTCTTCTATTATAACTGTTTCTTCCTCAACGGGTACCTCTTCTTTGATTTCTTCCTCAGCAAGAGTCACTTCTGCTACCGGTTGCGGAATTTCTTTTCGGATAACCGGAAGCGGTCCGAGAATTTTCTCTATCTTCCAGAAGAGAAATATAATGAGATAACCCAAGCCGATTCCTGCAGCGATTGTACCGAGTGCGGATAATATCCAGCCCCAAACAGGCATAGCCAGCCTCCTTGCTGTTTAGTCCGCCCTTTTTTCTTCTTTTGTCAGAAAACCGGGCCGAACATTAAACATCGTTTTTCAGCCAGGCGAACCATGCCGGACTAGATAGCGTCCCTGATGGTCTGCCGGAATTTCTCGAACTCGGCGCGGCGAACGTAATTTTCCGCCACTTCGGCGTCTTTTTCAAATGTTTCGGCTTTATAGGCTTCGAATTCGTCACGCGGTACCAGGCTTTGGCTTAACACTTCCTCGTCAGCTTTGACATCTTCTTTAAGCTGCTGAAGTTCCGCAGCAAGGAGATTAACCTGCTCTTTTGTCTCGTCCTTGCCAATTTCCATCCCCGCGGCTTCGATGAATCTGGCGAAGGCGAACATCATGTTCTTAAAACTTTCTTTAAATTCCTCGAATTCTTTAACAGGTGCGGACATCGTAATTTTCTTTTCACCGGAAACGACATCAACCGAGGCAATTTCAGTTTCCGAGGCTTCGGAAACTTGTGGGGATTCATAGGAAGTTGATCGATCTTCGCCGTAATCGGTTGTTTCCAGCGACTTTGTCGCTTCTTCCCGGGGGTCGGGGTTGTAAGGCCGTGTGTTCATATTCTCACTCATGATACTTCCCTCCCGTTTATTATTGTTAATGTTACGTAACGTAGAACAGTATTCTACTTGACAAAATCCTCTTTGTCAAATATCATTTCAGACTCATTATGACGGGAATTTTATCAATGAAAAAAGGAGGAAAGACGTTAACGCTCCCCTCCTGCATTCGCTTACTTGTTCCCAATTTTCTAAAAGGACACTATCATCCCGCCTTCGCCTGCATACGTTGCCATGGTGATGCCCATATCGTTAATGATAATTTCCCGGGCATTTGCTTTCTCCTTCAATTCCCGCCGTATGAATTCGGCATCCTGAAGGTTGTTGAAATGGGTGATACCGACATCAGTCAAGGACATATCCGGTCGAACCTTGTATATAGTCTGCATCACCATTTCCATGAACTTCTTGCTGCCTCGGGCTTTCGACTTCAGGACAACCTTGCCCTCGCTGTCATTGTGTAACAATATCTTGACATCGAGTAACCGTCCGATTGTTCCCTGGAATCTGCTTAACCGCCCGCCTTTGACGATATTCTCCAGGGTATTCAACAACACCAGTATCGTCATTCCCTCCCGGTACACGGTCAGCTTCTCGATAATCGATTCCAGTGAGTGTCCCGCCTGGGCCATTTTTGCCGCCTTCAATACCTGAAGCCCATGTCCAAGCGAGCCGCCAAGACTGTCGAATACCGTGACATCGGCTTCGGAAAGCTTCTTCCCATGGCTGGCAGATTCAAATGTACCGCTCAAGCCCGAGGATATCGTAATGCATAATATCTGCCCGAGGTGTGCTATCTGTTTGAAAGTTTCGGCAAACAGGGACGGCGCCGGCTGAGAGGTTTTGGGTAAGTTCTTACTGGCAGCCATTTTCGCGTAGAACTCTTTCGGCGTTATATTGACTTTTTCAGTGAAAGTTACACCATCGATGTTGACCGTCAACGGTACAACACGAATGTTATATTTTTCAAGTATCTCGTCAGGTAAATCACAGGAACTATCGGTAACTATCTGCAGCATTATCTTCTCCTTTTCCTTTTATCCCGATGAGCAAATACGTGTTCAGTATGTCTTTTCAATGCTATGATGCAGCTCGAACCGATTTCCGTAATTGCACAGGCTTTCTGCTTTGATGGTATAGTATACCAGAAAAAATGTCCACTTTTATCTGTCTGTATTATGCAGGGTGTATCTCTGTAATTCATTCGCCAATGCCTTCCCGTTACCGGTTAACGAATCCATCAGCCGCCAGAACTCACGTCCGTGGTTTTTTATCCGCGTGTGAGTAAGTTCATGGAGGATAACATAATCCATGAGGTGTTCCGGCAATCCCGCAAGATTTCTGTTCA
>CAYXEG010000146.1:3609-8089 GCA_964463875.1 uncultured Dehalococcoidales bacterium
GATATTGTTTTGAAACGAGCAGCTTCCCCACCTGGTTTTCTGATTGCGTATGAATACCCTGTTGAAGGTAAAACCGTGCCGTTCGGCAAGGTAATGCAACCGCTCTATCAATCGCTGCCTGGCGGCAGAATATTCATCGGTTGTACGAATAGCTGACACTACTTTCGTCTTCTCTGCGTACTCTTTTAATCGGAGCTGTTGCTGCTGTATCCATGCAACTTTTTCCCGGGTAAATTGAGCAGCTTCTCTGTATGACATCCTTGCCGGAAGACTCACCCTGACGCCATCGAAAGGATGTACCGATATTCGCAACCGCTTAACCCGCCGATCCTTCCGAAAAAGAACCGGACCGATTGCGGGAATATCGATAACATGAACATCAGGCATGACTTCTTTACTATATCACAACGGGTTTCCGGCTAATCAATGTATCAGGATTTTTACTATCTGATTTACTAACTTTATTGCCTGTACTATACTTAAATTAACGTAATAGTCTCCAATAAGGATTGTCATGACCGTTAAAGTAATCACCGACAGCGCTTCGGATATCACCCAGGAACAGGCTGCCAGACTCGGAATTATAGTAGTTCCTGTTTATCTCAGATTCGGAGAAAAAGTATATCGGGACGGTATTGATATCGATACCGAAGAATTTTATAAAAAACTCGAAACAGATCCGGTGCACCCCTCGACCGCCTCCCCTTCTCCCGGTGATTTTGCCAAGGTTTTCGACGAAACGGCCAAAGACAGCGACGAGATTGTCTCTATTCATGTTACCAGCAAGCACAGCTCCGTGTATTCATCCGCCCTGCTGGGTAAAGAGAACATGAAGAAAAAAGGCTGCCATATCGAGGTAATCGATTCCCAGGGAGTCACCATGTGGCAGGGACTTGTCGCCATAGCGGCGGTAAAAGCCGCCGAAACCGGCGACAGTATCCACCAGGTTGTTGAAAAAATTCACGAAACGATTCATCAACTGCGGGCTTTGGCGCTGCTTGATACAATCAAATACATCGTTAAAGGCGGGCGTCTCGGCAAGGCTTCCTCCCTGGTTTCGAATATTGAATCAATACTCCAGGTGAAAACACTGCTGACCCTCCGTGACGGCGAACTACACCCGTCCGGCCTGATACGCAGCCATGCCAAAGGAATCGAGCGGCTTCAGAAATTTATCAAGTCGGCTTCCCATGTCGAAGAGATGGCAATCGTACACAGCACCGAAGCAAGTAAGGCTCAGGCACTGGCGGATTATGCCTGTTCGCTCTTTCCCGGCCTGGTAACTCATATCGTCAGGCTGGGGCCGGTCGTCGGTGTTCATGGTGGCCCCGGCACCCTCATGACCGTTCTCCGGGAAACCGTCCGTCCGTAACAACAGCATGAAAAAGAGGGCATGAAATCATGCCCTCTTTTCGTCTGAATCTTTCCCGCTTTACTGGTCGGTCAGGCCGTTGCCGGACCGGAAAGCCCGGCCGTGCCGGTTGCCGGTACAGGCGCCATTGGCGTTCAGCCGGTTGCCCAACTGATTCTGTTCGGCTGAGGCATTATTAGCCTGTTTCCTGAACTGCCGGCCGGTGCCGTCAGCCGGGCCTTCGCCGTTGTACAGGCACTCACCCTCATTCGGGCATTCACCGTCATTCAGGCAAACGCCTTCATTGGGGCAATTCGCACTGTTCGGCCCTTTAGCCATGACTGTTCCGGTTACCGCCAGCGTCACCATTACCGCCAGTACCAGCGCCACCACCGCTACCTTTGAGAGTTTTTTCACCGTATCCACCTCCTCGATTCAGTTTTCATTTCTAATCTGTTTAACGATTGAGAAACTGATTTGTTACAGAATATTATCTCCGTCGATACGTGTTATTTCGAGAATATGCCACTACCTGAAAAAGAGAAAATATACCAGCCCGGCATGGAGAAGGGTACCGATTATCAGGACGAAAAGAAATACCCCTTTCCGGGTTTTATGTCTGAACAGCCAACGTCCCAGCCATCCTCCGGGAAAACCTCCGACTAGCGCCAGCAGAAGAAGCGTATTCTCCGGAATCCTCCAGCCGCTTCTCCTGGCCTGCAGCTTATCGTACCCGTAAAGGATGAAGGTAATGAAACTCGCCGCCGCAAGCCAGAGGAGATATACCTGCCAGCCTGAAAGTCCGCCCATTCCGTTCAACTCCTTCCCTCCCGAACAGTGTACCATATCAGCTCCCGATCTTTGGCAAGTCGCTTGACACTCATCCGGGGTACGGATAGACTATACGCATTCACAGAAAAATTTACAGGAGGAGAATGAAATGGTCATCGATGCCGCTACCCGTGAGAACCTGAAGAAACGTATTGTCAAAGCAAAAAATGACATCGAACAGAAAAACGGTAAAAGCCTTTCGGAACTGTTTCTGGAAAAAGAACAGCGAATCGCCGACGCCGCCCAGCTCAAGGTACCGGACAGGGTGCCGGTCACCATTCAAACCACCGTCTTCGCCGCCCGCTATTGCGGTATCCCTCTCTCTACCATGTATTACGACCATAACGCCTACCGTCTGGCAAGCTTGCTGACCGCTCTCGAGTTCGATGCCGATACCTCCGGCGTTGCCATGTTCGCGAATTCCGGCACCATTATGGAATTGATGGGTACGAGAAACGCCGCCTGGCCTGGCGGCACCCTTCCGCCTGACACTCCTTACCAGTTCGTCGAAGGCGAGTACATGAAGCAGAACGAATACGACATCCTGCTGAATGACCCTTCCGACTTCGTCCTTCGCTACTACCTGCCCCGCGTCTACGGTATGCTGGCTCCCCTGCCGAAACTCACTCCCTTCCGGGACATGATTGGCGGACTGGGCATGCAGTTTACCGCCGCCATGTTCGCTTCGCCTGAGTTCAGGAAAATCGGCGAGATACTGGTAAAAATCAATGACGAACAAACTCGCCTGGACCGGGAACAGGCGGAATTTACCCGGGAAATGATTGAACTCGGTTTTCCACCTGAATATGTCGGTGGTGACGGCGGCATGGTCATGAGAGGCGGTCCCGGAGGAGGAGGCGGCGTTGGTGTCGGAGGAGCACCATTCGACATGATTTCTGATTTTCTCAGGGGCATGAAAGGAGCCATGCTCGACATGTTCCAGTGCCCCGATAAACTCCTTTCCGCCTGCGATAAGCTGTTCGAATGGCGCCGCGCCGGAGCCGTTCCTTTTACTCCCGACGAACGGGGCAATCCAAGACGGCTTTTCATGGCTCTTCATCGAGGCTCGGACGGCTTCATGTCAGTGGCGAATTTCGAAAAGTTCTACTGGCCGACTCTGAAGAAAGCTATCCTTACCACCATCGAGCTTGGCTGTATCGCTTCGCCATTCTTCGAGGGTATCTGGAATAAACGGCTCGAATACCTCCTGGATTTCCCGAAAGGCAAGGTCGTATTTCACTGTGAACTGACCGATGTCTTCCGCGCCAAGGAAATAATAGGCGACCGCATGTGCATCCAGGGCGGTGTTCCGCCGACGATTCTCCAGGCGGGTACGCCTCAGGAAGTCGAAGCTCACTGTAAAAAGCTTATCAATGTCGTCGGGAAAAACGGCGGCCTGATACTCGGCCCCGGCAGCGCCATGGATTACGCAAAACCTGAAAACGTCCGGGCGATGATTGAAGCAGCAAAGAACTACGGCCGGTATTAAGCCGGAGTGTTAAAATCAGCCCGTTTCAGGTACAATAGAGAACGAAACTGGTCAGGCTGTCGTCAGCCGTAATAACCGGATTGCTGCAATACTATCTCGAGGTGAAGGCATGTATAAGAAAATACTCGTTCCCCTGGATGGCTCAGAACTGGCGGAATCGGTTCTGCCCTGGGCGGTGGAACTCTCCAGTCGGTTAAACGCAAATATTGCCTTTCTCATCGTCTGTAACGAGGAAGAGCAGAAACACGGGCCGGTGTACCGCAACTATATCGAACGCATTGCCGAAATTACCAGGGAAAAGGTTCTGGCCGACCAGAAAGCCAACGGCCTTGCCCGTTCTGACCGCCAGGTAATCGTCACCGGTGAGGTCCGCAACGGCTACCCGGCCGAGGAAATCCTCGACTACGCGAAAGAGAATGCCGTTAACCTCATCATCATGGCAACCCAGGGGTATTCCGGCATCAAGCGCTGGGCTATCGGCAGTACCGCCGATAAAATCCTCCGGGACTCGACGGTTCCGATTCTCCTCGCCAGGGCAGGCACTGCCGATGAGGCGGATGAGAAAAAATGGGCGGAACGGAAGATTATCGTTCTGCTCGACGGCTCCGAGATGGCGGAATCGGTGCTGCCCCACGTCGAATCTATCAACAAGAACCAGGCCGAACTCCATGATA
Source organism: uncultured Dehalococcoidales bacterium (assembly GCA_964463875.1). Classification (GTDB taxonomy): domain Bacteria; phylum Chloroflexota; class Dehalococcoidia; order Dehalococcoidales; family UBA2162; genus MGML01. Next base: position 7,955 of record CAYXEG010000146.1, read on the forward strand.
TCGTCCTGGTGCGCGTCTGCGAACCGCCGGTGATGCCGGCCTACTACCCGCCGAATGTCCCTTCGATGCCGGACGACTATATCGCCCTCCTGAAAAAGGGAATGAAATCAGCCGCTGAAAAATACCTGTCAGAAG
>CAYXEG010000147.1:0-8088 GCA_964463875.1 uncultured Dehalococcoidales bacterium
AGCCGGTTCTCTGCGACGATACCGTGAGAAAATACGGCGACCCGATTGCTATCGTTGCCGCTGAAACACGGGCGCAGGCCAGGGCAGCCGCCGCGGCGGTTAAAGTAACCTACGAACCGCTTCCGGTGATGAGGACTTCCCGTGAAGTTCTTGCCGAAGGCGCTTACCAGATTCATGCCCACGGGCCGAACCTGATTATGCCGATGGCCCTCAAGAAAGGCGACGCCGCTAAAGCCCTTGCCGAAGCCTACGCAGTGATAGAAGGCAATTTCACCACCCAGATGAACCATCAGGCTCCGCTGGAGCCGGAAGTCACGATTGCCGACTGGAATGGCGATGAACTCGTTATCATCGGCCGCAGCATCAATATCCATGCTTCTAAAGGTCAGCTCGTGGAAACCCTCGGTTATGATAAGATTCGCTATCAGGAACCGTATGTCGGCGGTCAGTTCGGCATCAAGGCAACCCTGAGCACCGAAGCGGTCGTGGGAGCCGCCGCCCTCTACTTCAAGCGCCCTGTCCGCTACGTTCCGAACATCGACGAAGCGATGTGGATGAGCTCGAAACGCCATCCCTTCGATATGGACATCAAGCTGGCAGTCGATAAAGATGGCAAAATCACCGCCTACGACTTCAAAGCACTTGTCAACACCGGCGCTTACTCCGGGGTAGGTTTCATTCCGCTCTCGCGGGCGCTTCATATGCTCTCCAGTTCCTACAACATGCCGAGCATCGACGCTCTCGGAAAAGTGACCTATTCCAACGACGGCTCCGGTGGTGCCGCCAGGGGTGCCGGACCTCCGCAGGCCTGTTTCGCTCTTGAATCGGCTGTCGATATGATGGCTGAAAAACTGAATATGGATCCGCTCGAATTCCGGCGTATCAACTCGCTGAAACCAGGCCAGGGTAAATCGACCGGCATGGTTGTCACACAGTGGAATTTCACCGATATGTGCGACCTTATCAAGCCTCATTACGACAAGGCGAGAAAGGAAGCTGAAGAATACAACAAAAAAGCTAAAGGCGCCATCAGACGGGGAGTCGGTATTGCCGCCAATTCGTTCGGTATCGGAGACCCGGGAGATAAAGGTGACCTGGCCGTCGAGATTAATCCGGATGACAGCGTCACCATTTACGCGGCGATTGCCGATCCCGGTGAAGGCAATGATGCCATGCTGACCCAGTTGGCCGCTCACGTCCTCGATATCCCCATGAGCAAAGTCAATCTCTATACCAGGGATACGGACAAGACCGTCGGCATGGGTCCGGCGGCAGGCAGCCGCATGACCTACATCGGCGGTGGAGCTCTGGTCGATGCCGCTCAGAAAATGAGAGCCGCCATGGATGAAGCCGGCACGAAGACGTATAAAGGCTTGAAAGCCGCCGGGAAAGACACCCGTTACCAGGGCATTTATGTGTCCCCGGGTGAAGGACGCGGCGATCCGCAGACAGGCCAGGGGCCTTCGTTCACGACCGATGTCCACAACATCCAGATGGCTGAAGTCGAAGTCAATATCGAAACCGGCGCAACGAAAGTCATCAAGATGACGACAGCCGTCGATGCCGGCCCGGTTATCAACCCTCAGGCATTCACCGGCCAGCTCGAAGGCGGTATGGACCAGGGTGTCGGTTATGCCCTCCGTGAAGAATATGACGGTGGAAAGACCAAAGACTGGATTACCTTCAAGTTCCCGACCATCAATGACAGTTTCCCCACGGAAATCATGGTCAAGGAGACTGTTCGTAAACCGGGTACGCTCGGTAGAACCGGCATTGGCGAAATGACGATGGTTTCAACTGCTCCGGCAGTAACCAACGCTATCTACAATGCCTGCGGCGCCAGAATCTATCACCTGCCGGCAACTCCTGAAAAAGTTAAGGCAGCTATAGCCGCAAAATAAACCGGAAGCGATAAACCACACGGTTTTGCCTCTCCGCCGCACAACGGCGGAGAGGCTTTTTGTTTGACTTCATATTGTCTGAATGATATATTGGCTAAGGTAAATCCAGTATATTAACAGATAAAATTCTCTGATTTGCAGCTCCTTATCGTCAACGAATGGAATGCAAACGGTGTCCCCGATACAACCGGGGGCCGAGGGTTCGGGTGGAAACGCCTGTGCCTCCCAGTTCGGAAAGGAGAAAGAACAACACGCACCATGGTTGAGCGCCTCCTTCCGGGCGCTTTTTTTTTGGTTCGCTCAACATCCTGTCCGCTTCACAACGACATCCGGGAGATTGGAGACAAATGACTCGAATAGTACGAACGCTGCTGAGTACCCTGGTTTTCACAGTCATGGTTGCCGGTCTGATACCGGCGGCAACCGCCGGTGCTGCTGCCTCGACGTCAATCACGATAACGAAGTATGCCGCCGATGGCACGACCATACTCGAACAGGTGGAAAAAGACTATACATGGATGGAAACCAACCTTGCCGTATACGGCGACGGAGTTACCCGTTACTACCATCAGGGGCCGACCTTCGACCCCGATAACCTGTGGGACCCCGGGAAAACGGTAAACGTGGATAACCGCGATATGGGAACGCCGAAGGGTACCGATATCCGGGATTTACTGAATCTTGCCGGCACTATTCCATCCGGTTCCGAGATAGAGATAAAAGCTAACGATGATTATTCGAAACGGTTTGCTTACGATGATTTGAAGGCCATGTCCGGCATCAGGCCGGTTATCGCCTGGTTTAACGCCGACTACGGCGGCTATGTACCGGCCTACGATACCGGCATGCGTTTACTGTTCCTCAATTCGGAAACGAATTCCGAAGGCAAGTTCGTCTACGGCAACCAGGATATGAAAGAAACCCTCGGAGAAGACTACTGGCACTTTTTCAACCAGGGAGGCGTTGCTTATCCGACCAGTGGCGGACTTTCGGTTCAGAGCATTGACCGGATTAATATTTACACTTCGGCCGGTTCAGGTTCGGGTATCGATATCCTTTTCGAAGGAACCGTCTCTCTGACTCCCGGCGAGACATTCGAGGTAACCGCTTATAACTCGGATGCGACCTATACCGTCGACAAAGCTACTCCCCTCGGCGCTCTCCAGGCAGCGGCGACATCGGCCGGATTTACTTTCGATGTGACCGACCGCCGCTACCAGTACGACCAGGTGCTTCTGCTGGACAGCATCGGCGCTTACCTTCGCAACGAACCCGGCCGGTGGCTCGCCTACGTTAACTCGGTGTATAAAGACGGCTACGAAGACCCGGCAGACGGGCTCAATATCATGTCGCTCAACGAAGGCGACCGGGTTGAATTCTACTACACCACCGAATTCTCGAACCCGGCCGACCTGGATACTGTCAAAGCTGCGGCGACCGCCGCAGTAAAAACGGTCGCTTCGACCGGCGTGGCTCCGTCTCAGTGGACGCTGCAACTCGTTGGCGCCGAAACGACCCCGGTTACCAAATCCTACTTCGAAGAGGGACTGCTTTGCTCTTCCTCGAAACACAAGGTTTCCTGGACGGACGATGACGGAAATATCTGGGCGGGCGTCCCTCTCTGGCTGCTCGTCGGGATGGTTGATGATAACCCTGACACCGGCCCAGACCATTTTAACTTCAACGATACCCTGGCCTCCCGGGGATATGAAATCAATGTTATCTCCGGTGACGGCTGGTCGGCGGTACTGGACAGCGCGGCGGTTGCCCGGAATAACGGATACATTGTCGCCAATACCTTTAACGGCGAAGCGCTGCCGATGCTGAACGACAGCGGGAAACCTTCCTGGCCGCTTCACCTGAAAGGTTCCGAGGTGTTCGGAGGACAGCAGGTCGGCAATATCGTCCGTATCGAACTGACAAGCCTGCCCGAGCCTTCGGAAGGATGGAAGCTGGAGTTGGCGGGGGATATCGGCGATACCGTTTCCCAGGCCGAATTCGAAACAATCCTTGCCACGACGGATTCGGCATATTACCGGGAATGGACGGACACCGATGGCGGTGTCTGGTCGGGCATACCGTTGTGGGTACTCATTGGCGCGATTGACGATAAAAACTCGGACAGCCTGTGGACGTTAAGCGCTGAAACGGCTGCTTCGGGCTATACCGTTCAGGTTGTCGCGGCCGATGGCTTTTCGAAAACTTTTGCTCTTGCGGATGTCGCCGAAAGCGATAACTATATTGTTGCCAACCGGTACAATAAACAAGCGTTATCCGAATCCGAAGGTCCTTTACGCCTGGTCGGCCCCGGCGTTACCAAAGATGACGGTTCGCTGGGCGGTTCGGCGGTAAGGAATATCGGCACGATAGTCATCCCCGAACTGCTGACACCCGAACCGGCGGAAGGAAGCTGGAATCTCACCCTTAAAGGGAAAATTTCCGATGTCCTCTCCCAGGCAGAACTGGAAGCCGGGCTTGCCTGCTCCGGTTCCGGCCATAACCAGCAGTGGACGGACGAAGAAGGAAATGTCTGGTCGGGCATTCCCCTATGGCTACTGGCCGGCTGGGCAGACGACCGGGTTCCCCATGAATTCAACGCTAATCAAGCCCAGGCAGGGTATACCATCCTGGTGAAAGCTGCCGATGGTTACACCAAGGATTTTCCCGGCGCGGATGTGGCCTGGAGTAACGACTACATTATCGCCAACCGGATTAACGGAGAAGAACTGACCGGGAAATCCTGGCCCCTTCGCCTGGTCGGCGCCGGAGTAGCTACTGAAGCCGGCAAGTTATCCGGCTTGAGTGTCAGCAATATCGCCGAAATAGAGTTGACCGGTTTCGGTACTTCGTTGCCGATACCGGAACTCCGTATCGTAAAATATGATGTCGACCGGGTGACGATTCTCAAAGAAATGACCGTCGACCAAACGTGGATGGAAGAAAACCTTGACGTCATCGGAGACGGTACGACCGTTTACAAGTTCGAGGGAATCACCAACAATCCGGATGATATCTGGGGTTCGGACGGAATCTACCCCGGCGGGTTCAAGATAGCGAATGCGGTGAAAGGCACCCGTATCAGAGACCTCTGCGAACTTGTCGGAGGGATGGGCGCCGCCACCGAGCTTATTCTTGTCGCCAGCGACGGGTATCGCACCATTTTACCCTACTCCTCCATTTATCCCGACCCCTGGGTTCAGGAAAAGCAGGGGGACGCGATTCTTGCCTGGTTTGGTGACGGTGAATATGCTCCCTACTACAAAGACGGCCTGCGCCTTTTCTTCGTGCCTGAAGACGCCGTCTACAGCCAGTGGGATATGCATGAGACGCTGCCGGAAAACTACTGGCACTACTATTACGACGGCAGCACCAATACGCAGTATCCGTCAGCCGCCGGTCTCTCGACGAAGTGGATTACCACTATCGAGGTGTACTCGATTCCCGAAGGGGACTGGACGCTGGTTCTTGACGGTCGCGATATCGGCGGTATGTACTATGAGGTAAGCAAGACCTACATGGAACAGGCGGTCGCCTGCCAGTTCGGGGCTAACCATGAAACGACTTTTACCGATGCCGAAGGAAGGGTCTGGGGAGGAATAGCGCTCTGGCTGCTCGCCGGGCTGGTCGACGATGAAGATTTCCATTCCAGCGAAGCCTTTAACGAGGCCCTTGCCGGAACCGGTTATTCGGTGATGCTGACCGGCGCCGACGGCACATTGGTGGTCATTGACAGCGCCGATATCATCAAAAACCAGGACTTCATTGTCGCTAACACCCTCGATGGCGTGAACCTGGCAAATAACGATGAGCGGTGGCCCCTGGTGCTGGTCGGTCCGGGAGTAACCGGAAAAACAGAGGTATCCCGTATCGAGCGCATCGAACTAGTACCTGATGATAGCCCGAAACTCTCCGGAGGCAAGAGCGGTTCATCAGCCTTACCGGTCATCCTGGGAGTTGCCGGCGGAGTGGTAGTAATTACCGCCGTTGCCGTAACGCTCTTCCTCCGCCGTAAAAAAGCGGCTTCGGGAAGCGCGAACTAATCGTTATAAAGGCAGAATAAACCAGGGAACACCCGAATCGGCCGGCCCGGGTGTTCCCGGTGTATTTTCAATGGATAGAAATAAACTCCGCATAATCAGGTTTTTCCTGTTTTCAGGTATCGTCTGCCTGTTGACGACGGTCCTTTTCGTCAGGGGAACCGAAGTTCGGGCAGCCGGGGCTGAATTCGTACCCTTATGGGGACCGTACATCACCGGGACCGAAAGCGGGGAGGTTGTCATCAACTGGAAAACCCCGGCTCCTTCGAGGGGTATTCTTCAGTACGCCCCCGAAATCGGCGAGATATCCGGAGGAGACTCGGCACATTTTCTCGTTTCGGACACCTTTCAGCAGTTGCACCGGGTAACGATTACCGGACTGATTCCGGGAATGAGGTATCAGTACCGGGTATGGGAACTTAATCCTGAAGCTGATATCGAATCCGTTCTCGGAGCGGATAATCTCGAACCTGGGGAATGGCTGATTGATAATGGCAGTCCGACCCCTGTTTTTCAGTTCACGGCCCCGGGCGGCGAATCATTCACCTTCGCCGTTTACGGAGACAGCCAGGAACAGGAAGCCTGGTTCAGCCAGGCGGACCGGCACCGCCTGGTTGCCGAGCAGGTGGCGGAAGAAAACCCCGATTTCATCGTCTACCTGGGAGACTTCATTTATGATGCCGAAAACGTTGCAGGGTGGGACGCCTTTTTCGAAGCCACCAGTACCATGCTGGCAAATACCGTGCTCTTCACCGTCATGGGTAATCATGAAGCTTATTCACCGGTCTATTTCGCCAATTTCAACCTTCCCGCTTACTACCGCTTTACCTGGGGCACGGCCGGTTTTACGGTACTTGATACCAATTACCGGGCTGATTACGAGCTTCAGGCAACCTGGCTGGCAGACGAATTATCGGCCTCGAAGGGTCGGGAGTTCGTCTTTTATCACCACCCGGCTTATACAACGGATGACCGTAATTACGGCGGCTGGCAGCAGCCCCGTGAATACTGGGAAGATATCTTCGTCGATAACGGGGTTAACGCGGTATTCAGCGGGCACGTCCATGCCTACGAACGGTACAAAGTACGGGGTATCGACTTCCTGGTTGCCGGTACCGGAGGCGGAATGCTGACCGAATTACGCCCGGAGTACCCTCCGGAAAGCCAGAACCGGCTCGAACACACCTTGGGATATCTTCGGGTCTCCGTGGAAAAAAATGCAGTGACGGCCGATTTTGTTCAAGTGGCGAAAATCACGGAAGACAATCGGACTATCGAAGAGGTGTACCCGGCCGGCAGTGTCTTCGAAACTTTTACCATTCAGGAACAACCGGGAGCGTCCGAGACCGATGAAGAGAGTTCGTTGCTGATTACCGTCATTATCTGCCTGCTGGGAGCAAACATCATCGGCATCGTCGGGTATCTTTATTACAGAAATCGTTTGAATAAGGCAAAGGTCATGGTGAAAAATGAAACTGGTAACTAAGATTATCGTTCTGGCGCTGGCGGCCTTTTTCTGCCTCTCGGCTCAGGCGGCGCCGGTCGAAGCCGCGGGGGCGACCACTGAGGTTCGGATTATCAGATACGCGGATGACGGAACCACCGTTCTCTCCGAAAGGACCGTTTCCTGGCAATGGATGGAAGAAAACCTGCCGGTTTACGGTGACGGGGAAACGCGGTATTACCACCAGGGGCCGGTCTTCGAAGGAGACATGTGGGACCTTTCCGAAACGATAAACCTTAAGGATAAAGGCGCCGTGAAAGGCACCGCTGTCCGCGATTTATGCGACCTCGCCGGTGGCATGCAGCCGGGTGACGAAGTCCGGCTGGTGGCGGTAGACGGCTGGTCAACCGCCTTCGGCTATGACAATATCTATCAGCCGATGGAACAGCAGGGAACGATAACCGTCTGCTGGTATAACGGCAGCGAATCTCAGACCGGAGAGAAGTTCGGCGTCGGCTACCCGGGCGTCGAGAGTTACCATTCGGCCATGCAGATTGTCTTTATGGCCGGTACCGCCAACCCGGAGGGTAAGTTCGTTTTTGGTAACGACGATATGCGTATTACCCTGCCGAAGGAGGAATACCAGCACTACTACCAGGGGCTGCCCTCCACCAACGGTTTATCCGGGAAGTGGATTAACCGCCTC
>CAYXEG010000148.1:0-7923 GCA_964463875.1 uncultured Dehalococcoidales bacterium
TCCGATTATCTAGGATCAATTTGGATAGCGGCGCCCTCCTCGGAGATGGTTTACCTGCCAACGCAATTGGCGGAGTTTCGTGATCAACCGTATCCCACAGCTACAATTTCTGGAAATCTGAAGATTGAGGAAGAAAATTCTGCAGGTCAGTGGCCAGGATGGAGTGTACGTTTGATATCCCAAGACGGAAATAGCTATTTGCCCATCTGGCCAAATTCCTATTATTTTGGTGGCGGAGGAGGGGAAGAGGTGATGCTCAAAAAATATGAAGATAGTGAGTTTTTTCTTATCCTAAAAGGCAGTGATATCATTTTGGGAGGTGGAGAAATTTCAGCCGAGACTGTTGAAAAATACATCGGAGTTCCTTTACCTCAAAGCTGGTATGGTCCTTACTGGCTAGTTTCAGACGTGGTTGAAAGTAATTTCACACCGTAATAGGTCACATTCTAATAGGAAGCGATTTCCGATTTTAACGTTCGGTGTTGAAGTCACTTTCACTCATAAAGAGAAATCCCAAGAAATATTTCAGCAAAGAATTTTAACATTTGTCTTTCACGAATAGAGTCCCTATTACAGCTTAAATGTCACCCCAGTTGTAGGACCCAATTAATGTTATAATGGGTTTCCCTACAATAACTAGACAGTCAAGCCAGATGGTTCAAATATTGCGGAAAGCCTAGTATTGAGCCTGAGTCTAACTCAGAGGAGGGAGAAGATGGAGCCGATTAAGGATACAGAAAAAGTGAAAAGGATGTTCGCTCAAGGTCAGCCTGTTCTGGTGGATGCGCAGACAGGATATAAGTACTCGATGGTCGCGCCTTGCCCGAAAGATGGCAATTTCTCCCCAGTGGCTAGAATAGAGAGATCCGGAGGATCATTAAGCAGAGTGACATTTCAATGCACTCTCTGTTTCACTGAGTTTGAGACGAGTCAAGATGATATTTATATCTTCTAGATACTACTCGTAATCAAGCCTTAATATCCAATTGCCAAAATCGTGTTTTCTTCAAGTACTTAAAGTATGACAAAACTGGCCTGAAGGGTAGTGGTACGGGCATTTTTACGATAAATTTTCTCGCCCGGTTTTATGTCTTCAGGGTTCTGGAAGGAGTGCCAGGGTTTTTCCGGTCGTGACATACTTTCGTCAACCTGGCTGAACCTGGCTTTCAGAGTCCCCCGGCTCCATATCTGGACGTCCGGCGGTGTCCACGGGTCGGTTATCTCAGGTTTTATCTCCGGGCTGCCGGTTACGGGGTTCAAAGTTACGTCGTCAGGCACCGTTTCCCGTTTCAATTTTCCGGTATCTATCCAGCAGGTTGAATCATTGTACTGGGCTTTCCGGACCTGCAACCACTGGCGACGGCTGGGAGAAATCCCCGGCTTGACGTCTTCCTTCGGAGCAATATCGTCCTCCGTCACTTCGGAGAGTTTCAGATCGTACTTTCGAGTAAAAAAGTACCGATATTTTTGCTTTTATCGAGCCGGACTGTTATTTCTTTAGAGCTGAAACCTTCAAAGCTTATCCTGAGGGAGTAATCACCGCTGTTTTCTTCCAGATTATCAAATTTGAAATCACCGTAGTTATCCGCTTCACAAGCGGCAATTTCGTTGCCGCCTTCTTCCAGGAGACTAACAATGGCTCCTCTGGCACATTCCTTTTGTCCGTTAAGAATTACTACCACGCTGCCGGCAATAAAGCAGCGGGTATACCGGTGAAGGTTTTTATAAAAAACATGCGGGTGCGTATTAAGTTCCGGAAGAAAGGCTTCCAGTCTTTCGTCACTGATTATTTTTTGCATTTCAGCAGGTTCGACTTTGAGCAGGCTTAATGCCCCGGTAGGACATGATTGCACACAGCGTGTTTTATCCCATCCGTTATCGAGTAAGTGCGCGCATAGCGTACACTTCTGGGGTAGTTCCAGTTCCTCGTTCCACCATATAGCTCCGTAAGGGCATGCAGCCAGTATATTTTTCTTCCCTTTGGCTTTGACAGGGTCGATGATAACGATACCGTCCGGTCTTTTGTAAATCTCTCCGTTATTCGTGGCCCGAATGCAGGGAGCATCATCGCAATGCATACATGGTACCGGCATATAGGCTACATCGATGAAGGGGTATTGCCCCCTTTCTTTACTCCGGATGTCCATCCACTTCTGGCCGTGGAGCGGTTGCGGCGCCGCATATCCCGGCCATTCGTTCCAGACATGCTCGTCCTTGCATGCCAGGAAACAATTATTGCAGTTTTCGCATTTCTCCACATCGATTATCAAATACCAATTCTTCATTGCGGCTGGCCTGTCCCGTTCCATTTTTCTATCTGTACAAGGCAGGAATTTGCTGCAAAGCTATGGGATTTCTTGATTATCGGCCGGCTCGGAGTCAGTATGTTCATGCATCCGCCCCTGTCCGGTGAATTTCCCGGAGCTCCGATTGGGTCATATATGGCCGATGATTCATATGAGTGGACTGTTCCGGGGCGTATTCTTTCAGTTATCTGAGCCGCGCATATGACCGCTCCCCTGTCATTGAAAACCCTGACCAAATCGTTCATTCCGATCCCTCGTTCACCGGCGTCCTCCGGGTGAATTCGTACAACCCAGTAGTAATAGCCGTCTATAAGGACCCTGTGGTCCTGAATGTCGTTGGTCCAGGCGTCTTTGCCATCGCCCATCGTATGAAAACTGTATCTCGGGTGGGGGGTAATCAGTTGTAGAGGGTATTTACGATAAAGATGGGTCGTATGATGTCCCTCCCATGAAGGGATATATTTGGTCATTACCGGCCTCTCCGGATCATCAGGGTCGTAACGGCTAAGGCTGGAAGATACGAATTCCAGCTTCCCCGATTGCGTCTGAAGCCCTCTGAATACTTTATCGCTGTAATCACCCGGAAGAGGCGCTATTTCAGGAGTGTCCTTGTCCCTCCCTTCGGCAAACCACCTGTAAGAAGTGGCATGTCTTGCTTCCTCTTTCGGAGCAGGGACAACGTAATACCCTTTCTTCAGGAATTTTTTCCAGGATATAGCTTTGGGCAGGTCTGTGGCGTCAAATAAACGTTTACACCAGTCAATCTCGGTCACACCCTCGGAAAACATGGTGGAAAAGCCCAGTCTTTTGGAAAGCTCCAGGAATATCTGGAAATCCGATTTCGATTCGCCTAGCGGTTCGATACATTTATGCTGCATGGTTATAACACGATGGTTACACTGGTTGAAACTGTGTTGAATATAGCCGCCACAATTGGCGAACTCACTGATATCCCACCTTTCGAAGCTGGTGCAGGCAGGAAGTATGATATCGGCGAACCTGGCTTCTCCTTCCATCCATATGGACTGGTTGACAACAAACTCCAGATTATCGGACTGGTAGGCTTTCACATATCTGTTCGTTTCGGCCATTGTCCCGATATGGGAGCCGCCGTATTTGTAATACATTTTTACCGGCGAGTAACCGGGAGCGGGATAATCGTACTTGAGAAATTGACCTTCGATTGTCTTGGAGTCATTCGGATACCCGGACGTATGCCCGTCCAGGATTGCCTCGGGTATATTCAGTCTTGGTACCTGCTGATGCACGGTATTTACCGTTGGCAATTGAGGGAAACGCGGATAGAGGTGAACTCCGATTGCCGTACCCTGAAGATCTCCTGACATGCCTCCCTCGGCATAACCGGGGAAATAAAAACCTGTATCTACAGGGGTTCCCTGTTGCATACTGCCCATATTTATACCGGGTTTTCCGAGACCCTGCATTGCCATCAGGCAGACCATCGAGCGGGCCCATTCGTTACCGGTAGCGTCCCGGCAGGCGCTGCCGAAACCGGATAACCCGCCAGCTGCGAGATACGTTTTTTTGCTTCCCCATTCCCTGGCCAGAGCGCGAACACGTTCCGCTGGAATACCCGCTTCCTGTTCCTGCCATTCCGGTGTCTTGGGCACCCCGTCTTCTTGACCCAGGACATATTCCTTCCAACTGTCGAATCCGACAGTATGCGCGGCAACGTAGTCTTTATCGTAAAGGCCCTCTTTAATCCAGACATAGGCGATGGCCAGAGCAAGTGAATTACCTGTTGCCGGCCGCGGCGCAAGCCACTTGCCACCGAACATCGCGGCAGTGTGGTTGTAGTAGGGGTCTATGTGGACCATTGTAATACCGAGTTCCTTTAGCCATTGGCGCCGGATAGTGCCTTCGAATGCCGCATATACCCCGCTGGTTGCTTCAGGGTCGCTCGACCAGAACACGACCATTTCGCATTCTTTAAGACAATCTTCCACGGTCCCATAACTCTCAGGCGCACCGAGCCGCATGCTGTGCCCCCAGTGATGCATGGCTCCCCAGTACCACCCTTCCCAGCTGTCCGGGTTGTGGGCGACCGGTGTAAAACCGATATTATTGAAAAATCTTAGCCTTATACCAAGCCAGTATCCCAGGATTCCCCAGAGGTGGTGGGAACCGCTGCCGTTCATTATTGCCCCGGGGCCGTGTTCCTTCTTCATGCGTTTTATTTCAACGGCTACGATATCAAGCGCTTCATTCCAGCTGATACGATCGTATCCAGAAATTCCACGGTTACTGCAGTTCCTTTCTCCGTTCGGGTCAAAATCCTTTCTTTTCATCGGATACAGTATCCTGTCCGGGGAATATATCATGGATTTAAAGAGCTGGGAATGCGGGGATATGGTGGTCTTGCGTGGCGGAGTAAAACTTTTCCCTCGCGCATTGATTGTCCACGGTTGGGCATCTTCTTTTTCAAATTCGATAGGCGTAATTCTTATTATTTTATCATCTTTGACATAAACGAAAACCGGGCCGCCATTCGTATTGCTGGTATACCTTGTTACACCTTTTCCTAAAGGTGTCCCGTACTTTGTCCCGGCGTTCAGCATCAGGCTGAGCGTTTCCATCCACCAGTTTGTAAGCTCATCCGGACCGCTAAGACCCAGTTGAAAATTCTTTTCAGCGGATACCATGGCTAACTGGTTACGCGGAGGTACGAGAACATCAATAGCCAGCCGTATGCTGCCGAAAGTCATGGTGACATCCGGATTTGGTACAAATCCGCGTGAGGAAGTTAGTTTACCGTCTTTAAAGGTGAAATATCTACCAAGAGAATTATCTGCGAGCTTGATCTGGACGGTCAGATTCCTGGTCCTTAGACGTTCTTTAAAAAAAGAAAATCGCACCGCCGTTATTTTGAGTAAACGGAATATGGTGAAAAGTAAAAAGGAAAATATGGTTTTTCCGAACGGAGGATATTTGATGAGGTCTATTAGTACATTCTTCATAATTTCAGCTATACCGGATTTCAGGCTAATCCCGATATGGAATAATCCTCTTATTACATCCTTTTTATACTTCCTTCTGCCTTAAACGTCAAACCAGTTAGCTACACTAAAAAATGCTTTATGACTGGGCGAACAACTATTTCACTACTTTTGTTCCAGGCTGGCATAAGGAATAGGGCTAAATTGTTAGTAAGGCCGCGAAAGAAGAGTTGAAGTAAGAGGGTACAAATGAGTACTCTCTTTGATTTTACCTGACTCATCTTCGAGACCGCATCGAGTCAAACTGATACGATTTTTAAGGTATGGCAGGACGGGTGCCGGAAGGTAAGTAGAGCACTCCACTTTCTCAATGAAATTTCTTCTCCACTTATCAGCCGGATAGATGAAGCAACCAGTCATGTTATCTTGTTTGTCGGTACCTGCATCAATGTGAACAGATAGCTGACGAACTCAGATAAGTGGATTATTGTGATATGATAATCTAAAATTGAAATTCCAAAGGAGAGAGAAGATGGTAGAACTGAAATATCAAAAATACATCGTTGAAGGATATAGTCTGGGCAACATCAAAAGACCGTCTGGCCCCGGTCTCGATTGGAGAAAAACAATAGTAAACCTGGATGACAACAGAGTAAAAGGGGCCTTTTTATCCAGTTTTGTCTGGTATACAAATATTGATGATCCGCCCGGTCCTAACAGCAACAGTTCCCATACTCATGACTTTGATGAAATACTGGGCTTTGCAGGAAGCGATTGGGAAAAACCTGCTGACTTAAATGCCGAACTGGAATTCTGGATGGATGATGAAAAGTATATCCTGACCAAGAGCTGTATGGTCTTTGTTCCTAAAGGTTTGAAACATTGCCCGTTGAAAATCCTTAGATGTGACAGGCCGTTTTTCCATTTTGACATGGTGTCTGAACCGGGAGTAACAAGACTGACCCGTAATGAAATAGCATAGGGAGGCTGTTATCCTGACAATACCGGGGGCATCATCCAAAACAACATACGGGAAAAAGGATCTCGAAAGCTTCGGGATCCTTTTTTTGTCATCTCTATAAAAACCTGTATGTAAGTTACCTGAGTGCTCTTGGCACAGGGAAATTCACGGAGAAATATAATGACTGATAAATCACCTCTTAAACAAATACGTTATTGTATATATGCCCGGGTTTCTACCGACGAACAGGCCGAAAGAGACCTTTCAATTCCCTTTCAGTTAGAAAGATGCCGATACCATGCCCAGGCTAACAGTTGGGAAGTGGTCAAAGAATTCGTCGATACTGGTGAAAGTGCCCGGACCGACAAGCGTCCTGAGTTTCAGCACATGATTACCGCGGCAAGAAACAGGGAATTTGATGTGATTCTCGTTCATAAGTTCGATCGTTTCGCCAGGAACGATTACGACTTTATTGTCTACGAGAAAGAACTCGAAGATTTAGGTATCACCGTAGATAGCGTGAGTGAACCTGGCGATGCTTCAACCCCTGCAGGATATATCAGCCGCAGAATGATGCAGATTATCAGTTCATGGTACTCCAAAAACCTTGCCGTTGAAACAAAAAAAAGAATCTTGAAAAAGGTCGAGAACGGAGGTTGGCCGAGGCAAGCACCTATCGGTTATTTCAATAAACGTGACAAAAACATCGCCTGGATTGAAGTAGATCCCGAGACAGGCCCATTGATCACGAAAGCATTCAACGAGTTCGCAACGGGAAACTACAC
The DNA here is from genome assembly GCA_964463875.1 of uncultured Dehalococcoidales bacterium. Taxonomy (GTDB): domain Bacteria; phylum Chloroflexota; class Dehalococcoidia; order Dehalococcoidales; family UBA2162; genus MGML01. The sequence continues at coordinate 7,010 of CAYXEG010000148.1, forward strand.
GCTGAAAGAGTGGGTTGATCACGCTTATTCATTGGGCTACCGTGGACGGTCAGGAAACAAGCTTCCGGTCAGTTCCTGGAGCCGCATCTTCAATAACCGTTTTTACATCGGTGAGGTGTACCTGCGAAAAGGAGATGTCCCTAATAAGGGTATCCATCAGCCGCTCGTCGATCCCGACACTTTTACCACCGTTCAGGAAGTCCTGAGGAAACACGATAATTATAAGCAGCGTACCCAACGGCACAAATACCTGCTTCAAGGTTTGCTATTTTCAAAGGACACAAACAGCTTGTGCTGGGTTGAACACCACCCTGGAAAAAACATCAGCTACTACCGCAGTAAGAAAAAGGTGGAAGGAAAGCTGTTCTTTTATAATACTAAGAATATCGACGTTCAAGTATCCAATATCATCAGAACAATAGTCATCACCAAAATAGAAGCTGAAACCCTTTCTCAAAAAATCGATGAATTGTTTGACAACGAAAACAATTATGACGATGAATTGAAAAAAGCTGAGTCAAGGCTGACAAAATTACATCAAATGGAGAAAAACCTCCAAAGGATGGCACTTGAAGAAGTAATTACGTTTTCTGATTTCAAAGACCACCGGACAGAAATTGAAGCTGAACGCGCTCGACTGAACGATATGATTACAAGTTTTAAAGCACGACGTAGTCTGGTAACAGCAGATTTTAAAGTTGCCCTGGATTTGGCTAAACAGTTAGATTTCCTATTCGAAAAAGGTACCTTCGATGAAAAACGTCTGCTTTGTGAAGTAGTGTTTAAAAGGATATATGTCGAAGACGGTAAGATAACAAAAAACCCCGAACTTAATTCACCCTTTGGGCTCATTTCCTCTTGGGCGAACGGTTCGGGATGCGTCCAGCTTGGTAGCGGGGGCAGGATTCGAACCT
>CAYXEG010000149.1:0-7822 GCA_964463875.1 uncultured Dehalococcoidales bacterium
TGACTGACAGGGAAGGGAAAGTACTGACCGCTAATCGGGCGGCTGTCTCCATATTCCGGCTGAAAAATAAACATATCAACGACTTGCCGCTTATCGAGATAATCTCCGACCACGAAGTGAGCGACGTGCTGCAGAGTTGTCTTGCAACGGGCGAAGACCAGGTTGCCCATTTTGAATCGAACCACTATAAGCGCTATCTCCGGGTTCTCGGGGTGCCGGTTAAAGAACACCGGCTGGTCGGGGTTCTTCTGCTGATTCAGGATTTAACGGAACTTCGCTCTTTGCAGACAATGCGGCGCGAACTGATTGGTAATATCTCGCATGACTTCCGAACGCCGCTGGCCGGTATCAAAGCGATGGTTGAGACATTGCAGGACGGGGCAATCGACGAAAAAAAGGACGCGCAGGATTTTCTCTCCCGGATTGCCGGAGAGGTTGACCGGCTTACCCAGCTTGTCACCGAACTGACGGAATTGTCCCGTATCGAAACCGGTAAAGATGAACTGAAAAAGGACAAGCTTGATATCAACCAGCTCGTCGAGGAAGCCATCAACCAGATACTTCCGGTGGCCGAAAGGGCGCGCATCGAGGTCGTGCTGAAAAAAGGTGATAGTCTGCCTCAACCGGTAGCCGATCAGGAACGCATCCGGCAGGTTGCGGTCAACCTTCTCCATAACGCGGTCAAGTTCTCCCGTGAGGGAGGGAGAGTCACTGCGTCGACAAGATATGAGAATAGCATGGTACACGTCGATGTTATCGATAACGGCATCGGCATCGCCGAAAAAGACCTGCCTCATATATTCGAACGATTTTACATGGCGGACAAAGCCCGTTCGGGCAGAGGAACCGGGCTCGGCCTGGCGATTGCCAGGCATGTCATTGAAGCGCACAACGGCGCTATCAGCGTCAGGAGTATCGAAGGGAAAGGCTCGACGTTTACCTTCAGTTTGCCGGTCGGCTAATCCTGTTTTCTGCTCTCCATTTTTAACCTATTCTTAACATAGCTTTAAACTTCTCTTAAATCTCATCGGTTATCCTGATAGTGAAGATACTGTATCGAGTGACGTTTACCCTTATGGTATCGGAATAAAAAAGGAGTGTGAAGTTTGAAAGCAATCAGAAACGTTTCCCTTAAGAAATTTACCGCTGTAGCGGCGCTTGCCCTCGTCGGACTGATGCTGTTCGGCATAACCGGCTGCGAGAACGATAAGGAAGGTACCGAGAAGACCGGGTTAAGCGGCACCCTCGATATCACCGGCTCGAACACGGTTACCCCCATCACGACACTGTTCGCGGAAGAATTCATGAAACAGAACGAGAAGGTCAACATCTCGGTATCCGGTCCCGGTTCCGGAGCGGGCATCGCCGCTATCCTCAACAAGACGACCGATGTCTGCCAGTCATCCAGGGCGATACGCGAATCGGAAATCGAACAGGGCAAAGCCAACGGGGTCGATATCCGTGAGATTCGGGTGGCGACGGACGCCCTGGCAGTCGTGGTGCATCCTTCGAATCCCGTCTCCTCTCTGACCATCGAACAGATATCCGGGATTTATACCGGAGCGATTACGAACTGGAACGAGGTCGGCGGCAATGATGCTCCGATAGTCGCTTTATCGCGGGACACCAACTCCGGAACCCACGTCTACTTTAAAGAAGCAATCGTTCAGATGGAAGGGCTTCCGACGAAGGATACTTCTCTCGAGTACGGCGGTTCGGTTCAGCTCCTGCCGTCAACGTCAACCGGCGTTACCCAGGTCGGGCAGAATCCCAATGCTGTCTTCTATATCGGGCTTGGTTACATGGACAGTACAGTCAAGGCCGTCGGCATAAAAAAGACCGCTGCGGATACCCCGGTTCTACCAAGTCTTGAGACAGCCCTCAATAATACCTACCCGATTTCCCGGGGCCTGTTCTACTACATTGACGGCGAACCGGAAGGCCTGATAAAAGCCTTCATCGATTACGCTCTCTCGGCAGAAGGGCAGGAAATGGTCAAGCAGGCCGGATTTGTCCCGGTTAATTAAGGAAATAACTCTTCTTCGATGCCCGGTTGCCGGCCGGGCAGCTAGTTTGTTTTCCGGCAGGCAAGTAAAAAATGGATTGATGAAAGGCTGAAGGATGGCAGTACAGACTCTTCCCATAGCAGGCGCTCGAACGGAGAAGCTCCGGACAAGAGGCCGCTGGCAGGAGTACTTTATCGAGAAGTTCATAGTACTCAACGGCATACTGGCGATTATCGTGCTGGCGGGAGTATTTTTCATTCTCATGCAACAGGGGATTCCGGCTCTTGTCGAGACCCCCGTTTTCAGCTTTTTGTTCGGTACGAAGTGGTACCCGGTTTCGGAACCGCCGGTGTTCGGCATCGCCTCATTTTTTGTTGCCACGGCATGGGTAACGGCGATTTCGACTCTTCTGGCGGTGCCGATTGGTGTCGGGGCGGCGATTTACCTGGCTGAAATAGCCCCGAAAAAAGTCGCTCAAATTATTAAACCACTGGTTGAGTTACTTTCAGGATTTCCTTCCGTGGTTATCGGGTTTATCGGCCTGATTCTCCTGTCTCCCTGGATTCAGAATACCTTCAATCTGAATACCGGCCTGACCGGTTTTACTGCCGGCATCATGCTGGCGATGATGAGCCTGCCGATTATTGTCAGTGTCTCCGAGGATGCCCTGAAAGCCGTGCCCGACGAATTCAGACAGGCGGCGCTGGCCCTCGGCAGCACGAAGTGGGAAATGATATGGCACGTTTGTGTTCCTTCGGCATTGTCCGGGATTTCGGCCGCCATCATCCTGGGCGTCGGCCGGGCAATCGGCGAGACGATGACCGTCCTGATGGTTGCCGGCGGAGCGCTGGCGGTACCAGGTTCACCGTTCGAACCGATGATGCCGATGACGGCGGCGATAGCTTCTGGCATCGGGAACGCGGTCAGGGGCGGCCCTCAGTATCACGCTCTGTTCGCAATCGGGTTGCTGTTGTTCATCATCACCCTGTTCGTCAACCTTATCGCAGCCCGGGTCATGAACGCTCAACAACGAAAGTTCTCGAGGAAATAACCTATGGCAATATCCACAAATTATCGTTCGCGCTACCTGACCCAGCGATTTGCCATGATTATGCTGGTGCTGGCTGTGCTGATAGTGGTGATACCGATTATTTTCATCGTTATCTACATGGTGACCAACGGCTACAGCGTGATAAGCTGGGAATTTTTAACTCAGCCGCCGTCGCAGGCAGGAAAAGCCGGCGGTATCTTTCCGGCTATCGTCGGAACGGTTTACCTGATGCTGGGAACGATTATCTTTGCTTTGCCGGTAGGCGTGCTGGCCGGGGTATTCCTGAGTGAATACGCCCGGGACAACTGGCTGACCCGGGTTATCAACATGGCGATAATGAACCTGGCGGGAGTTCCGAGCATCGTTTTCGGTCTGTTCGGGCTGGCGGTGTTTGTTCTGACGTTCAACATGGGAATGTCGCTGCTGGCGGCCAGTTTGACGCTTGCCGCCCAGGCATTGGCGATGACGATTACCACGTCCCGTGAGTCGATTGTAGCGGTGCCGAGAGAACTGAGGGAAGGGTCGCTGGCTATCGGGGTTTCGAAGTGGCAGACAATTCGTTATATTGTCCTGCCGCGGGCGTTTCCGGGCATTCTGACCGGGGCAATCCTGGCGATGAGCCGGGCGGCCGGCGAGACGGCGCCGATTATCGTCGTCGGAGCGGCTTTCATCCGTTCCGGGTTGCCGTCATCGCCCTTTGACAGCTTCATGGCGCTGCCGTATCACTTGTACACCGTATCAGCCCATGTTCCGGGCATGCCGAAAGAGGTGATGTGGGGTGTGGCGACGGTGCTGATAACGATGGTGCTTGTTTTCAACATATTCGTAGCGATAATTCGCGTAAAAAGTCAGAAATCGGCGAGGTGAAATGCATGGCAATAGAAGTAGAGACAAACGAAACGGACAGCGGCACAATAAACGATATCAGTTCGGCACCGGTTAAATTACGCATGGATGAAGTGAACCTCTTTTACGGTGATTTTCAGGCTTTGAGAAACATATCTCTGGAGATAAAGCCGTGTACCATAACATCAATTATCGGGCCGTCCGGGTGCGGTAAATCGTCGATGATTCGGCTGTTTAACCGGATGAACGACCTTATTCACGGTTGCCGTGTCGAAGGCAGGGTCGAGTTCGAAGATATCAATATCTATGAACGGGGTATCGATGTCGTCGAACTGCGGAAAAGGGTCGGTATGGTATTTCAGAAACCGAACCCGTTCCCGATGTCGATTTACGATAACGTGGCGTTCGGCCCCCGGCGGCACGGTATCAGGAACCGGGGAACGCTCGATGAAATTGTCGAGCGAAGCCTTATTCAGGCGGCTTTGTGGGATGACGTGAAAGATAAGCTCCAGCAGTCCGGCATGTCGCTGTCGGGCGGGCAGCAGCAGCGGCTATGCATTGCCAGGGTGCTGGCAATAGAACCGGAAGTAATCCTCATGGACGAACCGTGCAGCGCCCTCGACCCGGTCGCGACCCTGAAGATAGAGGACCTGATGAGAAACCTGGTCGAAAAGTATACCATTGTAATCGTGACCCACAACATGCAGCAGGCAGCCCGGGCTTCCGATATGGCGGCCTTTATGATGATGGAAGAAGATCGGGCGGGCGTGCTGGTCGAGTTTGGAAATACAAGTCAAATTTTTACGAATCCCAGGGATAAACGGACTGAAGATTACATAACGGGGCGTTTCGGATAAAAGGAGGAAGGGGCGACAATGGAAATCAGAACGGTATTCCACCGGCAGTTGCGGGATATACAGAATGAGGTCATCCTGATGGGGAGAATGGTCGAAAAGGCGATTCTCCAGTCGGTAAATGCTCTAAAAGAGAGAGACCTGGAGTTGGCACACCAGATAATAAAAGATGATGACAAGATAGATAAAAAGCGATTTGCGATTGAAGAAAAGTGCATCCAGTTGATAGCGACGCAGCAGCCGATGGCAAGCGATTTACGGACTATCATTTCGATTTTATCCATACTCAGCGAGGTCGAACGAATAGGAGACCATGCGGATGGAATTGCCAGAATCGTCATCATGATTGGCGATGAACCCCCGTTGAAACCCCTCATCGATATTCCCCGCATGGCGGAAAAGACAGCCGACATGCTGAACCGGACGCTGGAAGCCATGATAAAGCATGACAGTGAAACGGCGCGGCAGATAGCCCTGGAAGACGATGAAATCGATAATCTTTACGACCAGATTTTCCGGGAGTTGATCAGTTTCATGCTGGAGGACCCCAAGACGATAACAAGGGCGACCAGGTTGATATGGGTCGGGCATAACCTGGAACGGAGCGCTGACAGGGTGACCAATATCTGCGAACGAATCGTTTACATGGTAACCGGGAAGATGGAAGAAATCGGCGCCTCGAAATACTAGGCAATGAAGAATACCAGGTCGGGAAGGGGTATGTTCAGCTTCGCTGTTAACAGGGAATGGTGAGTCGGACGATGGTGCCTTTCCCGGGCGAAGATTCGAATTCGAGTTGGCCGTTGAGGAGGCGGGCGCGCTCCTGCATGCCGATGATACCCAGTTTTCCCGAGTGCGGCTTCGAATGGAGGGTTTCAGACATTTTGAAGCCTTTACCGTTATCTGCAACCGAGACTTTTATCTGCCGATCCTCGAAACTGATATCAAGTTGAATGACAGTGGCTTCGGCGTGTTTCCAGACGTTGTTAAGTGCTTCCTGGATGACCCGGTAGACGAGCATTTCGATTTCCGAGGGCAGGCGTCGTTCTTTTCCCTTGACCTTCAGGTTGATGACCATATCATCATAATCGCGAGCCCGTTTCGCGTACGATCTGAGGGCGGCCATCAGGCCGAGGTCGTCGAGCAGGGAAGGCCGTAAATCCTGGGCATAGCGGTGAACCGCCTGGACACCGTCGTTCAGTTGTTCCTGGAGGTTTTTCAGGAAGGCAATGTGGTGGGAAGGAATTTCCCTTTCATTTCGAACGAAGTTATCTATCTGGCGGGACAGGGAAAGCAGCCGCTGGGCAGTATCGTCATGGAGTTCCCGGGCGATGCGCTTTCTTTCATCTTCCTGGGCGCGGGTTATCTGCTGTATATAAGCGCGCACATTTTCCTGCTGCAGGTAATAACGGAAGCTTTCGTCAATCTGTTTTTCCCGGGTGACGTCCCGGGCGGTATTCTGAAATGCCTGTAAATCGGCCTTCACATTGACCAGGTTGGTAGTGACCTTAGTGTGCAGTTTCGAACCGTCCTTGCGCAGGAGGGTCATTTCGTAAGGGGCTTCGATTCGCCCTCCGTCGAGCAGCTTTTGCTTGACATTCCGGGCAATGGCGATATCATTTTCCCCGCAGATGAAGTCTTTGACGCTCATGCCAATCATTTCCTGTACCGGGTAGCCACACAGCTCGGAAAGGGCTTCATTGGCGGTAAGAATACAGCCGTTCATATCGTGAACCCAGATGGCGTCATAGGCGCTTTCGAATAAAGCCCGATAACTTTTCTCTGATTCGGAGAGGGCGTCTTCGACGTGTTTTTTGTCCGAGATATCTTCGAGGGTCTCGATAGCTCCGACGATACAGTTATCGTTATCAGCTATCGGGCTTGCGGTGATACGGAGCCACTTCACATTTCCGAAAATATCCTGCACCTGGGTTTCCGCTTCCATGGCTCCGGCAATGACGCTGGACCGGGAGCAGGTTTCGGGATAAAGGTTTTCGATTTTTTCGAGGGGAGCTTCATCGACAATCATATCGACCAGTGTCGGTCGTTCGTCCCGGTAAAAACCGAGCCACGTTTCGCTGGTGCCGGTGACGCGGTTTTTCGGAACACCGGAAAGGAGCTCCATGGCGGTGTTCCAGTAGAGAATCGTGTGATTTTTATCGATGACAAAGGCGGGAATGGAGAGGCCATCGATAAGCCGGGCAATCATTGGAGAATCCGGTAATTTCGGGCTCATGTTATCTTCCTGTTAATTCCGCCGGCAGTTGAATCAGATGAGTTCTTCCAGGGTGAACCAGCCTTTCTGAAGCCCGTAGAGAACCGCCTCCGTCCGGGAACCGACACCGAGTTTATTGAAAATCGTCCTCATATGGCCTTCGATGGTTCTGTTGCTGAGATGGAGCTTGTTGGCGATATCCTTGTTGGTCATACCGGTCGCTGCAAGCTTGATAATGGCGGTTTCCCGGTTGCTGAGTTGTTTGGAGGGTTTTTCGGCAGTCTGGATTTCACCGGGAGCGGTAAAGTAATTGATAACTTTCCGGGCGATTGTCGGGTCGAGAACCGGTTCTCCTTTACTGACGGCCCGGATGGCGTTAATGAGTTCGTCACCGCTGATATTTTTCATCAGGTAACCGGCGGCGCCGGCCTTCAGCAGAGCGAACACATATTCGTCATCATTGTAGGCGCTGAGGATGAGGATAGCGATACCCGGGTTGCTGGCTTTAATCCGCTTGGTCGCTTCGATGCCGTTGAGGATGGGCATAGCTATGTCCAGCAGTATAATGTCTGGTTTCAATTCTTCGGCCAGACGGACAGCTTCATTACCGTTTCCGGTTTCACCCACAACCGAAAATCCCTGTTCGTCTTCGAGTAGTTTCCGTATACCCTCGCGTGTAATAACGTGGTCTTCCGCTAACAAAATATTAATATTATCCATTTTTTAACTCACCTATAAGAATAGCACTGAAAAGCGAATCAATCAAGAAAGGCAGTAAACAAAATAACGGTTTCTATTCAGTATATACCCTCATGTGTATTTACCGGGATAAAAATCCTAGATTACCCGG
>CAYXEG010000150.1:0-2031 GCA_964463875.1 uncultured Dehalococcoidales bacterium
TCGGAGGCATCGACGAACTGAATCGCACCGTAGCGGCAGGCTTTGACGCACTGCGGGTCACCGTCGCAGTATTCGCACTTGACCGAAACCCCGCGGGAATGGTCGAGGAACGGGGCGTTAAAGGGGCAGGCGATGATACAGGTCTTGCAGCCGATACATTTTTTCGAGTCAATCACAACCCTGCAGTTGGCGGCGTCGTAGTGGCAGGCTTTTGCCGGGCAGACTTCGACGCAGAAGGGGTCTTCGCAATTCTGGCAGGTCATGGGCAGCGAGGTATTATCCCATTCCCAGTCGATTACCTTTATCCGGGAGAGGGCGGGATTGCTGGCGCCGGTGTTATAGATTGAGCAGGCGACTTCGCATTCGCGGCAGCCGGTGCATTTTTCGTAGTCGATGTAGAGAACTTTATCCTGCATATTACCGATTCTGCTCCCTTACGGATGATTCCCGGTTCAGGCGAACCCGTTTGCTGACGGTGCGGAGCATCGGAGGGTCCTCCTTTATACCGGCATAGACGATGGTATACCTGACAAAAAAGCCGGCGATAAGCACGGACGCTCCGGTAATGAAAACCATTATGTACCAACTGTGGTGCATGCCGTAGATAATCTCGAGTATCGCCGGAAGAATCAATCCGCAAAGGACGAGTCCTCCCCAGAAAAGAAACTTATACCTTCCCGAAAGGAGGAGCTGTACCGAATACCTGCCGTACTCATTGGCTCTGTACTGGGTAAACAGAAAGGCACCGATAGTAATTGTTTCCAGAGCCAGCAATACCTGTTCGATGGTTGCCATGAGGTTTTCAAAACCTTCGGGAAATACTTCGGCTGTAACCAGAATATTGGCGTCCGCCATGAAAGCGCTGAAGGTAGTGAAGGCGGTTGTGCCGGTGAAAAGGTTCCAGCCGGTGGTGACGAGGGTTATCGCCATCACCCCGGTAGAGATTGCCGAAATGGTAAAGAGCACCGGTAAAAGCAATGTTTTCCAGTAAGGGACGTACTTGACGGACATAATCAGAATGCCGGTGTAGACGGCGGTACCGAGGGCAAAAATAAAGCCGACGATATCGAGCGCGTTCAACAGCCACGGCCAGACGGTAAAACTGAAATCAAGCCATGAGGCAAAGTATGGCAGGAGTGACAGAAGAAAGAGGAGCATTCCGGAGATAATGCACATCGAGAGAATATAAAAACCCCGCGAAAGCCAGGAACTCATCGGATTGATAACGGTATTGAGGAACCGTATCTTGACGCCCAGCTTCAGTACCAGGAAAAGAGCGCCGATGGCAACCAGAATCGGACCCCAGAGAATAAGTGGTTTCAAACCGTCAGGGATATAGCCCAGCCAGTCCATGAGTATGCTGATGGCTATGGAACCGGCGCCGATACCAGCCAGGTAAAGGTACAAAGCTACCTGCCACTGCCACTCATGCTGCGTTTTTATGTTCTTACTTCGTAGTACCTGCTCAATATTCATACTATTTCTTACTATAACAAATTATTATCTGTAACAAGCGGTTTCTTTTCCACTTATGTGGATTCCCGGTTAAGGCGGCGCAACGAGTCGACCGTTCGCAGCATCGGGGGCAGTTGTTTGAGCCCCGAAAAAATCAGCACCCACCGGAGGGCGATTCTTCCCAGCAGTATCAGGAGTCCGGCGACAAAGAGGAGTACCCAGGCATCCCGGAAAACAATGTGGAGGATAACAAGAATGAAGGGCAGGATGAATCCGCAGAGAACCACACCGGCACGGAATATCATTTTCAACTTTCCATGGAGGATGAGCTGGACGGAGTATTTCCCGAATTCATCCTTGCGGTAGCTGGAGCGGAGGAAGACAGTAAAAATCACCGCTTCGACGATTATCAGAGCAAGCAGCACGAAAAACAGGATATCGACCATATCCCCGGAGAAGCCCGGCTCCCGGAAGACAAGGTCGTGTGCCTGGGTTGAAAGAATGACGATACCGCAACCGCTGGCGAGTGCGGAGACGGTGAACAGCACCGGCAGGAGAGGGGTATACCAGAGCGGG
>CAYXEG010000150.1:2041-7797 GCA_964463875.1 uncultured Dehalococcoidales bacterium
ATACCGGTGTAAAGCGCCGAACCGATGGCGAAGACGAAACAGACGATATTCAGGATGGTGATTATCCAGGAAAAATCGGCCATATCGATACCGAGCCAGGTATCGATGCCGAATACCGGAATCAGGGAAGCGACGAGCAGCAGGCCGCCCGACACAATACACCCTGAGAGGATATAGAATCCACGGGAAAGCCAGGAGGACATCGGATTAAGAATGGTATTCAGGAAGCGCTGTTTGACGCCCAGTTTAAGGACGAGGAACATGGCACCGGCCGCGACCATGAGCGGTCCCCACATGACAAAGGGGCGCAGGTCTTCGGTGATGAAACCCAGCCAGTCCATGAGCAGGGCAAAGATGAGCGAGCCGGCGCCGGTACCGGCGAGAAACAGGTCGGCTACCACTTGCCAGCCCCATTCGTGCTGCGCCTCTATAAATCTGCTTTTTAAAAAGCTGTCTATATTTTTCGTGGTATTTATATTTTCCACTTTTCTCTGTTCCGGTTTATTCTGGCTCCGGTGTGCTGTTGCCGAGACCTTTGTCCCGGTAGAGGCTGAAGACCCTGGCTTCGACATTCGCCCGCTTGAAGATACTCTGTTCCGAGTTATCACCGTAGATGATAGCCTTCGGTTCACAGACTTTGACGCAGGCCGGGTCGCCGTCACAGAAATCGCATTTCATTACCTGCTGAGTTACCTTATTGAAGGCCACGCCGCCGAAGGGGCAGATGGTGATGCAGGTTTTACAGCCGATACATTTCGTCTGGTCGACCAGTACCCGGTCGAGAGTTGGTTCGCGCCAGATGGCGTTCGCCGGGCAGGCATCGAGGCAGGGAGCATCCTTGCAGTGCTGGCAGGTGACGGGGATGAAGACATTTTCGAAATCTGTCTTCATGACCCGGATACGGCTCTGGCGGGGGTCGGCAACCCCGGCGAAATGCATGGAACAGGCGGTTTCGCAATCATTGCAGCCATTGCATTTCTGGTAGTCCAGTATCAGTACTTTTGCCAACAAAAAACTCCTGTCCTATAGCGAATGAGACGGTTCGCCGTCGATTCCAAGCCGCTTGAGCGTTTCTTCGGACGGAACACCGTTTTCGTTCCATCCCCGTTGCCGGTAGTAATCTGCGAGCAGGGCGCCGAACCGAGCAGCATCTGTGCCGGTATCTTCTTTCAGTTTACTATAAAAGCCGGCGGAAAAAAGGGTTTCTTTTCCCGCGGCGGTCTCCCGGGTGCGTATCAGTTGTTCGAGGGAGTTGCCCCGTTCACCGACGGCGAATATTTCTGCCGGAGTCATTTCCAGGCCGGTAGCGAGGCTGAGTTTCTTTACCCATGTTTCAATACCGGAACCATTTGCCGAAGCGGTGGTTTCGTCAACGAGGCCGAGGCTTTCGGCGGCAAGGCGCCGTTCCGGCGAAGCGGGCAAGACAAGTTCGGGTGCCAGCTTCATTTCAGGCGAGAAGAGGGTTCCGGCAGCGGAAACCAGGTACTTCCCGGCGTTCCGGCCGATTTTTTCAGCGGCGGCACAGGCTCCTTCGGCGAGGGTAGCGCCGAAACCACGCCGTTCGGCGATATCGGAAACGAGTTTCAGGATATCGGGAGTGTTATCCCATGAGATATCGAGTCCGTCGGTTTCGCTATCGGTGAGGATGTACTGCCCGGAAAGGGCAATTATCCAGGCAATCAGACTGGCGGTTTGGGCGACCGGCAGGCCGAAGCGGTCGTCGATTCTTTCTTCCTGCAACAATTCGAGGAGCTGCGCATACCTGCCCGGCGCGGCATCAGTGACGGATACTCTCGTCCCTTTCAGAATCCGGGAGGTAAAATCCTCCGGATTTTGCTGAGAGATATGCCCGCCGAATTCCAGAGATGCTTTCGGGTCGGCCAGGGTTATCGGCAGGGTGCCTCTGACGGCGAGGGCCTTCAGGTTTTTCGAGCCGAAGACAGCTCCGACGCCGGCTCCACTTACTCCGTCTTCCGGGCTGGTAAAAATACCAGCGAAGCGGACCAGATTTTCTCCGGCGGGACCGATTGCCAGGACTCTGGTGTTTCTCTCGCCGAGCTTCTCACGGATACGCTGCTGGGAATCCGAAACGGATTTGCTTTTCAAGTCCTGAGCCGGTTTAAGGATAACTTTACCGTTATTGATATACAGGTACACCGGTTTCGGGGATTTCCCGGTAACGACGAGGTGGTCGAAACCGGCCCAGCGCAATTCTGCGGTAAAAAGGGGGCTTCCCGAGTAGACGCAACAGCCGTTTCCGAGGGGTGATTTCGTGGTGATAATGAGCGGGCTAGAGGCTGCGGAGGGCGTTCCTGCAAGAAGTCCGGCGCTGATAACGACAGGGTTATCGGGGCTGAGCGGGTCGGTACCGGGTTTCAGATGATTGAGGAGAAGGAGTGCCCCCAGGCCTCTGCCGCCGAGGTATTTTTTCCGCAGTTCGGAAGAGACGCCGGCGGTCGTGACCTTGCCGGTTGACAGGTTTATATAAGCAATTTTTCTATTCAGCGCCATGGCGTATTACTTTCGGCAGTACCGCTGCACTTCGCCCTTTTTTCGATTCTGTTTTTCGTAACGGTACAGGGCGCGCAGCACTGGTTAACGGTAATTCAGAAACAACGTGAAAACAGTGTTTCCTGAAGGAAATTACGGCATCTGGCCGGCAACCGTAAAGGGTCGCGTAACAACAGGATACTACCGGTTAACCGAAAGACAGCTTTCGAAGCACCGCTGCTCTCATACTAATAATATCAAACGATAATCGGCAGCGTCAAACACGCGTATAAAACAGCCGATACAGGCCACGCCGGGAAAAAGTGGGCGGAAAGGGTTAAAAAAAGGGGGAGAAAAGTTATTCAAAAGTGACCATTCCGGGTACCCCTGAAAAACGAGCCTGCCAGGCTCGTTTTCCTGATTTCAGGCGCTATTGAAAAACTGAGGCATGTATAATAAAATGGCATTTGAGGTGAAACCGGCATGGCAGATGGAGTACCTCCGGAGCAGGGTAGCAACAAAATAAACGGGACGAAAAGCGTTTTCGAAGAGGCGGCTGCCAGGGCTGAAAGGCTCGGCAGGATGGCCAGAGAGGCTGCCGAATCGTCAGCGAAATCCTCCCAGGACGCGATTGAGCGTGCCGAACGAATAAGCAGGGAGACCCAGGAATCGGCGAAGGTTTCGATGCAGACCGCTCAGGAAGCAATTACCACCGCCGAGCGAATCACCATCGAAGCGCGGGAAAATGCCGAAGCCACCATCAAACTGGCCCGGGAAGCGATTGTCAAAGCGGAAGAATCCGCCAGAGCGCCGACCGAAGCGGCTAAACTGATACTCAAGCAGTATGAAGAAGCCATCAGCCGGACCGAAGAAATCAGCCGGGAAGCCCAGGAAGTCTCCGAATTAGCTCTGAAAACATCCCACGAGGGATTAGCCCGGGCGGAAGAGGCAAGCCGGGCGGCGAAGGAGCGGGCGGAAATCTCCGTTCGTACCTCCCGGGAAACGACCGTCAAGGCTGAAGAGATGGGCCGGGCAGCCAAAAAAGCAGCAGAAGAATCTACCCAGGCAGCGAGGGAAGCGACCTCCCGAAGTGAAAAAATCAGCAAGGAAGCTCTGGACGTGGCGACCCGGGCAGCCAGGGAGGCGATTGCCAGATCCGAGCGCATCGCGCATGACGCCAAAGAAGCGGCGGAAAGTTCTATCAGAGCTACCGAAGAAGCCGTCCAGAACGCTGAAAGATTCAGTGTCGCCACCCGCGAGATAGTCGCATCGTCCGCCAGGGAAGCTCAGACAACCGCTGCGCGGGCGGAAGAGATAAGCCGGGAAGCCAAAAAAGTCGTCGAAGAAGCAACGCTCAAAGCCCGGGAATCGGTAGAACAGGCGGAGTTATTCAGTAAAGATGCCAAAGAAATTGCCCAGTCTGCCCTGAAGAGTTCCCAGGAAGGGCTGGCCCGGGCAGCCGAAATGAGCTTGCAGTCGCGACAGATAGCCGAAGCATCGGCCATCATTGCCCGCGAAGCGATTCAGAAGGCAGAGGTAATGAGCCGGACGGCGAAGGAGACAACCGAGGCATCTTCTAAAGCTGCGCAGGCGGCGATTGAGGCGCTTGTCATCGCTACCCGGGAGGCAATCGAGAGGGCAGAAGAAACGAGTGCCCAGGCACGGGAGATGGCGGAAACACTCAAGAAAGCTTTCCAGGCGGCTATCGAACGGGCGGAAGCCACCGTGAAATCGGTTCGGGAAACGACGGAAGAGCTTTCGAGGTCGGCCAAGGCGGCGGTTGACGCGGCGACAACGTCGGCGAGGAAAGCAATCGAGACAACGGTGATGACGTCTCACGAAGCGATAAGCCGGGCGGAAGAAATCGGCCGGGTAGCCAGGGAAACCGCTGAGCGGTCAACCAAGGCGCTTGATGCGGCGACCAGGGCATCGGAAAAAGCGACGAAAGAGACCGCGGATGCGCTGGCGAGAGAATCGAGGCGGACCGCTGAAATAACCATCAAAGCCGCACAAAAGGTAACCGAGGAAACGACGAGGCTGGCACGGGAAGCCGCGGCAGCTTCGGTGAAATCGTTCGAAGAAGCCATTTCCAGGGCTGAGGCGATGGAGAAATACTCCCGGAATTCAACCGATGCTTCTTTACGATCGTTCGATATTTCACTCGAAGGGAAAAAACCTGAGGAAATCAGACCGCCGGAACCGGTAACGAGAAAACCGGAGGAAGCCAGGGTTGAGGAAAAACCGGCCAGGGAAGAGAAACCGAAAGTGGAACCACGCACTCCGATTACCGGGCCGGTGAGCGGGCCTGAAAAGAAGCCGGATGATACCAGGATGAGAATCGAATCCCGACTTGAATTCCTGGCGAGAATGTACGAACAGCGGAGATCGCTTCAGCCGGAAGATACGAAAGACAAAGAAGAAACAGACAAAGATAGTTAAGCGGCAACTCGGTAAATCGAAACAATCAGCTTATCGTCAATAAAAAATAAAGTAAATCCTGAATAACAAGGAGGTGTCGTGTGGTAAATCCGAAGGGGCAGGGGAAAAAAGCAGCGGAAACGAAAGAAGACAATACAGCCGAACAAGCACCCGTCGTAGAAAAAGCACCGGCAGCAGAACCGGTTGGGAGAAATCCTCTTGACGAAGTCATGGGGCAGGCGCAAAGAGCTTATTCTGCGTACATGGACGCCACCCGGGAAGTCTCGCGTATCTATCGCGAGAACGAAATCCAGGTCGGCGAGGCCTACATGCGGGTTGTCCAGCAGGCGAACGAAGCCTGTGAAGCGACGATACGGGAAGCTACCCGGGACAGGGAACAGGCCGAAACGAAAGCCCGCGAGGCGTATCAGAGAGCCATGGAAGAAGCCGAGACCAAAGCCCAGCAGAGAATTTCCGACGCTTTGAAGGCTCGAGAAGAAGAGATTCTGAAAGCCTGGGAACTCCGGGAAGATACGGTATCGCAGGCATGGGAGATATACTCGAAGGTCGTCAGGTAACACCCGGACGGAACCGGTAATCGGGAGAAACCTGAAATCGCATCACACATGCGTTCAGGACAACTCCGAGGGGCGGTTGCGAAGACGTTTAGAGGAGTGACGGGATATCTTTGAGAGAGCCGTCGAATGCCGAATCGAAATCCTGACCGTCCTGCCTTTTCTGAAGGGAGGTTATCAGGCTGATGGCACGGGAGAAGTACTCTCTGATTCTGGGAACGTCACTGAATTCGGAAAGAATCAGGGAGACATCAACCGAGCCTCTGTCTCTCG
>CAYXEG010000151.1:0-7667 GCA_964463875.1 uncultured Dehalococcoidales bacterium
TATCATTGCCTGGTACCTTCTCCCCCGGTTAGTTGACTTTGCCGTCAGCCCGGATTCAACCAGAGCGAAATCTCAAGTACCTGATGAACTGCGGGTACAAAGGCCGTTTACAAGGTCAGGCATTTACTATCAGCCCGAACAATGGCAGCGGTATGCGAATGTCCGGCACGTCGCTCCTGAGCCGGTAACGGTTGTTAGAGAGATTCCTGTCCGGCCTTCCGGCACCGGCATCTATTACCGCCGCGAAGCTTGGTCGAAGTATCTGACCGAGATAGCCTCTGTTCCGGTACCCCGGAATATCGACGCACCTGTTTTGTATCCCGGCCTCTACCATCGTGCGGCTGCGATGCGGGATTTTATCCCGGCTTCCCATTCGCCGGCGGCTGTCCAGCCTGTCCGGAGGTATTCCGGCCAGTTCAAACCGCAACGTCAGCCGGTTGCGGTATAACCTCCCGTTTCAGGATTTCCGGAACTACCTCCTGTCATCTGTCGCTAAAAAATCTCTGCCGAAAAAACAGATACTAACCTTATTAATGAATTCGACGTTATAACAGGTAAACAAATGTTTTTCAAGGAGTTGCCATGTTCAAAAGAAATACTGTCCCGAAACTATTCCTGGCGATGATACTGGGGACTGCCGTGATTACGGCAGGGTGCGGGAAGGAAGAAGTACAACAGATAAATCCAGACCCGTTTACCGCAACCTGGAACCTCGGCGAGGAGGAAAGGAGTATCAGTATCAGCGGCGATACCGCCGGGCATGAAGCCGGAAAAACGTCCGAATTCGTTTTAACGTTCGATAACACCCGGAGGAGCGACACATGGTCCGACAGTTACTGCCTCCTTCTGCTCGACCGTGAGGGTATCGTCATGGAGATATCCCGTGACGAATTCACCGTGCCTTCCGGACTGGCCCCACAGATAACCGTGCCGGTCGAATTCGATGCTAATCTTGAGGGCGCCTACGGCCTTTCTCTGATTATCCCGAATCGATTGCAGCAGGTCACAACTGTCTGGGTCGGTTCTGACCGCCAGGGTGATGCCGGACCCTGGCCGCAGATACTGACCTGCCCTGAAACGTCTTTCGGAGATTGAGTTCACTCAACGGCTTTCGGACACCGAACAAAAAACGCCGGCGATGTAACAATCACCGGCGTTTAGCATAATAGTCGGTACGGAGACCGCTGAGTTCTTTCGTTACGAAATGACAGCCCCGGCACGGGTCATCCGGTCATGTACCCGGTACATCTTCGCCAGTACCCCCACTGCCGTTTCGGGGGCGTCATAGACAGGTAATCCAAGCCCTTCCATTCTGATAACCGGTTCGATAGCAAAATTCCGTGCCGGGATACTCACTAGTAACGGCTTGCCCCGCATGTCGAGAGTTTTCAGGGAATCAATGTACTTTTCGGTCATTTCCGCCTGAATGACGATTACCACGGAGCTGACATCATTATCTTTCACGCAGGTGGTAATAACATCGGCTATCTGCTGCGGCGTCTGGTCGAAGGTCAGGTCTACCGGATTTTTCGCGGTGACGTAGGGCGGCATTATCTGCTTCAGCCGGGCAATCGACGTCTCTGAGAGGTCGGCTAACCTCAGACCGTTCTCGTAGCAGGTATCGGTGCTGGTAACGCCCATGGCGCCGGTGTAGGTGATTATCAGGGTGCCGGGGCCTTTTGGCAGCGGCTGTTTGGAAAACGCCTTGGTCAGGTCGAACATGTCGCGGTAGCTTTCCGCCTGAATGATGCCGCTCTGCCGGAAAGCGGCGCTGTAAACCTCGTAGCTGCCGGCAATCGAGGCCGTATGAGAAGCGGCTGTTTTCCGGCCGATATCGGTCCGGCCGCCTTTAAGGACAATAACCGGTTTTTTCCGGGTTACCTCGCGGGCGACATCGATAAATCGTCTCCCGGCTTTTATATCTTCGAGGTACATGGCGATGACTTCGATATTGCTGTCTGTACCAAGGTATTCAAGAATATCCGTTTCATTGATATCGAGCTTGTTGCCGACGGTGGCGATAATACCGAAGTTCTGCGTCCGGCTGAAACCCCAGAGCAGCCCGGCTGCGTAGACACCGGCCTGGGCAACCAGCCCGATATTACCTTTTTTCAGAGAACCGACTATGCCAAGCGACTGCACCATGTCATGGTGGGTATTGATGAGGCCGGAACAGTTCGGGCCGACCATGCGGGAACCGGAGCTTTTCAGCAGAGCGGTTATTTCCTGCTCCATGACCAGCCCGGCGGCCCCGGTCTCCGAATACCCGGCAGCTTCGTTGACGATGAATTTCACCCCTTTTTCACAGCATTTTCTAATTGCCTGCGGAGTGCCGGCAGCGGGAATTATGACAACCGCTTCGTCGATGTCATCCGGAATCTCGCTGATGTCCCGGTAAGCTTTAACCCCCTGCACGTACTCCGCCCCGGGATTGACCGGATAAAGCCTGCCGGAATAATTGTGGCTGAGGAGGTTGCGGAAAACATTGTAGCCGAGTTTGCCTTCGGTGTTGGAGGCGCCGATAACCGCCATACTGCGGGGATAGAATAGTGTTTCGAGAGAATTACCATTATCTTTGCTCTTCATTTCTTTACCCTCTTCATATCATTAAAGACCTGCTTCGGGCGAATAAAATCGTACTTTTCGCACAGGCGGCATAGGTGAAAACTCTGAAAACCTGAAATCGGCAATACAAAGGAAACGCCTGAGGAACAAACGTTCGACGGCTGACCGATGCGAAAGGGCAAGGTTACCTCTTCTTCGAAGGCTTTCCGGCAAAGGCGAACAGGAGCGTTCCGGCAGCCGTGTAAGCTGCCAGGAGCAGAAAGGCGAACTGGTAATCACCCCTCAGGTCGGCCAGCCAGGCGGTGAATATGGGAGAAACCACCTGCGCCAGAACCACCGGAATCGAAGCGATACCCAGGATAGTGCCGATTGCCTTGCGTCCGAAATATTCCGCCCGTATCGAGTTCTGTGTCAACCCCCGCGCTCCCCAGGCTATGCCGTGGAAGACAGTGAACATCACCACCTGCACCATGCTCGTGGCGGTGGCGAGGAAAACGAGGCCGATGGTGTGAAAAATCATACTTCCCACCAGTAGTTTCCGCTTGTCCGTCCGGTCGGCGAAAAATCCCCCGACCAGCCTCCCGGCAATTGACATGAACAGGAGCAGGCTGACAATCGAGCCGGCTGCCTCCAGCGAGAGGCCGAGCCGCTGGACCAGGTGCGGCGCCAGATGGAGCGAGACCGCCGATACCGTCAGAACAGCCGCCGCATGTCCGGCGGCTATCATCCAGAACGAACGGGTGCGCATGGCTTCTTTCAGGGTGAAATCGGTATCATCGGTCAGACTTGCGACCGATTCCGAACCTGCGTCCGGTTTTTCAGCCTTAACCGGTTTCGGTTCGTCTCCGTCCGGCAGGTAGCCGTATCTCTCCGGTTTCTGCCGGAGCAGCAGGGCGCAGACGATGCCGAGGACGAGAACGATGATGCCTGAAACCATCGCCGTCGGGCGCCAGCCGTACGTGATGATACCCCAGGCGACGAGGGGGACGATTAACCCCCCCAGCCCGTGACCGGAGGAGGTTATTCCCAGGGCGAGGCTGCGCTTCCGGAGGAACCAGTTGAACACCGCCACCGAAATCGGCAGATAGCCTCCCAGGCTGGCTCCGCCGGCAATCATGGCGAACGAGAGGAAAAATCCGACAATCGAGTTGACGTTGCTCAGGAGAATGAAACCGGTACCAAACAGTATCACACCGGTTAAAACCAGGCGGCGCGGCCCGAACTTATCGGCCAGCCAGCCCTCGAACGGCCCGAGGATGCCGTTTTCGACATTGCTTAAAGAAAAACCGGTACTGAGAAGCGTCCGGCTCCAGCCAAACTCAGCCTGGAGGGGCAGGAAATACACGGTGAATCCCTGGCCCATCAAACCTGAATTGAGGGCCTGTAAAAGGCATCCGGCGACGACTATCCACCAGCCGTAAAAAACCTTACCGGTCTTTTTCCCGGTCCGGGTAAACAAGTTACGCATAATGAGAGCAGCTCTGCTTTCGGGTAGTAAAATCTATGCTATCACAATTACCCCCGGGTGTATATTTTGTTTATTTTTTTCGAGAAGTGTATAATGTTGATAAATTTAGTCATAAATAGAAAGGGAAAGAACCATGTCAGACAAAGTTTACAAGTTTCTCAATCCTGTCGGACTCCAGGACCCGGTCGAGCAGCATCCCCTCGCTCCGCGGCTCGATAAGCTTGACGGCAAAAGAATCGTCATGAGTGTCGGCGCCGGCGGTGAACAGGGAATCCTCATCCCCCTCGTCAAGATGCTGCCCGAGCGTTACCCCCAAGTCGATTGGAAAATCAATTATGCGGCGGCCCATGCAACCAAGGCCGGCAGTATCGCCCTTGACCCGGATGAATGGGATAAAACGGACGCTCTCATCCGCGGCGTCGTCTGGTGACATGGCGCCATATGGGAGCAGTTGCCCCATCTGTCATCGATTGAAAAAGCCGGCATTCCCAGCGTCTTCATCATGTTCGAAGACCAGTACGAATGCTGGCGGCAGGCCTGCCGGGTGAACGGCATGTCGCCCCTCCGGGTCGTCTTCGGTTCGCGCCATATCCCCGGTACCGAAGATGTTCCCACCTGGATAGATAAACTCATGGACCAGCTCGTCAGGCCGCTCACTGAAGAAGAAAAGAATCCCCCGAAAATCGATTCCTCCAATCCCCGCTATATCTTCGAGGGCACGATGGACGAAGCCGAGCAGTTCTTCAAACAGGCTGACCCGATTCCCCAGCTCTACAACAGCGCCCCAATCTGCCGGTTTACCGACGGCCTGCCGATTGTCCTGCCGACCGAAGAACGGGTCGCCCGGATGCTGAAAGGCACCAGCCACAAACCGGATGAGATAATCGCCTATCTCACCGACCACCGGGTCGGCGATCGCATGGCCCAGATGGGCAGCGGCGGCGAGAAAGGCACCCCGGTCGCTTTCATGCCGATGCGCCGGAAAGCCACTGTCGAGAAAGTTGCCACTATCGGCGTCATGGCCGGTTGCGAACCCGAGCACATGCCCCTGCTGCTCGCCATCGCCGAGTCCGGCGGCGGCACGGGTGACGGCCGGGGCGGCATCACCTTTGTCGTCAGCGGGCCGTATGCGAAGGAAATCGGCATGAATTTCGATACCAACGTCATGGGACCCGGCAACCAGGCCAACCGGGCAATCGGCCGCGCCGCCGAACTGATGTGGCGGAACTTCGGCGGAAACATCCCGAATGTTACCAACTGCGGCACCTGGGGCAACAGCCTGCATAACTGTTTCCCCGAGAATGACGACGCCCTGCCTCCGGGATGGGCGACCCTCCGGGAGGAGTACGACTACGGTAAGGACGAGAGTGTTGTCGTTGGCATGAGAATGGGCGACTCCGTCCAGCGGACCGAGTTCATGCCCGGCGGCTACCGCGAATTCCAGAAATCCGGCCACGGCGGCATCGGCCGGCGGCTCGGTGTCAAAGGTGTTCCCGGTCCGCACAACTGGCTGGAATACTTCGCGAGCACCCTCTGGAAGAACTGGGAAGGCGGCAAGACCTTCATCATGCTGCCGGAAATGGCCCGCGACCTTCAGCTTTACGGTTTCAAGACCAAGGATGAAGTCTACGAGTACCTCTACCGGAAAAGTTTCATGACGGTCAGGGAGTACCGGACGCACCAGCGGCCGGACGTCACCACCAATGCCTGGAAGGGCATCGAAGCCACCAGCGGTAAACCCTGGAAGGAACTCTCCGACGACTACATGGTGCCGGCGGTTGCCAACCCCTTCGAAAACTGTATCATCGTCACCGGCGGCGGCGAAGAGCAGTCGCTCTGGACGGACGGCCGGGCGGCGAATTCGGACCCGGCGTTCAGCATCGATAAGTGGCGCTAGTCCGAACACGTTAAACAGGCTATCGGCGGCGGTGATTTATCACTGCCGCCGTTTTCTATACCGTTTTATACCTTTTTCTGCTTCCAGCGGCCGAATTTGAAGTAGATGATGAAGGCGGCGCCGGCAGCGTAGAGGCCGATGACGATTGCCCAGCGAACGCCCATGACATCGAGCCCGGTGAATTCCGGCAGCGCCCAGGCGAGGGGAAGCTGAATCAGCCACATCATGCCGATGTTGAAAACCATCGGCGGCAGGGTATCGCCGGCGCTGGAGATACTCTGCGCCAGGACATTGTTGAATCCCAGCGCCAGGTAGCCGGTGACGGCAATGCGCAGGAAGGTCGAGGTCGTCCCGATAAGGTCGGGTTCTTTCGTGAAGATACTGACGATTCCTTCCGCCCATATCAGGAGCGCCAGCCCGCCGACGACCATCACCCCGGTGACGATAGCCGCTGCCAGCCAGCCGCTCTTTTCCGCCCGGTCCGGATGGCCCGCCCCGAGGTTCTGACCGACGAGCACCCCCGCCGAAGCCCCTAATCCCATGCCGGGCATGAAGAGAAAACTTTCCACCCTCTGGCAAAGGGTATGAGCGGCTACCGGAATGGTACCGAAGGGGGCGATGAGCCAGGCGAAAGCCAGGTTACCGAGCGAGCGCTGGATGCCGTTAATGCTGGAGAAGAAGCCTATCCGGATTATCCGCCAGATAAGAGGCGGGTCGAGGCGGAAATTTTTAAAGGTCAGGGTCAACCGGGTCTTGCCCCGGAATAAAACATAGAACGCCAGAATTGTGCCGATACCCCAGGCGATGAGATTACCCAGGGCGGCGCCGCTCACCCCTAACCGGGGGAAGAATCCCCAGCCGAGGATGAGAAGGGGTGAGAAAATCAGTTGAAAAAACCGGGCGACGAGGCTGATTTTCATGGGGGTTTTACCGTCGCCGGAAGCGTACATGATAATTTCGCCGGTCACCCAGAGCGTCATCAGAATCGACCCGGCCAGTTGCACCCGCAGGTAGGCCGCGCCTTCGGAAACGACCTCCAGTTCCAGCCCGAACACAATCATCAGCGGTTCAGCGAGGATGATGCCGAGGACAGAGACGGCCAGGGTAAATCCGCCGCCGAGGACATAGGTCTGCCGGGCAGCGTGGTTGGCTCCTTCGTAATCCCTGGCGCCGAATGCCCGGGATATCAGGGCGGTCGCCCCGGTATAGAGGCCGAAGACCAGTGAAAACAGCAGCATGACGAAAATAGCAGCGATGCCGACACCGGCGATTGAATCCGAGCCGAGCCGGCCGACCCAAATCATATCGATAATCGACCCGACGCCCCAGAGGGCTTCGTTGACAATCATCGGCCAGGAGAGGGAAAGCAGGTTCTTGAAGATGTTCCCCTGCGTCCAGTCCCGGTCGATTCGGGTGACGTTTTTCAGTTCTTCAGTATCATCCATGGAGATTCGTCATTCGTTTCCTGCTCCGGCTTCAATCCGGATAATAAGAAAGAAAAAAACAGGCAGGTGGTAACAGTTGCTTGGACCTGCCCGCAGGATAAGTATAGAAGCAACCGCAGTAGCAGTAAAGTTTTATTATGGGTAATGCTTATTGTTAAGGTACTTGAGGCTGTTCAGCCTCGATTCGTTTTCGTGTTTTTCGGGGATTTTTTCGGAAACGAAATTGGTTTTTTCGGATTTCGGGAACGCTGACAGGCACTCACGTTACTTCGGGGTGAGCCGGGACAGGCTT
>CAYXEG010000152.1:0-7600 GCA_964463875.1 uncultured Dehalococcoidales bacterium
CCGATGTAGTAGGCATTGCACATGGCCAAATCAATATTGGTGTAGTAGTAGTTATACGGCATCTGGAGGTAGACCTGCCCGGTCTTGAACGCTGATAAGCCCTGATAGTATTGCGGCATCGAATCATAGTCTTCCCGGACAAGCTGTACGCCTCCGCCATCGACGAAGATAATGTCCGGGTCAAGCTCCAGCAGTTTTTCCTTGTCCATCATGACGTAAGCGGTTATTCCGGCTTCATTGACGACGTTACGGACGTTGACCGCGGTAAAGAGAGAAAAGTTACCGTTGGTACTTTCGATACCGTGACTGCCGCGCATCGACTGGGCGCCAAGATAGACGCCGGGTTTATCGGCATCGGGAATGTCACGAGTGCGTGAATCAAGGTCTTCCTTAACCTGGTTGAAAAACGTGACAACCTCTGTCGCCCGCTGGGATCTTCCGGTTATTCTGCCGATTAGTTCGAGTGATGCATCGAGTTCCGGGTCAAAAACCTCTGTAGCCCCGTAGGAAAGCGCCACCACCGGAATGTGTGTTTTGTTCTGAAGCTCATCGACCGACGAAACGTCATCATTGTACAGGCTGAATATGACATCCGGCTGTACCTGAAGTAGTTTCTCCGCGTCCGGCGCATTACCGGGGCCGCCCGGTCCGATAACCGGTAAATCCAGCAGTTGCATATTGGCCTTGGCATACGGTCGGCCGGTTGCTGCATTGGTAATTTCTATTTGTTCGACACCGACAATTTTCGAAACATCTCCCACATAACAGTAAAGCCGCAAACATCCCGGACCGATAGCGATAAACTTTTCCGCTTTCGCGGGCACCTCCACCGTTCGCCCCAGGCTGTCGGTAATCGTCATTGTCGATTCTTTACCAGCTTCAGGGGTATCTCCATTGCAGCCCGCCATTGTGCCAACCAGGAAAACCAGCATCAGGATTGTGAAAAGTAGTTTTTTCATGGGTACCTTTTTCCTTATTGTTTATTTATTCATCCAGCGGAATGATAACCGGGGTGTTCCGATGGTAGTGAATATCCACGAAGACGCCGTAAACTGCCCGGATGTTTTCCGGAGTAATGATTGTCCTGTCTCCCGCATCGAAAACCTTCCCGTCTTTCATCAGGATGAACTTGTCGGAAAACCTTGCCGCCATGTTCAGGTCGTGCATGGTGACAATTGCCGAAATCTGCCGCTCCCTGACTATTCGCTTGATGATGCTTACCACTTCGAGTTGGTTTTTCAGGTCGAGATTGCTGGTCGGCTCATCGAACATCAGGACGTCCGACTGCTGCGCCAGCGCCCGGGCAATCGCTACCTTCTGTGCCTCGCCACCGCTCAGCTCATCGACCTTCCGTAAGGCAAACTCCTCAAGCCCCAGCGACTTCATAACATCGTGTACAATATTCAAGTCATCCCGGGTTACATCCCATCTCACGTACGGTTTGCGCCCGAGCAATACCGCGTCGAACACCGAACTGAGAGAAAAGTTCTGCCTGAGGAGAAGACCGATTTTCCCAAGGATAAGCCGACCCGCCTGGCAAGTTCGTTACCGGTCAGGTTATCAGTGGTTTCTCCCATGACGATGACTTTTCCGCTCTGCTGCTTGAGTATCCGGTTGATGCATTTCAGCAGGGTCGATTTTCCCACCCCGTTCGTTCCCAGGATGGACAGGCATTCTCCCTTTTCAAGGGTAAGGGAAACATCGTTCAGCACCGGGCGTCCCGGGTAATGGAATTCAAGGTTTTCTACTATCAGGTTCACTTGCGGGTGCCTTCCTTCATGCCTCTCATCAAAAGGTATATGAACAGCGGCGCACCGAGAATCGAGGTAATCGCTCCGACCGGCAGCACCACCGGTTTGATGACGGTTCTCGCCGCCGTATCCGCCAGCAGTAGCAGCAGCGAGCCCGCCAGCATCGACGCTGGTATCAGAAAGCGGTGGTCCGCCCCGATTACCCGCCGCATGATGTGAGGGCCGATAAGCCCGAGAAAGCCGATAATTCCCATGAATGAAACCGTGACCGAGGTGATAAGCGAGGCAATCATCATTCCGAACAGCCGCGTTCGTTCGGTATGAACCCCCAGGCTCTTCGCCGTTTCTTCTCCGTTGTCCATGGCGTTATAATCCCAGCGGCGGGATATGAAGTAGACCGACGCCAGCACCACGACCCCGGCGATGATGCATACCTCTTTCCACACTACCCTGCCCAGGTCGCCAAACGTCCAGAAAATCGCTGCGGCAATTTTCACGTCCGGAGCGAAGTACTGTATTAAGGTCGTCCCGGCCGAAAATAACGAACCGAGCGCCACCCCCGCCAGGACGATAGCTTCCGGGGAGAAGGCGCGTATCTTTCCCAGCGCCAGGATAATGACGGCCGCTCCCATCGAACAGAGAAACGCAACTATCGTTACCGTATACGGATTATTGATAGCCACCGAATCGCCGGCCGTATTCATCACTGTTCCGGCGCCGAGGACAATGATGGCAAGATTCGCCCCGAAGGCCGCTCCGGCGGAAACCCCCAGCGTATCGGGCGAAGCCAGCGGATTCTTCAGGTTATTCTGCATGACACAGCCGGCCACCGAAAGGCCGGCGCCGGCGATAATTGCCGCGATAATCCTCGGCATCCGGATGCTCCAGATAACAAGCGAGGAAGTCTCTTCTCCCAAGCCGAAAAAGGTCTTGATAACTTCCCATGGATTGAGAGCATATGACCCGGCGTTCACCGCAACCACCGCCATGACGAATACCCCGGCTGCCAGTGCCAGTAAAACCAGCCATTTCCGCTTTATATACCGCGTATAGTGGTAAAGTTTGTCCGCGTGTTCCTGTATTTCGTGTTTTTTGTTTCTGGAAGACAAGGTGGTGCTTTCGTTTATCCCGGTTTATTCGTGAAGGAGCGCCATGCCGTTACCGGCAAGCTGGTAGTATGCCTGTCCTGAGCAGGCCAAACAGAGGCGTTTTCCTTCCTTCAGCCGTACCCGGGGTTCCATGGTACTTTCTCCGCACCCTTCGCAGATAACGCTCGGGAAAATCCCGGCGTATTCAGGTACGGTTACCTTGACCGGGGTGATGGTGAACAGCTCTTCGTCCGGAATTTCGAGTACCGCAAAAGAGGTCTCCAGCCAGACATGCCGCAGCCGGGCGGTTTCTTCTTCTGTTCCCTGCCGCTGTTTGACGACCTTGTTGAACAATGACCAGGCTTCCGGGCGCCTTTTTTCCAGAGCCAGTCCATCAGGTTTCGCAGCTACCCGTACTCCTTCACCGGTTCGGTATGTCAAGGTCACCGCCATCTTTCCGAAATCCCGATAAATGAGAGCGTTGTTTCCCAGCGAACAGCCGGTTACCATCTGAACGCCGTCCGCAAAACAACTGTTCGTTTCGACTATCGCCAGTACTTCTTCCATGCCGGTCGACCTGGCTTTGATTTCCCGGACGGCTCTCGTCGCAGCTTTGACGCCCATCGCCGAACCGGGGCAATAATGCCCGTGCATCAGGCCGGTTAAACGCAGCAGAAAGGCAGTGTCGTTCCTGTCTATTGCCGCCTCAATTTCCTGCCTTGGGTGTTCCAGATTCTGCAGAATATCCATTCATGCCTCCCTGTTTATTCCTTTTTCATTAATGCAACCAGTTGCAATATCTTAAGACAAAAATTTTTAGCTCTTCCCGGCTTTCTCCCTGGCACAGTCCTCGCATTCGCCCTCTATCACCAGGTTATCGAGTTCCGGGCGAAAGCCGTATTTTTCCGGCAGAGCTTCCTCGATGCGTGAAAACAGGTCTTCCTCGCACTCGATAATTTTCCCGCACGTCCGGCAAATCAGGTGATAGTGATGCTTGTGCTCGGCGTGATGGTAGAGTGTCCGGTCGCTCGACCGGCTGGTAAAAATGCTCCCGTTCTTCTCCAGTACCTGGAGAGTCCGGTACACCGTTGACTTGTTCACTTTCGGCAGTTCTGCCTGCACGTAAGAAAGAATCTCTTCTGCCGTAAGGTGGTCTCCCCGCTCATGGATATAGTCGAGAATCAGCCGGCGGGGCCGCGTCAGCCGGAAACCCTTTTCTTTCAAAGTCGCGTAACAACTCATTCTTATTGCACCTGGTTGTAATTATAGAGAATCGGTATGCCTCCGGTCAATAAGCATTTTCTTTGATAATTCAGGTGGTTACCGGAGAAAATAGCTTTTTTCATCGTAAATGAAAAGGTACTGAACTGTTGAAATGAACAATAAACAGGCATAGAATTGGTACATCCTGAAAAAAACCGAAAAAGGAGAAGAATAATGGCGGAATCAAAGTACGGAAAATACATCATCAGCGGTATACCAGACGATATCAAACAGGAAAACGAAAAGAGAATAGCCGCCGAGGGCGGCGATTCAGCCGGCAAGATGCTTCTTTACACGGACGGCAGGTTCAATCCGCACGCCTATTACTTCACCACCCAGTGGGTTCATAAAGCCGACGAGAAAGGGATTCCCCCGATTAAGCACGACCACAGTTATGACGAATACCTTGGGTTTTTTGGCAGCGATACAAATAATCCGGAAGACCTCTGCGGAGAAGTCGAACTCTCGTTAGGCGATGAAAAACATACCATCACCAAAAGCTGTGTCGTTTTCGTTCCGGCGGGAGTCTCCCATTGCCCGATGAAGTTCAAGAGAGTCGATAAACCTATCTTTTACTTCGCCACTACCCCGACCTCCGGCTACAGCAAAGAGCACGCCGAACCTCACTAAAAGGGAGTTGCTTCACCGTTAGGCAGCTTCGGATAGACAGGATGGTACAGAATTCGGGGAAACTATACCTGATATAGTTTCCCCGAGTGTAATCTTACCTACGGCCGGTACCGGCCTGCTGTTTCATTGACGGTCGTCCGCCGATTGATTTTTTTCTCCCTGGCAAATTAGGATTTTTTACCAATACCTGCAACCAGTGATTTATGATTTTACCCACAATTTGTATTATAATTGTGTTTAGCAGGTAAAGTTTGTGCCGTTTTTAAGCTATTCTGTCTATTTATATACTTTACAACCAATCAATGATTCGTTAAAGCTAAACCAGACAAGCTTGATATGTACCGTAAAGCCCGTAAACATAATCCCTTTGTCAGCACTAAATAAAGAAAGGAGGCGTGATTATGTAAAACGACTATCAAACCCCGTTACCAGATGAAAAATTAAGCAAAGGAGAAAACAACGTTGCCAAAAAAAATTGTATGGTTGGTGGTTAGCTGTTTAATGGTGTTGTCGCTGATACTGGCGTCCTGTGGAACCACTGAAGAAAACGATGGTAAAGTGACTACCGGAGAAAACACCCAGACAACCGTCACTACGACAAAACCTCTAGAAAGTACCACCAATGAAAACCGTATTGAAACTCCTTCGGTCGATGAAAAACCGATATACGGTGGTACCTACACGACTATCGGTGGAGATCCGATGGGATTCGATGAGGCCTATACATTGACGATGATGGCCTGGACCTTACGACTTACCAACGAAGAACTTATCATGGGTGACTGGTCAATAGGACCGGCCGGTACGGGTGAATTCGAGTGGTTTACCGGGTATCTCGGCAAACTGAAAGCTGAAACCGGATGCCTGGCCGAGAGCTGGGAAATGCCGGATGACGAAACAATTGTCTTCCACCTCCGTAAAGGTGTCCATTTTCACAATAAGCCTCCGGTAAATGGCAGAGAAATGGTTGCCGATGATGTTGTCTTCAGCATCAACAGGGTATGGACGACACCTACCAGCTTCCTCTATTCGAGTAATCCCCCTGCCGACAGGCTCATTTCCGTCAGAGCTATCGATAAATATACGGTCGAATGCAAAGTACCCCCTCACATGCAGGGTCCGCTCCTGTTTTTGACCGGAGACCAATTGAAAATAATCCCGAAGGATATGGTGGAATCGCATGGAGACCTTAAAGACTGGCAGAACTCATGCGGTACCGGCCCTTATGAAATTAAAGATTACGTCACAAGCAGTTTGATTCGATTCGAGAAAAATGACAATTACTGGCAGACTGACCCGATTAATGACGGTAATCTTTTACCGTACCTGGATTCTGTCAGAATGCTCATTATCAGCGACTCTTCGACACAAATGGCTGCGGTACGAACCGGTCAGGTTGATGCATCACCTCAATTGACCTTTACCTGGGATGACTTGGAGATGTTACTGAAAACAGCCTCGAAGTTGAATTATGTGAAAACTGACGGTTCTCACCTGGCACTCTGGGGCAGGATGGATAAGCCTGAACTACCCTTCGATGATTTACGGGTCAGGCAGGCTATGAATATGGCAATCGACAAGCAGTCGATAGTTGACGACTACTATAAAGGCCACGCCGATCTTTGCGCTCCTATCTATCCTCTCTCGAAAGCCTTCGAGGATCTCAATACTCCTTTCGAACAACTGCCCAGAGCAGCTCAGGATTTGTTCGTCTATAATCCCGAAAGAGCCAAACAACTTTTATCCGAAGCAGGATATCCCAATGGATTCAGAACCGAGATCGCCTGTGTCAGCACTGATGCGGATTATCTCTCCATAATCAAGGAATATCTGGCACTGGTCAATATCGACTTGGAGATTACTCCATTTGAGAGCAGTGTATTCATGGGAATCATGCGCGGGAGAACCCATAACGAGATGCTTTTCAAGGAATCGACCTCCCGCGGTTTCCCTTATAAAATGAACGAAGTTCGTATCGAGAACGCCGATGCCGTTTCTTTCTACGAACATGAACGAACCCGGGCCGCCTATATAGAAATCAATAAGTGGGTTGGAAAAGATGATGCGAAATGGACCAAGCTACTTCGTGAGATATACCCCTTCATCATCGAGCAGGCGGTTGGTGTTTGGCTTCCGGTACCTCATAAATTCAGGGTCTGGTGGCCATGGGTTAAAGGCTATCACGGAGAATATAATGTCGGCTATGATAACACCTTCGCTTACCTGCAATATATCTGGGTCGATGAAGCACTGAAAAAGTCAATGGGTTACTAATCAGTTCAAAATCAAAACTTGTTGTTGGGGCTCTTTCCCGCCAGGGCTAAGAGCCCCATTTTTATTGTTTAATATTTATACCATAAATGAAAACAAAAGAAGCGTTCTTCTGATTATCGGAGTATTCGTAACCGGTTGACTTGAATATCGTGAAACATTGGCAAATATTGCTGGTTGGGTTGTTGAGGCAATATTGAAAGTAGTATAATCCGGTTAACTTTTCCTTAACTAATACATTATGTAGAAAAGCGAATTTTGTCTTGCCGGAAAAGGAAGCTGCCGTATCCAGAATATCAGACCTGTCACCTGCGTTTACCGGGTTATTGCTTTTTCTCTCCTCCTTCCCGATAAAAACTCTCAAGTCACATAGTAGCTCCCTGCAAACCACAGACAGTAAACCACAACATCGTAGAACCACTACATCCCTGTTCTTTCAAGGTTGTTACTGGAAAACACGGTAACAATAAGTAATGAAAAAATCCAAAGGAGAATCGGTTACATGATTAAGCAACTTTTTTTGCCTTTTCTAGCGATAGTCATTGTTTTTACCTCTTTTATATCTGTTCCCCCAGCCCCGGTAGTGGCCGAGGGGAC
>CAYXEG010000153.1:0-7132 GCA_964463875.1 uncultured Dehalococcoidales bacterium
CTTTCCCGGTGGCGAGAGTCTGGGTGCGCTTACCCGTACTACGCACAACAAGTGGTACTATAATAGAACAATAGTTCTTATTTGTCAAATTGTTTTGGCACAAAAAGGCTTTTTTCAATTCTATCTGTTTTCTCAATCTTTCCCCTCCGATACCACATCATAACCATACACTAAGGAATATCGCGAGTCTTCGACCTCCGGCTCATTCTTTGTAAACATAGAGAAAGAGAGGCCGCCATCCCGTTGAAAAACGGGATCCAGGAATCATGCTTTTTGCTTGTAGCGTCTTGAAAAAAGAACCTGCCGCCGGATGCTGTGTCAGAGAATAACTGAAGGTCTGACATGTCGGACTAGTCGGACGGGTAGGACAGGTCTGACGATAATGAGTAATGAGTAACTGGTAGCTGGTAGTGAGAGGAACGCGGATTGCTATGGGTTGCTTCGCCTTCTGTTGACGAATGGCTCGTACCGATAATTTTTTGTAATCATGAGTTGAGGGAAATCGGCATCTTGCGATAAAAGCGGTCGGGTAGCAGGCAGAAGTGGAGGAGGACAAGACAGTATCGAAAAATGTAAGATTCCCTCCTGCGAGGGAATGACACAAATCACGAGGGGATGACACGGAGAGTGCGGGAACATGCAGGGTGCGGGAATGATACAGTGGTTGAAGTGTACGATAGATTGGCGGTTTGATGAGGTGAGATTCTTCGGCCTCCTTCGTCGTCCTCAGAATGACGGTTACGAGTGTACCGGAGTCTTCGACTTCGCTCGGGATGACGGAGGAGGGCGAAACTGTCATTCTTGAGCGAAGCGAAGTCGAAGACCCTGATTACATCAATACAGTCTTTAACGAATCAGTATCGGGGAATCTCACCCGACTGGCACCTCACCCTCAGATATCTTCTCCGTAAACAAAGAGAGCAGACGAAGGTACAGACCGGGCACATGGGTAACAGATAGGGAGAGGTAAAAAATTTCAGATATCCGTTTACTTTACCTGAATCCGTTGCGCCTCAAAACACTAACAATTTGAATGCTATCAGCTATTTCGGGTGCAGTTCGTTGACGATGAGGGGAATCTGTTTTTTCGATTTGCTTTCAATCCGGATATCGAACTGGTAGTTGCCGGTTTTCTTGAACTGGAAACCGGCGATACCGGATATCTGGTTGGCGGTTACCATATTGCCGATAACAAGGGGGCGGCCGATTTTTATCTCCTGCGCGAGGCGGAGGAGGACGGCGCCGTCGGCATCGCTGAGAATAATTTCTGTCTTCTGCGCCGTATCATATTCATCGGCTCCGGCTTCGAAGGATACGACGCAATAGAATATCGGCAGGCTGACGGGGATTTTCGGGGCGTTGATGGCATCGAATATCCCCATGACGTTGAGCTTCCCTTCCCGGGTAAGGCTGGCATGGTCGGCTAACAGAGCAAATTTAACTTCCATTTATTTCGGTTACCCCCCATTTTAGCAGCTATTGTACCAAAATGAAGGCTATTTTTCAGCTAAAAATTGTCGATATCTGAAATGAGACGTGAAAAAGCCGGCCCATTGCTGAGCCGGCTCTCATGAACGGGGTACCTGGGAATTATTAAATTCACCCTTGCCTGGCGAGGCTGTACGAAAGCAGGAAATTGAACAGGGAAAGAGAAATTATGCTTCGATAAAAACGGTTGTATTAATTCGTAGATATTCCTAAATCCCTCTCAATCTCCCTTTACAAAAGGGAGAAGCTGTATCGTCTGCCTCTCTTCACATTTTCGAAGAGGGATTTTTCAGACAGCCTCAAGCTATATTGTCTGCCTCCCTTCATTCTTCCGAAGATAGGTTTTTCAGAAAGCCTCGGTATTTTTATCAATATCACGTGATGTATATCAGAGATTCACTAATATCCCATTGCTCGCTTCATATCCATATCAACCCAGACATAGGTCACATGGAACGACATCTGGGTAAAGCCCATCGTTAGTTCGCCCCGGTAGTTCTGTAACCACGGCCACCACATCGTGTAGGTCATTGGTATCGGCAACCAGATAGCGGTGGCTTGTTCCAGGACGAAAGGCCCGTAGGCTTTAAGTATCGGATTGACTATATCCGGGTTCCAGTAGTTTGCACACAGCGTGTTATACCACTCTCTGGTAACAGGGCTTTCGAAGTAAGACTGGTTATCTACGGCTTCGATACGAACTTCAAGGAATCGTGCCGGCCAGTGGTTCGTTCCGGGCCTGGCTATCAATTCGTCATGGCTTCTGGCTCTGAAGACGCTCGTAAAGATACTCGTTTCCATCGGGGCTATTTCCATATCGATACCGACATCAGCCAGATACGAACTTATCATCGACATGAAGTCCGCATCATTGCTCAGACATTGGACCTTTGTTTTGAAACCGTCCGGATAGCCGGCATCCGCGAGCAGTTGCTTCGCCTTCTCCGGGTTGTAGGTAAACAGGTCCTTAACCGCAGCCGATTGCTCTTCGAGCGGGGTAAACCAGATTTCATACGATGGAGTAGGCAGGAAAGGCCATCCTAACATGACAGCGTTTCCCTGGTAGTAATCGTCAATCAGTTCCTGCTTGTTGATTGCCATATTCATTGCCTGACGCACTTTGATATCGTCAAAAGGAAGCTCCGGTTTGTCCTGCCGTGCCCAGATGAAATTCGTTGCGCCGTAGCCCTTGTCATAAACAATATCAGGAGCCTGTCTCAACAGCAGTTCCCCGTCTTCCCAGCTTACTCCGGACAGCGAATCAACCTTCCCGGTGCGGAAGGCTGCCTGCCGGGTCGACAAGTCAGTGATGATAAAGCCTTTGACGGTGTTCAGATACGGCAACTGGTTTTCCGGGTGCAACGGGTCCTTTTCCCAATAGTCCGGATTCCGGGTATAGGTAACCGACGTGCCAACGATATAGTCGAACAACATGAAAGGTCCGGCTCCGACCATTGTCCGCCAGTCGGTCATATCTCCGTAGGTATCGATAACTTCTCGCGGGTATATCCATGCCCAGGCGCCGGTCAGCAGCCAAACGATGCCAAGCTGTTTCGCCGGCACCTTGAATTCGACGGTATACTTATCAAGGGCCGTTACGGAGATGGGCCGGGCATCAGCATCGACCGAACCGGCATGGTAGGCTCCGGGCGTAAACCAGGCACGGTTCCATGAGTAGACGAAATCATCAGCGGTCATTTCTCTGCCGTTTACCGGAGCTTTATTCTGGAACCTGACTCCTTTCCGGACATTCACCAAGATAGTAGTATCATCAGTAATTTCCCAACTCTCGATGTAGATGCCCTTCAGCACATCGGTACGGCCGACGAAACCATTTTTCCAATCGATTTCACCGGTGCCTGCTGGTCCCTTTGCCCAGTCACCGACCATTGGATAGAGATGTACCAAATGGCTGGCCGTGCAATCGTTGGGGAAAATCTTAACCGGGTCGAAACCCCTGATATCGGATAACATGACCATATTGTGGGTTCCTCCGTATTTCGGGGTATCGGCAGTCGGTGAAACAGTCTCTTCCTCCGGTGTTGTTTCGGTTTTTTCCGTTTCTTTTACGGTTACGACGACCTCTTCGTTTCCTTTCTCGGAAACCACTTCTCCGGTTGTTTCCTTCGTTCCGCAGGATATAACTACTAATACAAGAACCATTAAACAAGTCAGCAGCGTTAAGAGTTTTTTGTTCATTGTATACTTCCCTCCCGATTATTTTTCGCTCGGAAATTCGGTGAAAACCCCTGATTATTATTCCGATACATCACCTCCTTACGATTGTCCTGGAAAAAGGATAGAAATCTTCAAGTACAGTAACGAATGCAGGAAACGAAGAGCGTATAGTGAAAAACCGGCTGGAAATTAAGACGCCATCCGCTGAGAGCAATGGTGCTCTTACCGATGGCGCTGCTTTAGCATTTCAACCTCCATGTCTGGAAGGTCTAAGATGGTAAAGTCAATTTAGAACGAAGTGTATAGGAATCGCCATGGAATGTCAATATTGAAACAATCTGGCCTGCCTGGTATTGGGTGGCGGGTAAAAAGAGAAAACGAAACGAGCATGAAACAATAATAATGTGAATAATTCCTGCCTGACTGTTAGTGGAGCCGGAGCTACTCTGTTATAATAAGCCCATGGAAAAACAATTGTTAGTATTACTTGATGGTAATGCGATTATTCACCGGGCGTTTCATGCCTTTCAGGCATCGAGGCCGCCGACGGTCTTTACGGTGCGGAAGACCGGGGAAATCGTTACCGCCGTCTACGGCTTTGCCCAGATGCTGCTGAAAACGATTACCGACCTGGCGCCAACCTGTTACGCGGTAGCGTTCGATACGCCGGAACCGACCTTCCGGCACGACATGTTCGAAGACTACAAGGCACAGCGGCCGCCGGCGCCGGATGAGCTTATCGGCCAGTTCGACCGGGTGCGGGAACTGGTAGAGGCGTTCAATATTCCCATCTACGAGCTTCCCGGCTTCGAAGCGGACGACGTGCTCGGCTCGCTCAGCCGGCAGGCTTCGGACCAGGGGATGGAGACCTACATCGTAACCGGCGACGCCGATACCATGCAGCTCGTGACGCCGCTCGTCAAGGTGATTTCTCCGAAACCGCGCGGCTCCTTCAGCGATACGGTCCAGTATGACGAACAGGCGGTCCTTGAAAAATACGGCGTACTGCCTTCACAGATAATCGATTACAAGGCGCTCAAGGGAGACCCCTCCGACAATATCCCCGGCGTGCCGGGAATCGGCGAAAAAACCGCCGTGAAGCTTATCAACCAGTTCGGCTCGCTGGATGGTATCTACGAACGATTGGACGAGGTTACGCCGGAGAGAATCCAAGCAATCCTGCGGGATAACAAAGAGATTGCCTATACCAGTAAAAAACTTGCGACCATCGACGTGAATACCCCGGTCACCCTCGACCTGGACGGGTGCCGGTTAAGCCATTACGACCGGGCGAAGGTAACGAAACTGTTCACCGAACTGGAGTTTTACAGCCTTATCCAGAAGCTGCCGGGAGACGGCGACAGCGAGCCGGTAATCGAAGTCGGGACAGCGGCGCTAAAAGCAGAAAAAGACTATTCGACGGTTATCGATGAAGAAGCCCTCGATAGCCTTTTGAACAAAATCGGCAAGGCAGAGACACTGGCTTTCGACCTTGAGACGACCAGCCTCGAGGCCATTTCGGCGGATATTGTCGGTTTTTCTTTCTCGGTACGTCCGGGCGAGGCGTTCTATATCCCGGTCGGACACACCGGCTTTTTCCGGGGCGACCAGTTACCGCTGAAGCTGGTGCTCGACAGGCTCACGCCCGTATTCGAAGATATGAAGCTCCAGAAAGCCGCCCATAACGGAAAGTACGACATGCTGGTGCTGGCGGCGAACGGGTTACGGGTGAAACATTTCACCTTCGACACCATGATTGCGGCGCACCTGCTCGACGAGACGTCGCTCGGGCTGAAGAACCTGGCGTTCAGCCGGCTGGGAATCGAGATGACGCAGATTGCCGATCTCATCGGTTCCGGAGCGAAGCAGATACCGATGTCCCAGGTGGACGTCGCCGCTGCCTCCGATTACGCCTGCGCCGACGCCGACATGACCTTCCGGCTGGCGGAACGGTACGGGCCGGAGCTGAAAAAGGAGAGCCTGTGGGAGTTGTTCCGGGACGTGGAGATGCCGCTCGTGCCGGTGCTGGTGGAGATGGAAAAGAACGGGGTGATGCTCGATACCGCCTTCATGGGGACGATGTCCCGGGAACTCGGGGAGCAAATCAGGAAGCTAGAAAACGACATATATACGGAAGCGAAGCATCCATTCAATATCAACTCGCCGAAACAGCTCGGGCCGGTGCTTTTCGAGGAACTCGGCCTGCCTTCGGGAAACCGGAAAAAGGGTAGTTACTCGACGGCGGCGAGCGTGCTGGAGGATTTGAGGGGCGAGCACAGGATAATCGACCTTATTCTCGAATACCGGCAGTTGACGAAATTGAAATCGACCTACGTCGATGCCCTGCCGGCCCTGGTTAACTTTAAAACGGGCAGGGTGCATACGAGTTTCAACCAGACGAGGACATCGACCGGGCGGCTGTCGTCGAGCGACCCGAATTTACAGAACATACCAGTGCGGGGAGACCTCGGTAAAAAATTGAGGGAGGCTTTCATTGCACCGGAAGGTTACAGCCTGATTAGCGGCGATTATTCGCAGATTGATTTACGGGCGCTGGCGCACCTTTCGCGGGATGAAAACCTCGTCAATGCCTTCCGGAACGACAAGGACATTCACTCGGATACCGCCTCGAAGCTCTTCGGGGTGGGGATAAACGAGATAACCTCCGACCAGCGGCGGTTCGCCAAGACGATTAATTTCGGGGTTATCTACGGGATGAGCGAGTACGGGCTTGAGCAGGCGACGGAGATGACGCGGGAAGAGGCGGGGAAGTTTATCGAGGCCTACTTCGAGCAGTACCCGGGGGTATTGAAGTACCTGGAGGCGACGAAGCAGCAGGCGCGGGACACCGGCTACGTGGAAACACTCCTCGGACGGCGGCGGAAGATACCGGAGATTAATTCGCAGAACCGGCAGGTGCGGGAAGCGGCCGAGCGAATGGCGATTAACATGCCGGTGCAGGGGACGTCGGCGGATATCATCAAGGTGGCGATGATAAACCTTTACCGGGAAATGGAAGAGCGGCAGATGCGAAGCAAGATGCTCCTTCAGGTGCATGACGAGCTGCTCTTCGAGGTACCGGACGAGGAAGCCGGGGAGATGGAGAAGCTGGCGCGGGAGACGATGGTTTCGGCGATAGAGCTGGCGGTACCGCTCAAGGTGGACATCAACACCGGGAAGAACTGGGCGGAGTTGAAGAAGTAGGGAAATACAAGTAATGAGTAACTGGTAGTTAGTAGATATCCCCCTCACCCTGACCCTCTCCCGCGTTGGGGAGAGGGACATCCATCAGAGGTTTTCCGGTTGATAATCAAACAAAGTAACAGGGAGACTAGATATGCCTGAATTGCCGGAAGTGGAGACGGTGAAAAGAGAGCTTGAGCCGCATGTAATCGGGAGGACGATTACCGGCCTGACGTTCGAGTGGGAGGGAATCGTCAAGAAGATATCGGTAGCGGAGTTCAAA
>CAYXEG010000153.1:7142-7555 GCA_964463875.1 uncultured Dehalococcoidales bacterium
GGGGTTACCGGGCAGACAATACATGAGCTGAAACGACGGGGAAAGTACCTCTTTTTTCAATTGACGAGCGGCAGGTACCTGGTGGTGCACCTGAAGATGACCGGCTCGCTGCTGGTGCAGCCGACCGGAACCGAATTTCCGAGGTTTACGAGGGCGGTGCTGCACCTGGATAACGGCACCGATATTGTTTTCCGGGACCCGAGAAAATTCGGAGTGCTGAGGCTGGTGGATAAACCGGAAGATATTGTCGGCAAGCTGGGGCCGGAACCGCTCGATGATGATTTTACGGTGGAGGTGCTGAAGGAGCGTTTTTCCAACCGGAAACTGGCCATGAAAGCGCTTCTCTGCAACCAGGAAGTGATTGCGGGTATCGGCAGGATGTATGCCGACGAAGTAATGTTCGATACGCGGAT
>CAYXEG010000154.1:0-7546 GCA_964463875.1 uncultured Dehalococcoidales bacterium
CCGGACAGCCGCTTCCGCTGCCAGTTTCGCCAGGGCGGTATTCGAGTGAATCGCTTCTTTGCCTCCCCGGAGAATGGCGGCGTTTCCCGATTTTATGCAGAGTGCCGAGATATCGATGGTAACGTTCGGCCGGCTTTCGTAGATAGTTGCAATCACTCCCAGCGGCACCCGTTTCCGGCCGATAATCAGGCCGTTCGGCAGCGTCCGGGAATCGAAAATTTCACCCACGGGGTCGGTTATCGCCGCCACCTGCATGACGTCTCCTGCCATGCCGTCGAGCCGTGAAGGATTGAGAATCAACCGGTCCAACATAGCCGCATCCATACCCGATTCGCGGGCTGCCCGGCAGTCTTTTTCGTTGGCGGTCAGAATCTCGTTTTTTTTATCTCTAAGGTCGTCGGCGATATTTTTCAGTGCCTGGTTCTTGATACCGGAAGGGATGTAAGCGAGTTTCCTCGAAGCCTCCTTTGCTTTTTGCCCTTTCAGTTCGAGTTCTTCTACTGCGTTGCTCATTACAATACTCCTGCATGTAAAGTGATTATTTTACATTTGTCATTGCGAGATTCGGCGTCGACAGCCGAAATGGCACATCCCGTATGAGCGTAGCGAATCGGGACGAAGCAATTCCGGTGAATGTACTCACATTATACACCAATAAAGTATTTTGTCAGGTCGGTTTTTCTGCATCAGAGAATTGACTCTTTCTGGTATACTGGTATTTTACCGGAGGTGAACGACTCATGAAAGTAAACGAAGGAAAAATCGGCCGAATTTTCATGCTGCGGCTGGATGACGGTGATATGCTGCCGGGTTGCATCGAGGATTTTGCCCGGGAAAAGGGGATTGAGGTAGCCCAGGTGACGATGATTGGCGGTATCGGCAGCGGCCAGGTCGTCGTCGGCCCCCGGTACTCCGATGTCATGCCGCCTGAAGCTATGCTCCTGCCGGTCGACGGCGCTCATGAAACCGCCGCTGTCGGTGTACTCGCTCCCGATGAACAGGGCAATCCGGTACTCCATATCCACGGCACTCTAGGCAGAGCCGGTAAAACCCTCACCGGCTGTCTCCGTCCCGGCGTCGAAACATGGCTTGTCGGCGAGGCCGTCATTTACGAGATACTCGGCGTAAAAGCCGTGAGAAGGCCGGATAAAAAAAGCGGATTCGATTTGCTGGAGTTGGATTAGCAGGTAAAAAACAAGAGGTTACTGTTTCAACGGTGGAACCGCTGATTAACACGACATAACATCACTGAAAATTCCCTTACTGTTCATTTATCGTTATACTACCAGTTAAGGAAATGGTAGGTTTTCATGTCAAAAGATAGCTTTTATGCCTGTGGTCTCGGAATTATCACTGTTATTGCGGTGGTATTACAAATGATGTATCCACAAATACCACTGTACATCGGGTGGCCCATCGTTGGAATATTAGCCATATTTTCAGTTATATTATTTGTCAAAGGGCATGGAGTTGCTATCACAGAAAACAAGTCTGTTAACACGGTTTCTGCCATTACGACAAGCCGAATACCAGAAAAAACAAAATTGGGTAAAAAACGTAGAGTTGAACTTTATCGTATTAAAAATAGGATGCGTGAATTACACGGTCATAGTGATGATTTTGCAATAGAGATTGATTATAGGGACGGTATACCACTAGGGGATTTGCTTACAAGGAACTGTACCGTTTGTGGTAAACCAAGAAATCAATGGGTTGAGGATTAGAACATTAAATACTACCAATCGTAAAATGTGACAACAAAGATTGAACAGAACTAAGATTTCCCTCTCCCTTGACGGGAGAGGCTAGGTGAGGGTGAACTGAAATATTTCCGTTTATCCTGCACCCGTTTACCCGCTCCCCGTCCATCCTGAGCCTGTCGAAGAATGAACGGAAATAAACCCGAAAACCCTCACTAGCAGTCATTCTGAGCGAAGCGAAGAATCTCATCGTAAAAACCCACCCATCCTTCGACTGCACTGACCTCCGTGTCATTCCCTTGCAGAAGGGAATCCAAAATCCTCCACCGTTGCCTTTTCTCCCTCAACTATTGCCTGTGACTCAACTGCATGTATCATTCGATGCTGATTATTCTTGACTATTAGTTATAACGTTAAATAGGTAAGAGCCTCCTTCTTGTCGAAGGATGAACAAAGGAGATTAAGGAAAACCGCTACTCCTGTCTGATTACCTCGAACCCGATACCCGGAAAAGTCTCCCTGAGCCTCTTCTCCGTCATCGCTACCGCGTCGGCTGATATGTCGATCCCTGCCCATTTTCTGTTCAGCGACTCCGCAGCCACCAGTGTCGTCCCTGAACCGCAGAACGGGTCGAGCAGCGTATCTCCCTCGTTCGAGCTTGCCCGGATAATCCTCTCCAGCAGCGCCAGCGGCTTCTGGGTAGGGTAGCCCAGCCGCTCGTTGTACGGCCCGTGCAGCGGGTCGATGTCCGCCCACCAGTCCTCCGGTACCTTGCCTTCGTGAGTAATGTAGTACCGCTTGCCGTACTTCTTCCAGTACCGCTTCCCCTCTTCATCGATAAACCAGGTATGGTTCGTTCTTTCGACCATGATATCGGCATAATTGAAAACCCATGTGGTGCTTTTCGTGTAGAGCAGGATGATATCATGTTTCCGGGCATACGCCCTTTTCGACCTGCCTCCACCCTTGTACGCCCAGGCTATCTCGTTCCTGAAATGCTCCATCCCGAATATGCTGTCCAGCAGCAGCTTCAGGTAATGGCTCGACCTTGGGTCGCAGTGAAGGTAGAGCGAACCGGTATCTTTCAATACCCGGTGTACTTCGATGAGTCGGGGAGCCATGAAAACGAGGTAGGTTGCCACCGGGGTCTTACCTGTTCCTTCGACGATGCCCTTCAGCAGCCCCGCCGTTCCGGGTAATTTCTCCCCGATTATCCCGAGGAACGATTCGGTTTTCTCGTCCCATTTCCAGGTATCGGAAAAAGCCGTCGGAATACTGGCTTCACCGTTCGTCTGCCCCCGGTAATTCCGGTTGCTCCCGAACGGCGGGTCCATGTAAACGAGGTCGATTGAATTATCCGGAAAGTGGTTCCGGAGTATCTCCAGGTTATCTCCAGGATAGAGAGAATTGTTAATTCCGGTTTTCATGGACTTTCTATACAGGTATCTTTTTTATGATTCTCCGAGAAATCCCTTTTCGTAAGTGTGAAATGAGGTAGGTGTTCCAGTCTAAGATTGTCCGAAAAATCCCTCTTCGGAAGTGTGAAGATAGGTAGACGATGCAGCTTCTCCCTTTTGTAAAGTGGTACATCCCGTATAAGCGAAGCACGATCGGGAGGAGATTAAGAGGGATTTAGAATCATCAACGAATAAAAATACCCGTTTCTTCAGGATGATATTTTTACCTTTTCCATTCGTTCTTACAATTACAGACAATGACAGCGGAGGTTTTCCTACATCACCACCAGATTATTCCGGTGAATCACTTCCGAGCCGTAATCATGATCGAGAATGGAAGCGATTGCCTTCGAATGCATGCCCTTGATAGCGGTAACATCCGCTACGCTGTAATTGGTAATCCCACAACCGAGTTTGTTGCCCTCCGTGTCGAGGATGTTGACGATATCTCCCCTCTGGAATTTCCCTTCCGCCTCGATAATACCGGCAGCCAGCAGGCTCCGCCGCTGTTTCTTGAGGGCTTCAGCGGCTCCGGCATCGATGACCAGCTTTCCCTTTGTCGAAAGCCCGCTCATCATCCACCGCTCCCGGCTCTCCAGCCTATCGCAGGTTGGGAGGAAAAGGGTGCCGATTCTCTCCCCGGCTGCCACCCGGGTGATGACATCCGGTTCGGCGCCCTTTGCGATAACGACCGCCACCCCTGACGATGTCGCCAGCTTTGCGGCTTCAATTTTTGTGACCATCCCTCCTGTGCCGAGCGTTCCGGCTGTTCCCTTGACCATCTTTTCGATAGTCGAATCTATTGTACAAACCTCGGAAACCAGGCTGGCGTCAGGCACGTGGTGCGGGTCGGCCGTGTACAGCCCGCCGATGTCGCTCAGAATCAGCAGCAGGTCGGCGTCGATAAGGTTGGCCACCATTGCCGAAAGGTTATCGTTATCGCCGAACTTCGCCTCCCGTATTTCGTCGATTGCCACCACGTCGTTCTCGTTGACGATGCAGATGATTCTCATCTCCAGGAGCGCCAGCAGGGTATTCCGGGTGTTGAGGTACCCCGAGCGGTTATTCAAGACCTTCTTCGTCAGCAGCGCCTGGGCAACGGTGATGCCGTGCTGCGAGAAAAGCTGGTCGTAGGTATTCATCAGTTGTCCCTGGCCGACCGATGCCAGCACCTGCTTGAAGGGGATTCCCTTCCGTCCCTTGACGTTCCCCAGCTTGTGGCGTCCGGCAGCGATTGCCCCCGATGAAACCACCAGCAGCTCCATCCCCCTGCCGTGCAGCTTTGCCATCTGGTCGATAAGCCCCGACATGACGGCCGGGTCAAGATGGTCCGTTCCTCCGGTCAGAAGGCTCGTTCCCAGCTTGACCACGATTCTTTTGTACGTTCCGGGTTTATTTTCTGGCTTTTTGTTCTCCTGACTCATTGGTACCTTCCGCTTCTTGCTGTTGACTCATTATAACAAGCCGCCTGATTTCGAACAATACAGAACGACATAATCTGTGGTACACTGATAAAAAGGGCTGGTTCTCCGGAATCAGCCCTTAAAGCCGTGTCTGAGAGAGAATTGTGAACATAACAGGCTTATTGTCGATTCCTGATTCCATGCCGGAAATCAACGGTATGATACAGGAAATTGAAACGAAAGGGTCTTCCTCGGCAGCCCTCATGGATGCCGCTAAACCTTTTATCATCTCTGCTTTACATAAT
The DNA here is from genome assembly GCA_964463875.1 of uncultured Dehalococcoidales bacterium. Lineage (GTDB taxonomy): Bacteria > Chloroflexota > Dehalococcoidia > Dehalococcoidales > UBA2162 > MGML01. The sequence continues at coordinate 4,866 of CAYXEG010000154.1, forward strand.
CGACTAAGTGTCCCTCTGCTGGTAGTTACCTCACACGCCGAAAACAGCCGCAAACTCCACGAACTGCTCCGTACCTGGCTGCCGGACGCCGATATTCGGATATTCCCCGAACCGGAAGCCCTGCCCTATGAACGCATTTCGACCGATACCGTCTCCGAACTGGAAGTCGTTCAGATTCTTTCGACTCTTGCGCAATGGAAAACGGACGGGGAGGAAACGGGAAGAACCGCCCCCATTGTGATTGCTTCTACCTCCGCCTTCACCCGGAAACTGCCCTCGTTCATCGATTTTTCCGGGTCGATTCACTCGATAGCGAAAGGCATGGAAACCGAACCCTTCAGCCTGATTGCGAAATTACAGGCTATCGGCTTTCGCCTCAAGGAAGTGGTGGATATGCCGGGTACGGTCAGCCACCGGGGCGGCATCATCGATGTCTTCCCCCCGACGAGCGATATGCCAGCCCGCCTCGAGTTCTTCGGTAATACCATCGAGTCTATCCGGATTTTCGATTCTGCCACCCAGCGCTCCGTCGGCAATGTCGACCTTCTGACCGTCGGCCCGGCCACCGAACTGCTCCAGCCTTACTCGCTCGACCGTCACCGGCTGGAAACGCTCCTGAAAAAGCTCGACCTTTCGCCCCTGAACCCGGACGCGAAGTACCGCTTCGGCCAGGAAATCGGAATGCTGCTTGAAAGGGGATTGCCGGATGACCTCCATTTCTATGCCCCCCTCTTCAATACCGATTCCCTGCTCAATTATCTCCCGGACGAGGGCATTATCGTTCTTGACGAACCGGCGGCGGTCTGGTCGGCGATGGATGCCTACTTCGAAAAGGCCGAAGAACTCCGCTCCGAAAAACTGGCTGAAGAAGAACTCCCCGGCAATTACCCGGTTCCGTTCTTTACCCGCAAAGAAATACTGCCGGAAATCGAAAAGAGAAAATCGCTCCGGTTAACCTCCTTTGGCGTACCTGCCGGTGAGATTATGTTCGAGCCGGATTTTACACCGAACGTCAGCTATGCCGGGCAGATACCCCTCTTCATCGAAAAAATAAATGAAATGCTCCGCGACGGCGTGACCGTTGTTATCATTAGTTCCCAGGCCGACCGCCTCTCCGAACTGCTCGGGGAGGAAGATATCATTGCTGTTCCTGTCGATGAAATCAGGGAACTACCTCCTCGTGGCTCGCTGACCCTGGTGCAGGGAATCCTCGACGGTGGCTGGATTACCGGCGGCCATACGGCCATACTCACCGACCGCGAAATTTTCGGTTTCATCAAACAGCGCCGGCTAATCAGAAAGCGCCCTGTCCCTCATCGTAAAGCCTTTACCGAGATGAATCCCGGCGATTTCGTAGTACACATCGAGCACGGTATCGGCAAATTCGCCGGCGTTATCCGGATGAAGACTGATTCCGGCGCCGGCGAAAAAGAGTACATGCTTATCGAGTACGCCTCCGGCGACCGCCTCTATGTGCCCGCCGAGCAGATTGACCGGGTCGGGCGGTACGTCGGCTCCGGCGAGCAGGAACCGGTTCTCAGCCGCCTCGGCACCCAGGAATGGTCCCGCACGAAACGCAAGGTTAAGGACGCTGTCGAGGAAATCGCCGAAGACCTGATTAACCTCTACGCCAGCCGGGAAGTCGTCACCGGCTTTGCCTTCTCCCAGGATACCGTCTGGCAGCAGGAGGTCGAGGCCGCCTTCCCCTATGTCGAAACACCCGACCAGATTACCGTCCAGCGTCAGATTAAGGAAGACATGGAAAAAACGAAACCCATGGACCGCCTCGTCTGCGGCGATGTCGGCTACGGTAAAACCGAGGTTGCCGTCCGGGCCGCCTTCAAAGCCGTCATGGATGGCAAGCAGGTGGCGGTGCTCGTTCCCACCACCGTCCTTGCCGAGCAGCACTATTCGACCTTCAGTCAGCGTCTAAAGGCCTTTCCCGTGAAAGTTGAGGTACTGAGCCGCTTTCGCTCCCATGCCGAGCAGAAACGCATTGTGGAGGATTTGGCTGACGGTAAAGTCGATATCTGTATCGGCACCCACCGCATTATCCAGAAAGATATCGTCTTCAAGGACCTTGGCCTTCTCATTATCGATGAGGAACAGCGCTTCGGCGTCGTTCACAAGGAGTACCTCAAGAAAAAGCGCCAGGAGGTCGATGTCCTCACCCTCAGCGCTACTCCCATCCCCCGTACCCTCCATATGTCGCTCGTCGGTGTCCGGGATATGAGTGTCATGGAAACCCCGCCGGAAGAACGCCTGCCCATTAAAACCTACGTCTCCGAGTTCAACAACCATCTCGTCCGGGAAGCTATCCTGAGAGAACTTGAACGGGACGGCCAGGTCTTCTTCGTTCATAATCGGGTGCAGAGCATCAGTCTGGTTACCGCTAAACTTCAGGAACTGGTCCCGGAAGCCCGGTTCATCATCGGCCACGGCCAGATGGGCGAAGGAGAACTGGAAAAAGTCATGGCTCAGTTCTACCGGAAAGAATTCGATGTCCTCGTCTGCACCAGCATCATTCAGTCCGGGCTGGACATGCCGAACGTCAATACCATGATTGTCAACCGGGCTGATAAGTTCGGACTGACTCAGCTCCACCAGTTGCGGGGCAGGGTCGGGCGCGGCACCGAGACAGCCTGTGCTTATTTTCTCTACGATAAAGGCCAGCGCCTTAG
>CAYXEG010000155.1:0-7487 GCA_964463875.1 uncultured Dehalococcoidales bacterium
GAAACACTGTCATGTTCCCCGGTGAATATCACCGGGTGAATCTTGCAGACAACCGGCCGAACCGAATGGACGGTGCACTGATTCGTTTCCGCGTTGAAAAATGGGCACGGTTGAGGCAGCCACCGGGTCGAAGAGAGGTTGGTCCAGCCGAACGGATGAGGAACCCACTTCCCCATCTGACTCTGTTTCTCGATGGCATCGGTCGGGATATGGAGAAAGGTGGCTATCGCTTCTATTTCCTCTTTGAACACTTCGATTCCCGGGCTATCCGGATTGAGAGGGTTTGGCTGGCAGCATTTGCCGCACTTCCGGCATTCTGAGGATGAAAGTAACGTAAATATATCGTCGGGCGTGCATGGTATCGGGACATTGAGAGAGATATCGTCATTCCCGAGGGCATTGATGAGAGCGTCCATTTCAGCTTCATCGAGAGACAGGATATCTCTGCCCTTGAGGTGAGAGAGGCCGTACCTGGCCAGGTCCAGTTCAAAGATGTCTTCTGCTTCGTAATCAATATTATTCATGGAAATATTGTAGCATTTTTATATGAAAAGAAAAAAATACCGCCTGTTCGGGCGGTATTTTTTTAGAGGTCGAAAATAAAACAGGGTTGATTAGTCTATCTTCGTTTTACCCAGCAGCCTCTGAACAGTATCGATGACCCTGCCTTCCCGGAAAGGCTTGACGACGAAATCTTTCGCCCCTTCTTTCAAGGCACTCGTCACCATGGCTTTCTGACCCATCGCGGTGAGCATAGCCACTTTGGCAACGGGATCGATTTTCCGAATCTCGTGAAGCGCCGTTATACCGTGCATTCTTGGCATAACGATATCCATCAGCACCCCGTCAGGTTTGTGTTCCTTGTATTTTTCGAGGGCCTCTTCACCATTCTCGGCTTCGATGACACTGTACCCGTTGTTTGATAACACTTGCGAGCACTTCATGCGAACGAGAGCAGAATCGTCTACTACCAGAATTTTCGCCATTTCACGCCCTCCTTTCCTCGATTGTTACCTTTTCGCGGGTAACCGCCCTGACAAAATCGAAGGTCGGTAAAACAATAAAAGTCCCGTCCATTTTCTGAGCGTCAGCATTAAAGGTCGATTCCACCATAACCGTATAATCCTGCTGCCGGCGAATTGCCTCTATCGGTGCTTTCATAATGGCGGAAAACCTGTCGATAACAACTGTAGGCGGCGACGGCATGATAATTAGTCCGGCGTTATCAGCCATGGTATTCAGGAAATAGGAACCGGTAATGTTTCCGATATCCTCCAGAGCGCATCGCTCCAGGTTGCCGATTGTATCCGTCGTTCCGCAAGGTAAATCCAGCAGCAAATCGATAAAGCGAAAGGCTATCTCAGGAGTATGGATAAGCATTATCTGTCCGGCGATATCCCCTTCGACGGTAAGACAGGTGCCGATGCTGAAAGCTTCCGACGAATTTATTGAGTCGGCAACAGCCGTGACCGGTGTCTGTTTCACCCTCAACGAATGCAGCTTGATTTCATGTCCCAGCAGCTCGGACAAGCCGGATAGGGCATTAACCAACCCCCTTTTTACTAATCTTTCCCATATCTTCAACTCGTCTTCCGACAACAGGTCATCTACCGGTTTATCGGCATTCTGTCCCGAAACTGTCGCAGCAGTCCGATAATATAAGGAAGACCTGGTATCCGGTTCTTCCTTCAGCAAACTTCTCATTCTGTCTGCCTCCTGCTCTTCCTGAACCATTAAATAATCCGAAACGTAAACAAGCCCTAAAAATGATTTTCGGAATGACAACAATTAATAAACAACGTTTCAGAAAAACCGGTGATTCGGAAACAGGAAGCAGCCGGGAACCTGACGGGCCGCTCGAATTATGAAATACTGACAGCTACTTTTTTCTTCTCCTCGACCGGTTGACGTTCAATCTTCCTCGCAAACCCGCGACCGATTTGCTTGACGTACCCGCACTGAAGACACCGTTCGTTCGTTTCGTCATTATCTTTCTCGACATAGACATCACCACTGCACCTCGGGCACCCTCTGAGTTTCCACTGAGCCATTTCCGTTCCTCTTTTCTTTTACCGATATTCCATAATCAGTAAAGTTTTATCGTTGGCCGGATAAGTACAATGTTTCTGGCCTGTAATTGGACTATGCCATACCCGAATATTCCCCGAAAGGACTTTCAGGTCAATGAAAGAGAACTTGTTTGGCAATAGTTTATGATTCGTTATGGAGCCTCAAATAGAAGGAGAAAACCGGCCTGCTTCGGGAAGAAACGCCTGTTCATCCCGGAAACCGTGAAAAAACATGAAAAAGAGACCCTTTGGGTCAATATAGTGACCCTCCAGTATCTTACGTATGAAATCAGTGGGTAACAAAATGGTATTAGTATAAATATTTTGTTAACAAACCAGGGAAAAATATAAACAAATAACAAATAAGTCGTTATTTGGAGTATTGAAAAAATGGATATTGTTACGTTAGTTAATTGCTGTTTCGGATGGTTTCTGGTAATCCTGGCAATAACGGGCTACTTCCTGACATATAAGCGTATCGGTGAAAAATGGATTTTCTGGAACGTCCTGGCGACAGGATGGGCGTTTTTCGCTCTTGCCCAGACGCTGCTTCTTACGGGAGTACAACCGGGAACGGTTTACCTCATCGGAATCTGGTTATCTTCATTTATAATAGTGACAACGTCCCTGGTAATGATGTTCCTGAAACTTACCGGCACCAAAACCAAAGCATAAACTGTTATAATTGAAACATATCCCTGAGAAAAGGTACTCTCCGTCAGAGAAAATAGAAAAAGACGAAGAATATGAACGAAAAGCATAGAAGCAACGAATTCGTACTGCCCGAGGTGAATACAATAACAGAAAATCAAACGATTCCCGATAATGCCGATTTTCTCACGGTAAGTGAGATGAGAATGGTTTTCGATTCCATTATGGATGGGATTATTGTTACGGATTTAAGCGGACTGATTATCGATATCAATGAAAGACTTCTCAGAAAACTCAATTATCAGGATAAGAATGACATAACCGGCAAGGAAACTATCGATTTCGTTGCGTCCTGCGACCGCCCTCGAATGATACGTGAATTCGAGTATCTGCGGTCGGCTGATGAAGGCACCCCTGTAGAGTGCTCGCTTGTCAGTGCCGATGGCTCGACACTTCCCGTGGAATTAACACCTGTTCAATTGAAGGATAACGAACAGGATGTCGTCGGAATAGTCTTCGTCGTCAACGAAATATCCGAACGAAGACTGACCCATGAGGATGCCATACTGGCAGAAGGTAATCTAAGAAAACTACTCGATGATTCTCCCTTCGGTATCATCGTCATCGATGACGACCATCGACTGGTGTACTCAAACAAATCAATACAGGAAATTCTGGGTTATCCAACTCAGGAAGAAATCCGGACAATTCTCCCTGCTCTCATACAAACCACTGAGTCGTATGCAGCGAATAAACGGGAATTACAGGAAAAAGACGGCCGCCAGTCGTTCAGGCACGCATTTAAAATCAGCCTGCAATCAAAAGATAACAGTATCAAACATCTTATGGTATTCCGGCGGGGTGTTATCTGGGAGAGTGAAATCCGCACTCAATATACGTACTACGATATCACCGCAACCCAGGAATCGGAAGAACTGCACAGGGTTTTTGCTGACCATTCTCCGGCCGGTGTTTACATTCTCCAGGACAATAAACTGCGGTATTCGAACCTTAAGTTCCAGAAGCTCTCCGGTTATACAGGGGAAGCATTAAAAAACATAGAGCCCGAGCGGTTCATCCATCCTGACGATCGCGAATTTGTTCGTCAATCAGTCCAGAGAATGCTGAAAGATGAAAACTCCTCCCCTTACGAATTCAGGTTCATCAACGGAAGAGGAGAAATTCACTGGGTGCTCGAATCGGTTACACCGATTTATTATAAAGGTAAAAAGGCTGTCGTGGGCAATATCACCGATATCACCCAGCAGAAAAAAGATGCTGAGGAACATGATTATTCAAAGGTAACGCTCAGGGCTATTCATGAAGGTGTCTACGCGACTAATACCGACTTTATGATAACCAGATGGAACATCATCTGCGAGCAACTGTTCAGCATTAAGGAATCGGAGGCAATCGGGAAATTTATCTGGGAAATTATCGAACCCCTGGAAGACTACCCTCAGCAAAACGTAGAACGTATCGAGAAACTATTAGCGCAGGGATTCATCAAAGGCGAACAGAGAACACGTTCGAAAGATGGAAAAGAATACTGGCTGGACGTTCATACCGAATCGATTATCGTCAATGGAAACCATCTGGGATGGGTAACCATTTTTTCAGATATTTCCGAGCGCAAACACATTGAAAACGAACTGAAAAATTCCGAAGAATACCTCCGATCGTTAATCCAGTCAATGGACGATATTGTGTTTACGTACGATACCGAAGGCAGATTCGGTAATTTTTACCGGGCTCCGGAACATATCACCGGTTATATCAAAGAACAGTGGTCAGAGGTTTTCGGGAAAAAATACTCCGAGGTTCTCGATGCCGACGTTACTGAAAAAATGGACCGAGCTTTCAAAGCTATACTCGAAACCGGGCAAAATCAGCAGTTCGATTACTGCATGCCGTTCGGGGACAGGGAAAGATGGTACGACGCCCGGGTATCGCCGGTGCGGGACAACCAGAACAATATCGTTTCTATTGTAGTAATATCCCGTGACATATCGGAACGGAAAGAAGCGGAAAAAGCTCTCAGGACGTCCGAAGAAACGATGCGTTCGCTCGTCGAGTCCCTTGATGATTTCGTCTTCACCTACGATTTAGATGGCAGGTTTGAACCGTACTATAAGCTGAAAGATTATTCTGAATTCAGGCCAGGCCCCGAACCTTTCGTCGGTGTTCTGTATGAAGACTACCTGCCGAAGAGTGTAGTCGAAACATTGAATATCGCCTTCGAAGCGGCGAAAGAAACCGGAGAAACCCAGAGATTCGATTACTCGATGCCAATCGAGGGCATCGAACGATGGTTTGACGCCCGGGTATCCCCGATACGTGACAGTAACAACCAGATATCCCGTATCATGGTAACCTCACGGGAGATTTCGGACCGGATTCAAATGCAGAAAGACATGGTAGAGTCCGAAGGGAAAATCCGCTCTCTCATCAACTCGCTCGACGACATCGTTTTTACTTATGACCTCGAAGGAAATTTTACCGGAGCTTACTATCCGGTAACCTCCGAATTGTTTTCTACCTCAAAAAGGAATTACGTCGGTCAAAATTATCACGATGTTCTTTCCGCATACGTTGCAGGAGAACTAAAGGCAGCTATCAGTAACGTTATCAGCACCAATCAGACTCAGCAATTCGATTATTCTTTCGAAACCCGAGGAAAAACATTCTGGTTTAACGCAAAAGTGTCTCCGATGGTCAATATCGATGGCCGGATTGTCGGTATTACTTCGGTCAATCGTGATATTACCGAGAGAAAAAAGATGGAAGAACAGATTGAAGAAGCTGCCAGGGAATGGGAAGCGACCTTCGATTCTCTTTCGGAACAGGTATATATCATCGACCGTGATTACCGTATCCTCAGGGCCAATAAAAACTATGCCAACGAAATCGGCCTGGAAATGGATGAAATAATCGGAAAGCACTGTTATGAAATCGTGCAAAACAGGACTACACCGTGCCCTGATTGTTCTGCTAAAAAGGTACTTGAAACGAAAAAACCGGTGACAAAGAATATCGATGCCCGCTCCCGGGGCAAGCATTTTCAAGGGGTAACGTCTCCTATTTTCGATGATGAAGGCAACATTGTCTCATTCGTTACTTCGACCAGGGATGTATCGGAAATCAAGAAAATAGAAGGGCAACTGCAGCAGTCGCAACTGCTGGCATCTCTCGGGACGATGACGGCCGGTATCGCCCATGAAGTAAACAACCCCCTGGGCAGCATCCTGCTTCTCTCGGAACTGCTATTGAGAGAGAGTGCGCCTGATTCCATCAAGAAAGATTTGAGAATCATTCACAGCGAGGCAAAACGGGCTGCTAAAATCATGTCCACCCTTCTTACCTACCGAAAAAGAACCGTTACCAATCATCGCCGGATAAACCTGAACCGGATAGTGAAAAAAGTAATGGATATGCGGCAATACCGACACAACATCCTTAACATCAGTCAATCAATTGTCCTTCCGCAGGAACCTCTCTATATCAGAGGTGATTACTCCCAGCTTATTCAAGTCTTTATCAACATTCTCATTAATGCGGAAGAAGCGTTGAAGAACCGGATTGACGGGAATATCACGATGAGTGCCCGGGCTGATAATGAATGGGCAAGAATAGAAATATCCGATAACGGCAGCGGCATCCCCGCAGAAAGCATGGACAATATATTCCATCCTTTCTTTACCACGAAAAATGTCGGAGAAGGGACAGGACTGGGCTTAAGTACCTGTTACAGTGTCGTCACATCCCATAACGGACTGATACATGCGGAAAACAACAAATCCGGAGGAGCGACGATAGTTATCGAACTTCCTCTTATGATAGAAACAAAAAAGAAGAATAATGGTACGGTTATATCCGCAGTATCGAAGTAACGGAGCTAGTTGAATGAATAACCAATATTCTGTCCTTGTTGTCGATGATGAAACAAATATGTGTTCGATTTTACGAAGAATACTGGAAAAAGAAGGTTATACCGTTAATGTAGCTGCAAACGGTGAAAACGCAATCACAATTGCCGAGAAAGAAAAACCTCATGTGGTACTGCTTGATTTGATGATGCCCGGCATGAACGGGCGGGAAGTCTGCCAGATTATTCGTAAAATGTCACCTGAAACGAAAATCATCTACTTCACTGCCAAGGTCGAATCAGATACAAAAAAGCTTAAAGAGCTAAAAAACGAAGCTGACACTTTCTTATCGAAACCGGCAACCAGCAACAAGATACTGGCCAGTGTTAATAGTGTTCTGAGGAAAAAGGGCAACGGAGCGCTCCCGGATAATAGTCATGTACAATAATTCACGAAATGAAAAGATTTCGGCATAATAGTGGAATTTCATTGACTATGCTTGCAGGTGATGCTATATTGTGCAGTAAGATTTTATTGGCAGCTCATGAAAATACACGGTGCGAAGGCTATCCGGATGAACCGGATATCCCTTTACTCCAGGGTAGTACTGATATCATGCAATCCTCAAAAGTATTATTGATAGAGGCCGACCCGGCGGTTCAATATACAAAGAGTCGTTTACTTCTTAAGGACAGATATGCTGTCACAATCGCCTCTAACTTTCATGAAGCAGTTCAACTTTCCAACAACGAACCATTCGACCTTATTGTTTTAACCACAGACAGTCCCGAATTACTTAACATGTCCCTCTCTCAGTTTCCTCCCCAGGTGGCTGTGCTCATCATCGCCGATAAGAAAATAGCCGGCGATATCATCGAAACGAGCGGCGGGGGCATGAGAT
>CAYXEG010000156.1:0-1286 GCA_964463875.1 uncultured Dehalococcoidales bacterium
AGGAAATGACCAGCCTTCCGTCGGTTATTTTCATCATTGACCCGCCGAAGGAAAAGATTGCCCTCGCCGAAGCAAAGCGAATAGGTATCCCGGTCGTTGGTATTTCCGATACCAGTTGCAACCCGGACGAACTCGATTACGCCATTCCTGCCAATGATGACGCCATCAGAGCCATCAAGCTCATCTGCAACAGGATTGCCGATGCGGTTCTTGAAGGCTCCGCAGGTCACGAAATGCTCCAGGCTGAAGCGGAATCCAAAGCTATCGAAGAACAAGCGGCCGCCGAAGCAGCCAAGAGCGAGCCTGTTGCCGCGGTTTCCAACGACCAGTAATTACAGGAGGACAGGTTGAGTACTACCGAAAAACTCAAGGAGCTCAGGGAAAAATCCGGAGCCGGTATCATGGCGTGCCGTAACGCCTTTGCGCAGGCCAATGAAGACATGGTAAAAGCTCTGGAAATTCTCAAAGAGCAGAACCTTTATATAGCCGAAAAAAGAAAAGAACGCTCGACGAAACAGGGACTCGTGGAATCCTACATCCATGGCGAAGGCCGAATCGGAGCGATGATTGAACTGAACTGCGAAACCGACTTCGTCGCCCGCACGAAAGAATTCAAGGAACTCGCCCACCTGATAGCCATGCAGGTCGCTGCCATGGACCCGAAATACATATCCCTCGAGATGGTTCCCGCGGATGCCGAAATAGTCAGTACGAAGGAAGAAATCTGCCTTCTTACCCAGGCTTGCATCAAAGACCCGGCCGTTACTATCCAGGACCTGATTACCGAAGCTATCGGGCGAACCGGAGAGAATATACAGATAAGCAAGATTGCCAGGTTCGAACTCGGACTATAACGAATAGTTCCCAGGAAGGCGCTAGCATATGGCTGATACCAGATACAAACGAGTATTACTGAAGCTCAGCGGCGAAGCCTTCAGCGGGGAAACTAATTTCGGAATAGACACATCTGTCCTGAAAAAAGCTGCCGGACAGATAAAAAACGTTATGAATATGGGCGTCGATGTCGCTATCGTTGTCGGCGGCGGCAACATCTGGCGCGGCGCCAAAGCTGAAAAAGACGGCATAGACCGGGTAACCGCTGACTATGCCGGTATGCTCGCTACCGTTATCAACGCTCTCGCGCTACAGGATGTCCTGGAGCGCGAGGGAGTCATAACCCGAACTCAGACCGCCATCGATATCCAGCAGGTAGCCGAACCCTATATCCGTCGCCGGGCTATCCGCCACCTGGAAAAACACCGCTGCGTTATCTTCGCCGCTGGTAC
>CAYXEG010000156.1:1296-7463 GCA_964463875.1 uncultured Dehalococcoidales bacterium
CTGCGGCACCGGAAATCCCTATATGACCACTGACACCGCCGCTGCCCTCAGGGCTATCGAAACCGAAGCGGAAGTTCTCCTTATGACCAAGAACGGCGTCGACGGTATCTACAGCGAAGACCCCCGGAAAAATCCGAACGCGAAAAAGTTCGAGAAACTCTCCTATATGGAAGCCCTCAATCTTCGCCTCGAGGTAATGGATATCACGGCTCTGTCGCTCTGTATGGAAAACAAACTCCCGATTATCGTTTTCAATCTCAGCGAACCGAACAGTCTCGAACGCGCTGTCATGGGAGAATCTATCGGCACAAGGGTTGCCAGCGAGGGGTAATATGTCCAGTGAAGTTTTATTAAGCATCGAAGACAGAATGCAGAAAGCCGCCGAAGGCCTCAAGGTTGAACTCGGCACTATCCGCACCGGAAGAGCCACACCGAACCTGCTCGATACTATCAGAGTCGATTACAACGGTATGCAGACTCCCATCAACCACATCGCCGGTATTTCCGTACCCGAAGCCCGCCTGCTCGTTATTCAGCCCTGGGATAAAAGCGCCATAAAAAGCATCGAGAAAGCCATTCTTGCTTCCGACCTCGGCCTCAACCCGCTCAATGACGGCAAGGTTATCCGTATCAATATCCCTCCCCTTTCCGAAGAACGCCGACAGGAACTTATCAAGCTCGTCCATAAACGCCTCGAAGAAAGACGTGTCATCATCCGTAATCTCCGGCGCGATGCCATGAGCGAGTTGAAGGAACTGGAAAAGAACAAGGATATCTCCCAGGACGAGAACAAAAGAGCCCTCGAACAGTTGCAGAAAATCACCGATGCCTTCATCGAAACCGCTGAAAAAATCGGCCGGGAAAAAGAAGAAGAACTGAAACAGGTCTAGACGTTATAACGATTCGGAACGGAGCAGGAATATGACAACCCCTTCATCTTCATCAACTGAAAGGTTTTCTCTGCTCCCCACCCATATTGCCATCATTCCTGACGGCAACGGCCGATGGGCGGAAAAACGTGGCCTCTCCCGCCAGGAAGGTCACCGCGAAGGTATCGATAATATGTACCGCATGGTCGAATACCTTAGCGAGTACGACGTTCCCTACCTCACTCTCTATGGATTCTCCACAGAAAACTGGCGGCGCCCTCAGGAAGAAATCGACGGCCTGTTTTCCATGCTCACCGATTTCATGGAACGGGTAACCCCTGAGATTCAGAAAAAGGGCATCCGCCTCCGTCATATCGGCAATCTCGAAGACCTCCCGCCGGATTTCCGCGACTCCATTATCGAGTCTGTCGAAACAACCAGGAGAAATACCGGCTTGAATCTCAATATAGCCTTTAACTACGGCGGCCGGGCCGAAATCATTAACGCCATCCAGCGCATTATCGATGCCGGTATTCCTTCGAAAGATATTGACGAAACCATCTTTGACAAGTATCTTTACACCGCCGGTATCCCGGATGTCGACCTCCTGATTCGCACCTCGGACGAATACCGCCTGAGTAATTTCCTCATCTGGCAGTCATCCTACAGCGAGATGTATTTCACCGATGTCTTCTGGCCTGATTTCGGTAAAGAAGATATCGACAAGGCCCTCGAATTTTACAGCCGCAGAAAGAGACGCTTCGGCGGACTATAGTTTCTTCATCATGCTTAAAAAAAGAGTTCTGACGTCGATAATCGCCCTGCCCGTTCTCGTTGCGTCTGTCTGGTTCGATGATTTGGTTGACTCGCTCCCTCTCTTCACCATTGCTATCGGCATCGCTGCCATCCTCTCCTTTCTCGAGTTCTCCCGCCTACTTCGCCACTCCCGTACCCGTCTTTTCATCCTCTACGGAATCCTTGTCTCCCTCGTGCTGTTGGCCCTCCGGGATGCAGGTATCCAAACTGCTGTCGCCGGATTGCTGGCCATTGACCGGGTACCCTTCATCTTGGCCGCCTTCCTGCTCCTCCCCCTGTTCGCATCAGTTCTCCTTATCAGGCGCCGGGCGAAAAACTCGTTCAACCGGATGTCCGGCATCTGGACCGTCATCGGCATCGTCTACATCGGCTGGATGTTAGGACACTTTATCGCCATGAGGGGCTTCGAAGACGGGCGTAACTGGGTACTCTTCACTCTGTTCATCACATTTGCTTACGATACGGCTGCTTTTTTCACCGGCCGTCGCTTCGGCCGCCACAAAATGGCCCCCCGTATCAGCCCTGGAAAAACCTGGGAAGGCGCCGCCGGCGGTCTGGCTGGCGCTCTCCTGATAAGTCTCTTCTTCACCCTTTCTACCTCGCTCGGCCTGCCGATTCCCTGGTATCACGCTCTGATAATGGCCGGCCTGATTAGTGTCTTCGGACAGGCGGGTGACCTCCTCGAATCAGCCTTCAAGCGCTACACCGGCAACAAGGATTCCGGGAAAGCCCTTCCCGGACACGGCGGTTTCCTCGATAGAATCGATAGCCTCGTTTTCGCCGGGTTAGTGGTATACTGGTATGTGACATGGATACTGCTGTAAAGACACTTGCGCTCCTCGGCTCTACCGGCTCGATAGGCTGTCAAACGCTGGATGTCCTTCGGGCGCTTCCCGGCCGTTTCCGTGTTAAAGCCCTCGCCGCCGGCAGGAACGTCTCCCTCCTCAATAGCCAGATACGGGAATTTCACCCTGATTTCATCTATTCCGAAGCTGAATTCCCGATTCCTCCGGGTTCGCCATTCCGGTTTCTTCCCCTCGAAGAAATGGCTGTTCTCCCTGAGATTGATACCGTCGTCATCGCCACCTCCGGGAAAGCCGGGCTGAAAGCGACCCTCGCCGCAATCCAGGCCGGTAAAAATATCGCTCTCTCCAACAAGGAAACGCTCGTCATGGCCGGTGAGATTATAATGGCCGAAGCGAAAAAGCACCACGCCGCCATTCTGCCGGTCGATAGCGAACACAGCGCCATCTGGCAGTGCCTTAAAGGAGAAACCCCTCCGGCCAGGATTATCCTGACTGCCTCAGGCGGCCCTTTCCGGAACTTTTCGAAAGAAGCCCTCGCCGGGGTAACCCCTGAACAGGCCCTCGACCATCCATCCTGGAAAATGGGAAAAAAAGTCACAATCGACTCCGCTACCCTGATGAACAAGGGTCTTGAAATAATCGAAGCCCGCTGGCTGTTCGATGTGCCGGTGGAAAAAATCGACGTCGTCATTCATTCCCAGAGTATCATTCACTCGATGGTCGAATTCGCTGACGGCTCCGTTAAAGCCCAGCTCAGTTACCCCGACATGCGTCTGCCGATTCAGTACGCCCTCACCTTCCCCGACCGCCTTCCAAATCCGGAAATCCAGCGGACGGACTGGTATAAGATGAAGGATTTCACCTTCGCCAAGCCTGATTTCGATACCTTTCCCTGCCTGAAACTGGCCGTTGAAGCGATTCGCCTGGGTGAAACATACCCGGCCGCCCTCTGTGCGGCCGACGAAGCCGCCGTGGAATTATTCCTGAACGGGAAAATCCGATTCACCGCTATCCCTGTCCTCATCGAAAAGGTACTCGAAAGCCATCACCCTGTTCATAACCCCTCGATTGATGATATTCTGGAAGTAGATTCTCTTGTCTCAGAGGAAATACGAACCGCTGCAAAGGGCGCATTGTAAACATATATGGTTGCTGTTTATATACTTATCGGTATACTGATTCTTTCAGTAATTATCATCAGCCATGAACTCGGCCACTTCATCACCGCTAAAATGACCGGGGTGAGGGTGGAGGAGTTCGGTATCGGCTACCCTCCCCGCCTGTTCGGCATTAAACGGGGTGAAACGCTTTACTCCATTAATGCTATCCCCTTCGGGGGATTCAACCGGCTTACCGGCGAGGAAGACCCGTCCGATCCGAGGAGCCTGGCTGCGAAAAAAAGGTGGCCGAGGCTGCTGGTCATTACCGGCGGCACTATCGCCAATATCCTGCTGGCGCTGGTGGTATTCTCCGTCAGCTTTCTTCTCCCTCAAAAGACCTGGGAAGGCGATGTCAGAATCGAGGCAATCACGGCAGATTCCCCGGCTGAACAGGCCGGCCTGATGGTCGGTGACATTATATTGACTATCGAAGGCGAACCGGTACGTGATAACAGCGAACTCAGCCGGCTCATTCAGGAGCACCTCGGAGAGACTTTAACCCTCGGTATTCAGCGTCAGGACTCGGCGGTGACGGAAATTAATATTGTTCCCAGGGTCAACCCTCCCGCCGGGGAAGGCCACGTCGGCATCATGACCAGCCTCACCAACGTCGTTCCCGTTACCTTCAGCTATCCGGTATGGCGGGCTGTTCCGCTCGGTGTCGTGGAGATGTGGAATGTCGTCGCTGTCCAGGTAACCGGCATCATCAGTATCTTCAGGGGTGAAACGGCTGCCTCATTCATCGGCCCGGTGGCGATGGTTCAGTTAACCGGTGAGGTCGCCGCTCTGGGAATTGTTCCCGTCCTCAGGCTCGCCGGTATTATCAGCCTGCTCCTCGGCCTGACTAATATGCTCCCGGTTCCGGCTCTCGACGGCAGCCGGGTTGCCTTCATTGTTTTAGAAGCCATCCGGGGAGGAAAACGGGTGAACCCCCGCACCGAAGGGCTGGTCCATTTCGTCGGATTCGCCCTCCTCATCCTCCTCTCGATTGTTATTGCCTTCCAGGATATTATGCGGATTATCAGCGGCCAGAGTCTGCTGGGATAAGGAAAGCCTATGTTTCCACGAAGAAAATCGATTCCGATTCAGGTTGGCAGTGTCACCATCGGCGGTGACGCCCCTATATCCGTCCAGTCCATGACCAACACCGACACCCGTGATGTCATGTCAACGGTTAACCAGATTCGGGAGCTTGAGGAACTCGATTGCGAGATAGTCCGACTGGCAGTGCCTGACATGGAAGCTGCCGAAGCCCTGAAAGAGATAAAAAAACGGGTTACCGCCCCGCTGATTGCCGATATCCATTTCGATTACCGCCTGGCACTCGCTTCCCTCGAAGCCGGAGTAGACGGTTTGCGGCTCAATCCCGGCAATATCGGCGAAGCCGACCGGGTAAGGCAGGTTGTTAAAGCCGCCGCCGAAAGAAGTGTTCCGATTCGCATCGGCGTCAACGGCGGCAGCATGCCTAAAAAAGCTGATCCCACCCTGCCGGTCGCTCAACGCATGGTCGAAGCCGCCATGGAACACGTCGAGATACTGGAAAGCCTCGATTTCGACCTGATAAAGGTTTCGCTGAAAGCTTCCGATGTTCCGACCACCCTCGAAGCCTACCAGGGTATTGCGAAAAGGATTCCCTATCCCCTGCATATCGGCATCACCGAGGCCGGCACGCCCCGCACCGGGGTAATCCGCAGTTCGGTCGGTATCGGCGCTCTGCTCTATCTCGGCATCGGTGATACGCTTCGCGTTTCCCTGACCACCCATCCCCGAGAGGAGGTTATCGCGGGTTACGAGATACTGAAAAGCCTCGACCTCCGTCAGCACGGGCCGGTACTCATCAGTTGTCCGACCTGCGGCAGAACCGAAGTCGACCTTGTCTCGATTGCCGAAGCCGTTGAAAAGGAACTGGCGAAAGTCACCAAACCGGTCAAGGTAGCTGTCATGGGCTGTGTCGTGAACGGCCCCGGCGAAGCAAAGGATGCTGATGTCGGAGTCGCCTGTGGCAAAGGCAGAGCCGTCCTGTTCAAGAAAGGCGAGAAAATCCGGACTATCGACGAAAAAGATATCGTCACCGCCCTCATGGAAGAAGTAGGGAAGCTGTAATACCGGCTCCACACTCCGTTTTCGGATGTATCATTCTTCTGTTTTTTAAAGTACGGTTGTCAGCCTCGATTCGTTTTCGTTTTTTTCGGGTGTTTTTTCAGAAACGGAACCGGTTTTTTCGGGTTCCGGGAACGCTGACAGGCACTCACGTTACTTCGGGGTGAGTCGAGACAGGCTTCCGGCAGAACCTGTGTTGAAGTGTCCCGTCGCCTTTTCCGGTCGAGAACTGCCAAACTTTTATATCCGTTTTTTCAGGTTATAAAAGGTTGTTCTCTTCGAAGAGAGAAGAAATTCCGGTTAAAGAGACAGGGAACAAACGTATTCGCCCTTTCCTGGGTTTTACCGGGCTTCGATTCCTTTTCGCGCAAGATGACGTTGCGGTCCGTTTTGCCGGATGACCGGCCATCGAGTGA
>CAYXEG010000157.1:0-7401 GCA_964463875.1 uncultured Dehalococcoidales bacterium
TGAAATCGAACAGGAAATAGAACGAAAGAGAAAAGCCGAAGGAATACCTCTGCACCTGAGCGTGCTCGATGGCCTGAAACAACTGGCCGGAGAATTGGGTGTGGAATTCGATATTTAACGATACAATAAACCGTCAGGAGGAAGAGAAATGGCGAAGTACAAGGTTTACGGATTCGCGAAGATGAAACCCGGCTCTATGGAAGCGGAGAAATCGGAATTTAAAAAGGCGAACCTCGATGTCGAGGTGGTCGAATTGAAACTCGAACCCGGGGCTGATTTTGTGAACAAGGTTACGGATGCCGATGCCATCATGGGCGGGCATATGTTCACCCGGCAGGTTATCGAAGCCCTGCCGAATCTGCAGATGGTCGTTACCTATTCGGTAGGCTACGACGGTATCGATGTCCAGGCAGCGACCGATAACGGCGTTATTATCTGCAACAATCCCGCCGCGGAGTGGTGTGTCGAGGAAGTCTCGAACCAGGCAGTTGCCCTGATACTCGCCTGCGCCAAGAAACTGGTGCAGCAGGACACCCTGGTGAAGCAGGGAAAATGGGGAGAGGCCAAGAAATTACTCTCGCCAATGGGTGGCATCCACGATGAAGTGCTCGGCCTGGTCGGCTGCGGGGCGATAGCCAGATTGGCGGCTGAGAAAATGAAGGCGTTCAAGATGAAGGTAATCGGGTACGACCCGTACCTGGATAAAGCCGTCGCCGAAAAATGCGGCATTACCCTGATGAGCCTGCCCGAAGTGATGAAACAAGCCGATTACATTTCGGTTCATACCCCGCTGACCGAGGAAACCCGTCATCTCCTGAGTGACAAGGAATTCGGGCTGATGAAACCGACTGCCTACGTCGTCAATACTGCCCGGGGCCCGGTTATCGACGAAGCGGCGCTGGTGAGAGCGTTACAGGGAAAGAAGATAGCCGGAGCCGGTCTGGATGTATTCGAGCAGGAACCGACGCCGGCGGACAATCCGCTGCTGAAGATGCCGAACGTCATCACCATTCCTCATTCGGCATCGTTCTCCGATCCGGCAATCGAAACCCAGCAGTATAATCCGGCCAGGGAAGTTGCCCGGGTATTAAACGGCTACTGGCCGAAAAACCCGGTCAATCCGAACGTCAAGCCGAAAAAGGCGCTGAAAAAAGCGTAAACCAATGTAGCGTATTGAAATCAAAAGGGCAGTGAAAAAACTCACTGCCCTTTTTCAATACTCTTAAAAGGCCGGGACTTTCGTCGAAAGCGGTTTATTCGATATCGAAATCGTGATTTGGAATGAGTCCCCACCTGGAGGGCGGCCAGACGGAAAGCCAGGCTTTACCGACGATTTCTTCTTCCTTCAGCGTCCAGCCGTTACGGGAATCGGCGCTGTCAGGGCGGTTATCACCCATGACGAAGTATTCTCCCTCGGGGATTTCCATCACCGGAATCGACCGCGTCGAATGGTTCGTGATATAGGGTTCCTTGAGTTCGATAAACGAGCCGTCGTCCCGGTAGATAAACACTGTTCCTTCCCGGATAGCTATCGTTTCACCGGGGAGGCCGATAATTCTTTTGATATAGTCGTCCGAATCTACCAGGTTCGGCGGATGAAATACGATGATATCGCCCCGTTCCGGTTCATGGAGGTTATAGACTAGCTTGTTGACCATGAGCTGCTGGCCGTTGCTGAGGGTGTAATCCATGCTGTGGCCGTCAACGACGAATTTTTGAACGACCATCTGCAGGAGCAGGACAAATATCCCGGCAACGACGAGAATCGTCACGACATCGCGTAGCAGGCTTTTCCACTGGTTGGGCTGAATGATTTCTTCGGGTTGTTCCATGATTCTCCTGAGACTCATTATACGTCAACCGCGGTCTACCTGCCAGCGGGTCATGAGTTACAGACAGGCAGAAAAGTTGGATTTTATTAAGTGTAATGCTAGAATGGCCTTAGTATGGATTACATGAAGCAGGCGTTATCGATGGCGAAACTTGCCCTGGGGCAGGTCAGCCCGAACCCGGCCGTCGGAGCGGTCATCATCAAGCACGGAGAAATAATCGGGCAGGGGCACACCCAGCCGCCGGGATTCGACCATGCGGAAATCGTCGCCCTGAAACAGGCGGGAATAAACGCAAGGGGCGCCGAGATGTATGTGACACTCGAACCGTGCAGCCACTACGGAAGGACCCCTCCCTGTACCGAGGCGATAATCAGGAGCGGCATAGCCTGTGTACATATGGCGATAATCGACCCGAATCCGCTCGTTGCCGGGCGAGGTGAAACCCAGCTTGAGAGAGCGGGTATCCGGACGGTTGTCGGCGAACACGCCGAGGAAGCCCGGCAGTTAATGGAGGCCTACATCAGGCACATCACCACCGGCATGCCCTTCGTGACGGTCAAGTTTGCCGCCAGCATCGACGGTAAAATTGCTACGAAAACCGGTGATTCCCGATGGATTAGCGGTGAGGATTCACGGAAATACGTTCACTACCTGAGGTACGTCTCGGATGCGATAATGGCCGGGGCCCGGACCGTTATCGAGGACGACCCGAGGCTGACCTGCCGGTATGCGGGAATCGGCGGCGAAGCGAAAAAACAGCCGATACGGGTTATCGTAGACAGGCAGGGAACAACCTCCGCGACCGCCAGGGTATACAATGAAGCCGGAGAGGCGATACTGGTGACAGACGCGAACCTTGACGAGGAAAAGAAAAAGGCATTTGCTGGAGCCGGCGTCGAGGTGCTGGAACTACCCTCCCGCAACGGAGTATTGAACCTGAAAAAACTGCTGAAAAACCTGGGCGACCGGGGAGTGACGAGTGTTCTGGTAGAAGGCGGAGGAGTCCTTATCGGGACGCTTTTCGACCAGGGGCTGGTAGACAAGGTTATCGCCTTTATTGCTCCGATGATTGTCGGAGGGAGAGACGCCATACCGGCGGTAGCCGGCGAAGGTGTCGAAAAGATGGCGGATGCCGTCCGGCTGGAACGGGTCTCGATTGAGCGGTTCGGCGATGATGTCATGATGAGCGGGTATATCAATCGTATCTGAAAAATAGCAGCCTCACCGGTACTGTGACTGTTTTTCCTTTTCAAGTATAATGGATTATACCTGTTCGTTTCGGTACCGGGGGAGACAGGATGTTTACCGGAATTGTTGAGGAAGTCGGAACGGTCGTTTCAGCCCGCGGGGGCAAGCTGACCGTCGCCGCGAATACGGTACTCGACGGCTTGAAGCTCGGAGACAGCGTGGCTGTAAACGGGGTATGCCTGACGGCGACCGTGATAAGCAACAGCTCATTCTCGGTGGATGTCATGCCGGAAACCGAAGCGCGCTCAAATATCGATATCCTCAAGTCGGGCGATCGGGTAAATCTCGAACGGGCAATGGTACTTGGCGGCCGGATGGGCGGGCATATTGTCCAGGGGCATATCGATTCGACCGGGAAAATACTTACCATGCGTCAGCAGGGGAAAGCGATGCTGGTTCGGGTTGAAGCTCCTCATTCTGTGATGCGGTATGTCGTCGAAAAGGGATTTATCGGCATGGACGGCATGAGCTTGACGGTGGTCGAAAGGGATTCAGCTTCGTTCACGGTATCGATAGTCGGCTTTACCCGGGAAAACACGATACTCAGCGCCAGGAAGCCCGGCGATTTAGTGAACCTTGAGGTTGACATAATAGCAAAATACGTGGAACAATTAGCTCAGGCAGGAAAGACGGGAATTACCCCGGCTTTTCTGGCGGAAAACGGTTTCATAACCGGATGACGGAGCAAGGGGAAAATATGGCACTGGCAAAAATAGAAGAAGCGATTGAAGATATCAGGGCGGGAAAATTCGTCATCGTTGTCGATGACGAAGACCGGGAAAATGAAGGCGATTTCGTGATGGCGGCTGAGAAGGTGACGCCGGAAGCGATTAATTTCATGGCAGTACACGGCCGGGGGCTGATTTGTTCTCCGTTGACCGGAGAACGGCTTGAAAAGCTGAGGATTCCGATGATGACGAATAACAACACGTCATTTCTCGGTACCGCTTTCACCGTTTCTGTCGAAGCCAGAAAAGGTACGACGACGGGAATATCCGCCGGTGACCGGGCGACGACGGTCAGAGCGCTGGTAGATCCGAATGCCGTGCCGGATGATTTCGTTGTGCCGGGGCATATGTTTCCCCTCCGGGCAAAAGATGGCGGGGTGCTGGAGAGAGCCGGTCAGACGGAAGCTACCGTCGATCTGGCAAGGCTGGCCGGACTCCATCCCGGCGGTGTCTGCTGCGAGATTATGAACGAAGACGGGACGATGGCCCGAATGCCCGAACTTGAAAAACTTGCCGAAAAATTCGGGATAAAAATAGTCAGCGTCGCCGACCTTATTGCCTACCGCCGTCGTCATGAGAAACTGGTACACCGGGTGACTGAAACGAAGCTTCCTACGAAGTGGGGTGAGTTCAAGGCGATTGCCTATGCCAGCGATGTCAAATCCGGCGAACATGTCGCCCTGGTGATGGGAGATGTCGCAACACCAGAGCCGGTCCTCGTACGGGTTCACAGCGAATGTTTAACAGGTGATACGCTCGGCAGCATGCGGTGCGACTGCGGCGAGCAGCTTGCCCTGGCGATGCAGAAGATTGCTCAGGAAGGCCGGGGAGTGATGCTCTACATGAGGCAGGAGGGCAGAGGAATCGGATTCCACAACAAGCTGAAAGCCTATGCCCTCCAGGACAAGGGAATGGATACGGTGGATGCCAATATCGAACTGGGGTTCGGGGTCGACCTCCGGGATTACGGCGAAGGCGCCCAGATACTAGCTGACCTTGGGTTGAACGAAATCAGGCTTCTGACGAATAATCCCAAGAAGATAATCGGCCTTGAAAGCTACGGTTTAAAAGTAGTGGAAACCGTACCGATTGTCGTCAAACCGAACCCCTACAATACGAGTTACCTGGAAACCAAGAAAAATCGCATGGGACATCTTCTTGAGCTTCCGGATATCGAAGAATAAAGTAGTCAGGTTATACTCTTTTCGAGGAGGAAAAGATGGGCAAACTGTATGAAGGGTCGCTGATTGGCAAAGGATTGAAATTCGGGATTGTCGTTTCCCGTTTCAACGAATTTATTACGAATAAACTTCTCTCGGGGGCGAAGGATGCTCTTCAGCGTCACGATGTCGCCGATGCCGATATCGAAACCGCCTGGGTCCCGGGCGCTTTCGAGATACCGGTCATTGCCCGGAAAATGGCGATGTCCGGCAAGTATGACGCGGTAATCTGCCTCGGCGCGGTCGTCCGGGGAGCGACACCTCATTTCGAATACGTGGCTTCGGAAGTCTCCAAGGGCGTGGCGAAAATCAGTCTCGATACCGGCATCCCGGTTCTGTTCGGCGTCATTACTGCGGACAACCTCGAACAGGCGATAGAACGAGCGGGGACGAAGTCCGGTAACAAAGGCTTCGACGCGGCGGTAAATGCCATCGAGATGGCCAACCTGATGAAAAACATGAGTTAGGCTGCCTCTTCTCCTGGTCTTTGACATAGTGTCGGGCAGTACCTATAATAGTGAGACTGATTAGTACCCGAAGGGAATTGTTTCTTGGACGAGTATGATGGCGCTGAGCAGGCACGGGAAATTGAGCGTCTGAAGCAGCAACTGGAGGCGCTGGACAATCGCCTCGACAATATCGATTCCGTGGTGACGGCCGTTGCCCAAAGAATCATGAGCCAGCTGGTGACACTCGAGATAACCTGCCCGCATTGCGGCAAGGAAATAGAGATATCAATCGTCGGTAATCAGCGGCTCCGGCGGTAAATCCGTACCGATACAATCCGGCCACCCCCGGCCTGGCGGAAAACAGGCCTGTTACGGGTGGCCGTTTTTTTATCCGGCGTATCAGGAAGGAGAGGGAAATCCATGGTCATTCCTTCGATAATAATTGTCTATTTCGCGGTGATGATACTGCTGGGGCTCTACAGCCGGAAGAAGGCGAAAGAAGCCGATGATTTTTACGTAGCCGGCCGGAAAGGGTCGACGCTCTTCATCACCGGTTCGCTGCTGGCGACGATAATCGGCGGTTCGGCGGTGATGGTGAGTACCCGGCTGGGATTCACCCAGGGGCTGACCGGCTTGTGGTGGCTGCTGGCGGGAAGCATCGGGCTGGTCGTACTCGGTATCTTCCTGGCGGCGAAGGTGAGAAACTACGGCCTGTACACGCTTCCGGAACTGGTTGAGAAACAATACGGCGCACGAACGGCCCTGGTGGCGTCCGTTCTGATAGTTATTGCGTGGACGGGGGTTATCGGCGCTCAAATTATCGCTGCAGGCAACATCATGGATGCCCTGGGAATCGGCAACACTCAAATGTGGATGGTTGTCTTCTCGGTGGTGTTCGTTCTCTATACGATTCTCGGCGGCCAGCAGGCAATTATCCGGACGGACAGCCTCCAGACGTTGATAATTTTCGTTGGCATCCTCGTTGCGGCGTTAGCGGTGGCGCACAGGCTCGGCGATGCGGGCGGGATAACCGGGGTGTTCTCTTCGGAGCAGGTCAGCTTCCCCCTCAGCGAGGGGTTCGGGAGCTTCGATTTGTTGAAATACCTGCTGGTAGTCGGGCTGACTTACGTAGTCGGGCCGGACATGTATTCGCGGATGTTTTCTGCGAAAGATTCGGCTACCGCCCGGAAATCCGCTCTCTGGACAGCGGGACTGATTGTGCCCGTTGCCCTGGCGCTTGTGTTTATCGGCATGGGAGCTTCGGTGCTTTACCCGGATATCGAGGCGGGGCAAGCATTTCCGGCGGTGATTAACGGGATTCTGCCGCCTCTGGCGGGAGGCGTCGTCCTGGCGGCGCTGCTGTGCGCCTTCATGTCCTCGGCCGATACGACGCTGATGACCGCCGGCACTATCCTGTCGCTCGATATCATTGCCAGGTTCAAACCGGCATTCGATAAAAAGAAACAGCTGACGGTCACACGGTGGGGCATCGTTATTATCGGGGCGGTTTCGCTGCTGCTGGCGCTGTACCTGCGGAATATTGTCGATTCAATAATGTTTGCCTATACGATATATACCGGCGGGCTGATACTGCCGGTACTGGCGGGCTTCTACGGGGATAAACTGAGGGTGACGCCGTCCGGAGCGATGACAGCGATAATCGGCGGTGGTTCGGCGGCGTTTATCGCGAAGCTGTTCGATATCCGGTATCTCGATGTGCTCAGCCTCGGCATCAGTGCCATTCTGCTCTTCGGGGTAAGCTGGCTGCAACGCCGGATGAAAAATAAAGCAGAAGCCGGCAGCGACAGGGTGAATTTCAGCAATTCGATTGACTGAAATCGGCACATTTGGTAGAATGAATTCGCTACATGGGCGGTTAGCTCAGTTGGTTAGAGCATTGCGTTGACATCGCAAAGGTCACTGG
>CAYXEG010000158.1:0-303 GCA_964463875.1 uncultured Dehalococcoidales bacterium
GGCCGTCACCGTCATATGCGGCCACCGGTTCTGCAACGATTTGACGATGTGCGCCGGTACCGGCTCCCCGCCCATGAAGAAGTACGTGAGCGAAGACAGCGGGAACTTTTTCTCCATCCCGGAGTTTATCAGCAGTCTGCCCATGAGGGTGATGGTCATCCACTTGTTTATTTGCTTCTCCTCGATGGTCCGGCAGAGCTTATCGACATCCATGCCGCTCTGCATGAATACCGTCGCCCCGGCGTAGAGCGCCGGTAAGGTGATTATGTTAAGTCCGTAGGAATGGTACAACGGCAGATTGAG
>CAYXEG010000158.1:313-7397 GCA_964463875.1 uncultured Dehalococcoidales bacterium
AGCGCGTAAACTGCGTCACAACCTGCACTGCGAGGTCGTCCGCCCGGTCATCATTGACCAGGACATCGTTCAGGGTATTGTAGAAGGTCTTGCGGAAGGAGAGCATGCAGCCTTTTGCCCGGCCGGTCGTCCCCGAGGTAAACATGATGACCTGGGTATCCTCATTATCTATCTTTACCACCGGCAGAGGTATGTTGCTGTCCGTACCATCGAACAACGACTTATAATCGCTGAAGGTTGATTCGCTCCGGCTTCCCTGCGATTTCAAGCAGTATACCTCTGTCTCCGAGAACCCCACGCCGGTCGCAAGCAGCGCCCTGATGGTACCGGTCAGTTCCTCATCGCAAATCAGTGCCGACGGCTCGACCAGTTTCACCTGGTACTCAAGTTCGGTCGGAGTCAGGTGAAAATTCAGGGGCAGGAGAATAATCCCCGTTTTAGCGCAGGCGAAGTATATCTCCATGAATTCGATGCTGTTTTTCAAAACAACCGCCAGGACATCACCCTTTTTCAAACCTTTTTTCAACAATCCGGCGGCCAGCTTTTCGGAACGGAGGTGCAGTTCCCGGGCAGTGCACTCCTTCCCCCGGTCGAGGTCGACGAGTACCGGTTTGTCCGGATTCCTTTCCGCCCATTTTTTCGTCCACATTCCCACCGGATAGGCGTACGGATACACGGTTCTCTCTGCTGTTTCAGACATTGGAGCCTTCTTTCTCTGTTCGTTCTCCGGTACTACTTCATATGAAATACTACCGGAGAAGTTACTCATCATTATAACAGAGTGCCGGAGAGAATCGAAAGGTAGTATACTGATATCAGGGAGAACTATGCCAGCCGCCGACCTGATTCTGAAAAATGCCAATGTACTGACGATGGAACCGGCACGCCCGAACGCCGGTTTCGTAGCGGTACAGGGTGACCGCATCATCCATGCCGGAGACAACGGGGACGCCGGCGCCTTTACCGGTACCGGCACGAAGGTAATCGATTGCCAGGGGAAAACCGTCGTCCCCGGCTTTATCGACGCCCACTGCCACGTCTTCTCGTTCGTTCGGAAATTGCTGAGCGTCGATATATCTTCGGACAAGGTGAAATCAATTGAAGACATCAAATCAGCTCTCCGCGAAAAGGTGAAATTTACCCCACCCGGAGAATGGATTGACGCCGTAGACTACAATGACTTTTACCTTTCGGACAAACGCCACCCCACCCGACGGGATATCGACGAGGTTGCTCCGCATCACCCGGTCGTCCTTTCCCACCAGTCGCTTCACGCCTGTGTCCTGAACAGTAAAGCCCTCGAACTCGCCGGTATCACCCTGGAAACGGAAGAGCCGCCGGGAGGGGCGATTTTACGCGAACTCGATACCGGCGAACCGAGCGGTATCCTCATCGATATGCTCGGTTATATCCGGGAAAAGGTCATGCCCCGAATAACTGAAGCGAAACTAGAACAGGGACTGAAATTGGCCGACCGGCACTACCTTTCACGGGGGCTTACCTCGGTCCAGGACGCTACCGTCGTTAACGACCCGGGCCGCTGGGATAGATACCGGCGATGTAAAGAAAAGGGTCTTTTCGTAACCCGGCTGTACATGATGGCCGGGTACGAGTACCTCGATGATTTTATCGATGCCGGCCTCAGCTTCGGCTCCGGGAATGCGGACCTGCGGCTCGGCCACGTGAAAATCACCCCTTCGGAATCGAACCACGGTAATCTGCACCCGTCGCCGGAAGAACTGAAACAGATGGTGATGAAAATTCACCGGGCAGGTTTCCGGGCGGCCATCCACGCCGTCAGGATGGAGACCGTCGCCGCCGCTGCCGACGCTATCATCTACGCCCTCGGGCAGGCGCCGGTACCCGACCACCGCCACCGTCTCGAACACTGCTCGGAGTGCCCGGCTGAACTGCTGGAGAGTATTCGGCGAGCCGGCATCTGCGTCGCCACCCAGCCACCCTTTGTCCATTACAGCGGCGAGCGGTATATGGCAACGGTCGAACCGGAACGCCTTCTCTGGCTCTATCGGTTCAAATCGATGCTCGATGCCGGCCTGACCGTCGCCGGAAGCTCGGATTCACCGATTGTCAATGACAACCCCCTGATGGGAATCTACGCCGCCGTCAACCGGATAACCGCCCACGGCAAAGTCCTTCAGCCGGAAGAGCGGATTTCTCCCCTCCGGGCGCTTGATATGTACACCTCGAATGCTGCCCGCCTCTCCTTCGAAGAAAACATCAAAGGTTCAATCGCTCAAGGCAAGCTGGCCGACCTGGTTGTCCTGAGCGACGACCCGACCGCAGTACCTCCGGAAGCAATCAAAGATATCCTGGTAGAGATGACCGTTCTCGGCGGCCGGGTAGCCTGGGAGCGATAAAAGTCGCTTGACTTATCTCCACTCCGGTGATTAAATCTTAATCAGGAGAAAATACCATGCCAATTTACGAATACGTATGTTCAGATTGTCATTCAAAATTCGAGATGCTTCGCTCTATGAGCAAGGCGGATGAATCGGCCGAATGCCCGAAATGCAGTCATGAAGCAACACGGGTGCTCTCGAAGTTCGCCTGCTTCTCGTCGGACAGCAGCGGTATGACTTCAGCTGTCGCCGGTGGTGGTTCCTGCTCAAGCTGCTCATCCGGTAACTGTTCTCACTGCGCCGGTTAAGCGGAGATATTCGATGCCCGGCCCTGCCAGAACAGGAATCGCCAACCTCCCTCTTCACGGCGGAAAAGCTCCCCGATGGCTTTTCCAGCGCATGGTCAAGCTTGCCCGGGAAATCACTACCGTCATCATCGAAGATTACGGCCCCGAGGAAATGCTTCAGCGGCTTTCCCATCCTTACTGGTTCCAGGCATTCGGTTGCATTCTCGGTTTTGACTGGCATTCAAGCGGTGTCACCACCACTCTCTGCGGCGCCCTCAAGGAAGGCATCAAGGGCCGCGAAAAAGACCTCGGCCTGTTCGTCGCCGGAGGCAAGGGAGCGACCTCCCGGAAAACCCCTTCCGAACTCGAAACCTGGGGGAACCTCATCGCTATCGACCCCGCTCCGCTCGTCTACGCCAGCCGCATGTCCGCCAAGGTTGACAGCGCCGCCGTCCAGGACGGTTACCAGCTCTACCACCACTCGTTTCTCTTCACGAAAAACGGTTCGTGGGCAGTCGTCCAGCAGGGCATGAACGAAACCAACCGCTACGCCCGCCGCTACCACTGGCTGAGTACAACCGTTACCGATTTCGTCAACGAACCTCATTCGGCAATCGCCTCCGAAGCGAAAGGCACGACCCTGAACCTGGTAGCGGGAGAGAGCAGCCCCGCCCGGCTGACTATCGCCGACATCGTGAAAAACGAAAAACCGGAAACGATACTGCTCAACCTTCACAAGATTAAGACCCTGACGCTGCCTTCGCGGCATGAAATCCGCACCGAAGACCTCCATCCGGACAGCCTGAAGAAAATCCTCCTTAGCGCCTATGAGCAGCAGCCGGAGGACTTCCGCCAGCTGCTGGGCTTGCCGGGAGTCGGCGCCAAAACTATTCGTGCCCTCAGTCTGATATCAGAACTGGTGCACGGCGTCGCCCCGAGCTATCGCGACCCGGCTCGTTACAGCTTCGCTCACGGCGGAAAGGACGGTATTCCCTTTCCGGTCGACCGGGAAACCTACGACCGGTCAATTGACCTGCTGCGAAAAGCTGTCGGCAGAAGCAGGATAACCCTGACTGAAAAACAGGACGCCGAAAACCGTCTCGGCAGACTGATGAGAGAATAAATGACCGATATCATCGAAGGCAGGAATCCGGTCCTCGAAGCCCTGAAAGCGGGACGGCCGGTGAATAAACTTCTCCTGGCAAAAGGGCTGAAAACGGACCCGGTTATCGCTGAAATACTTGAACAGGCACGAGAGAAAAAAATCCCGGTGGAGTACGCCGAACGGCATGCCCTCGACCGGCAGAGCGCTACCGGCGACAGCCGGGGCATCCTGGCACTGGCGGCCGCCCGGGACTACGTCAGCCTCGATGACTTGTTGGAGATACCGGCAAAAACCGGCGAACCGGCATTATTCTGCGTTCTCGACGGCATCGAAGACCCGGCCAACCTGGGAGCGATACTGCGAAGCGCCGGGGCGACCGGTGTCCACGGTGTTATTATCCGGTCGAGACGGGCGGTCGGGCTTACCCCGGCTGTCGCCCGGACATCCGCCGGAGCTATCGAGTACATCCCTGTCGCCCGCACCGCTAATATCTCTCAGGCAATCGAAACCCTGAAAAAACGGAATATCTGGGTCACGGGGATCGATATGCGCGGAAAAACTGACTTCGCGAAGGTTGATTTCACCCTGCCATCGGCAATCGTTATCGGCGGCGAAGGGCAGGGGCTTTCGCCGCTGGTGCGGAAAAACTGCGATACCGTCGCCTTCATCCCGATGAAAGGCAGCATCAGCTCGTTCAACGCCTCGGTAGCAGCTGCCATCGTCATGCACGGAGCTTTCCGGCAGCGTCTTGGTTAATCCGTATGCTTGATGGTCGAAGCACCGGAAACATCCGTCGTGCCGAGGGTCGGATTCCCGTCGAAATACAAGCTGGATGCTCCGCTGACTTTCACGTTCAGCAATTCTTCGACAAAGATGGTCGCCCGGCTGGCGCCGGAAATATCGGTTGAAACAACTCTCGCGGGAAATCCCACAAGGTTCGCCTTACTCGCTCCCGAGACTTCTACCATCATCATGTTGCCCGAACCGGTCAGTTCCAGGGTGCTCGCTCCGGAAACCTCGAAATCGACATTCGCCGCTGTCAGGTTTCCGGTCATTGTACTGGCACCGTCAACCACGGCGTTGACATTGCCGGCGGTTATGTTAACCATATCCAGGGTTGTCGCCCCCGATACCGTCAGGTCGAGGTTCGCCTGGGATGCAAACCCGGACACCTTACCCTTGCTCGCCCCGGAGATATTCAGTCCGTACAGGTTCGGCATCGTGATATCCGCCCTGAGCACACGGTCGCCGAGAGTGAAATCGGTAAAGATATGCCGAGGGTTCAAATACAGCTTAAGATTCGTTCCGGTCCGGGTGACCTCGATGTAATTAATCAGGCTCTCGTCAGCGTGAATGGTAACGCTGAAGGTGTCTGATTGTTGTATATCGACCTCGAAAGCGCTGCCGATATCAAGCGTGGTGAAATCGGCGACATCCTTCGTTTCCGTGATGACGTCTTTCCCCAGGCTTGACCCCTTGCAGCCGCTCAGAGACGGTACTGCGATTATGATTGCTATCAGTAAAATCGGTATCAGGATTTTTTTCATTTGATTTCTCCCGGACGGCTGTTCACATATGCCGCCTGCTTATTAGTATTATGACAGTATCCGCTGAAAATGCAAGCCCTTGCCGGTACGGTACAGCCGGATTCCGGTGACGAGGCCGACGGCCAGCGCCGCACCCGCTATCGCCAGGACACAGTACAACACGACATCGCTCCAGAATCCGTCCGGAAACATCTGGAGCATGTACCCCCTGGCCGACCAGTGGTCGTTTGAAAAAGCCAGCAGATGAAACCGGTAGAACATTTCATCAAAATCGAGCAGAAACGCCAGTCCTGCCGCCAGCAGCAGGGCTAAGGTCAGGTTGCTTCCGAAAAAATAATCCCGGACGAGGCTTCGCCGGTTGTGTTTCATCACCAGCCATAAACCAGATGTGAGAACCAGGAACAAACCCGTTCCAAGTAACACCATGTAGTCCAGCCGGAGCAATCCTTTCACGTCATACATGTGAATTGATTCTTCTTCGGTATACAGGTCGATTTCTTCTCCATCCTTTTCTACCCGGATATCGAGATAATCCTCACCGGAGTTGAAATAGGCTACCAGTTCTTCGGCACCCCGGCGCAGTTCCGTTAACTCGATTCCCGTCATGGCGCTAACCTCGTACTTCCTGAATCCGTACTCGTAGAGAGGCAAGCTGTTGAAAGCGAGAGCCACCACGGCGGTAAAAAGAAACAACGGAAGGCAGAATACGGCAAGAATCCTCGCCGGCAGCAGTATCCGTTCCGATTTTGTCATAGTCAAAATTGTACTACGCCGGGCAGGAAATTGACAGATTGACTTCCGGGCTGTTTGTCTGCCGGGGGCGTCCGTGATAGAATCAGGCATTCGGAATACCGATAATCATGCACTAACTATTCGATACCGATGACAACAGGTTCGGAAACGAAAGTGAAACACCATGCAGTTTGAGCAATCGCCCTGGGAAGTGGAAATCAGGTTCTCGTTCGGTACGTTCAGCGAAGCCTGTGACCGGATATCTTTCCTGAGTACCTGTCTCCGGGACAGAAAACCCTGGCAGAGTAACCTTTACGGAAAAGAAATCTTCGAGTCTGGCCGGCTGTTGAGAATCGGCACGGTCTATCAGAATACCGTCCCGCTTCACTACCTGTGCCTGAAAGAAGCCGATACCGGGACATTCGCCAATATCCGGAGAGAAATCGAAGAGTCCTTTACCGCCGGTTTAAACGACAGTATCGTTTTAAAGTACCTCGGGGGAAAGCCTGTTGCCGCTTCCCGGGAAGAAATCGTCGCCGAACTCGAGAGGCTCGGGCACCGGCAGTTCATGTCCTTTTCCGGAGTCGATACCTACGGTGATTATCCGCCGTACAGCATCAGCGTCAAGTTGATGGAGTGTCCTCAACTGAACGGGTTACTCCTCGTCGAATTCGAAAAACTCGCTTCGTCTGAAAAAGAAGCCAGACAATTCGAAGAAGACCTGAGGAAAATCACCGGCGAACTGAAGCTGCACGACCACCGGCTGAAAGACGAACCGCCGACGCTCGTTTACCGAAGCCTGTTCGGTACAGAAACGGGTTGAAAAGGGCAAGAAACGGTTTTTTTACCCTTGAGGTTGCCGCCTGAAGTCCGGCTAGCTCTTTTAACGGCGCCTCCATAAAATGTCCTGAAAAAAGCCCCTGTGTTATAATTTAACCATGCGAATTCATGCCGGGAATCACGATGTTTAGCCACCTCCACGTCCATACTGAGTTCAGCCTGCTCGATGGAATGTGCCGCATCCCGCAGCTCATCCGGCGGGCAAAAGAAATG
>CAYXEG010000159.1:0-7364 GCA_964463875.1 uncultured Dehalococcoidales bacterium
GCCCGGTCGCCCATGCTGGTGAAGATGATAGCGACAATGGTTCTGTCCATCGAGGCCTTGTGCATCCCCGCCTGGACGCCTTTCACCATCTCGGTGGTGTAGGAACCGTACTGGGCAGGATTGTTGAGGGTTATCCATGCCGTGTAAAGCCCTTCGACCTTCTCTCCGGTATTCGGGTTAACCAGCGGTTTTTTCTCGTACATGGTGCAGGGAGCTTCGGTACCGAAATGCTCGTCACCGAAAAGCTGGTGACTTTTCAAGTTGCTATCTCTGGGTATCCAATCCAATGACATCGCTGTTCCTCCGTTTTTATTTTTTCTGTTTTTTAAAAATCAGGGAGAAGGACAATCCGTTTGTCCAGTCCGCCCTTGTGGGCGTCTTCGAAAGCCTGCTGTATCTGGCTCATCGGCCTCGTTTCGATGAACGGCTCGATTTCTACCTTTTTCTCCTGAACCATCTTGAGCACCGCCGGGTAATAGCCCGGCAGGCATCCCCAG
This sequence comes from uncultured Dehalococcoidales bacterium, assembly GCA_964463875.1. Lineage (GTDB taxonomy): Bacteria > Chloroflexota > Dehalococcoidia > Dehalococcoidales > UBA2162 > MGML01. The sequence goes on from CAYXEG010000159.1 coordinate 498, forward strand.
GTGCCGATGATTTCGGCATCGAACGCCATCAGCCTGGATAACTGGTAAGTATTTTTCTGCATGCCGTATCCGGCAATGACCATCTTGCCGACGTACGAAAGAAGCTCGAGGCCGATTTCCTGTCCGGCTGCCGAGCCGGTCCATTCGAATATCTTCCATCCCCAGTTGGGCAGCTTGTTTTCTTTACTGTACGCCCGGAAAGCATCCCGCACCCCCTTTGCGTCTTTATCGAGGGTGCTGATGGTTGCGGTAGCCCCGTACTTCTTGGCCCTGTCCAGCTTTTCCTGGTTGCGGGCGATAACGACCACTTCCCTGGCTCCCATCGCCTTGAGAATCTGGGTGGCGTAGACGCCAAGCCCGCCGGTACCGCCGAGCACTATCGTGTAGTCTCCCGGTTTTACGTCGGCTCTCTTTGCCGCCTGGTAAGGAGACGTCACGGCATCGGCGATGACCGCGAATTTCTCCAGCTCCATGCCTTTCCGGTCATCGATAACGCACAAATCCCCCGCCGGTACCACGATGCGGCTCGAAAAACCGCCATAGATGCCGTAACTGTTGCCGGGCATCTTCTGGGCAAGGCATCGGTTGCCCCGGCCGGAAGCGCAGATAGGACAGTTGTTGCACGGCATGACCGCCGGGATGATAACATCCTTGCCAATCATGTTCTCCTCGCCGGCAATCACCGTCCCGCTGATTTCATGCCCCAGCGTCAGCGGCGGTTGATTCACCGTCGGAACGCCGTCATAAAAGTAGCCGAGGTCGGTGTGGCATACGCCGCATCCGGCTATTTTTACCAGCACCTCTCCTTTCTTGATTTCAGGCATGTCGATGGTCGTCTTGGTCAGTTTACCCGGCTCCGTCATTTGCCAGGTCTGGATTTTTTCCGGTATACTCGCCATAATAGCCTCCTTATATTCTCGGACTATTCGATTTCCCGTTTCGTGCCCGGCCGAAAACCTCTGCTGGTACTTTTCACGTAGTACGATTTTCGCCGCACGAATAGTCGGATTTTATCAAGTATCGCCGTATGTTGTCAATTTTGTTGCGCGTGAATTTCGTGACACTTCCGGTAGTGAACCTCCGTTTCCTGTATAATGAATGCTATGGAAAACGATAACCTTACCAGGTACGAACTGGCTGTCGATGAACCGGGTATCCGGATTGATAAGTACGTCGCCGCCAAAAGCGAAGGGCTTTCCCGCACCCGCGCCCAGAAGCTCATCGAAGACGGCCGCGTCCGCGTCAACGGCGAGATTGCCCGCGCCGGCTACAAGCTGGAACCGGGCGACCGGATAACCGTTGAACTTCCGCCTCCGGACCTGCCCGCTTTCGCCGCCGAAGATATCCCCCTCGATATCGTCTATGAAGACAACGACCTCCTCATCGTCAACAAACCGGCCGGCATGCCGGTCCACCCGGCGCCGGGCCACGCTTCCCGCACCCTCGTCAACGCCCTCCTGGCTCACGTACCCGGCTTCCTCGAAACCTTCGGCACCGACCGCCCGGGCATCGTCCACCGCCTCGATAAAGATACCTCCGGTGTCATGGTTGTCGCCAAGAATATGCCCGCCCGCCAGAGTATCATGGAGCAGTTCAAAGACCGGACTGTTATCAAAAAGTACCGGGTGCTTGTCAAAGGCCGCCTCACCCCCCCTGAAGGCGTTATCGAAGCTCCCGTCGGCCGCGATCCCCGCCACCGCCAGCAGATGGCCGTCGTCCCCGAAAGCCGGGGAAGGGACTCGGTTACCGAGTATACCGTCCTCGACTATGTCGGTGATTTCTCTCTCCTCGAAGTCCGCCCCGTCTCCGGCCGCACCCACCAGATACGGGTGCACTTCAAGGCAATCGGCTACCCTGTCGCCGGCGACCGCGTTTACGGTGTCATCGCTCCGCCCCTGAAACGCCAGTTCGTCCACGCCGCCGTCCTCGGCTTTATCCTTCCCTCCACCGGCGAATACGCTGAGTTCACCGCCCCCCTCCCGGACGATTTACAGCAGGCCATCGACAAGCTCCGTTAGGTTCTGCGGTCAATCCCGGGCATTCCCCCCTTTAGTCGTGTAGGTTGGATGCAGTCCCCGATTCTCCGGTAAACCCGCTATATAAATGTGACTATTCCATCGATGCAGCATTATCGGGACGTAACCCACCATCTGATATCACCCATCTTCTGTGACCCCCAGCCTTCTTTCTCCGTTCGTCCTGAGCTTTCTTTTTCCGTTCATCCTGAGCCTGTCGAAGGATGAACAGTGAAACTATTCATAGTTACAGTAAAATCCCTCTCATTCTCCCTTTAAAAGGGAGAAGCTGAACCGTCTGCCTCACCCAACACTTACGAAGAGGGATTTTTCGGACACCCTCTCTCAAATCCTCCGCCGCTGCCTTTTCTCCCTCTGCTCCTGCCTGCCACCCGACCGTTTTTATCGTAAGATGCCGATTTTCCTTACCTTATGATTACGATGTCATATCGGTACGAGATTCAGCGTCAATAGCTGAACCGAAGTAACCTCTAAAAATCAAAGTATTCAACGTATTACTTTACCTCATTATAAATTCCATAAACTGCCTATACCTATTATTTTATATTCTCTTATTGACATCGAACACCCTATTTTATATAATCGTTAAGAACTTTCGGTTCTGAGAGAAAGGAGTCCCTGTGAAACTTCTTGTCTCGCTCGTTTTTGCCCTGCTGCTTATTACCTGCGGAGCAGGCAGCTACTATATCCTGAATATGAACCGCCAGCTCGACGATATGCGGGTTGAGATAGACGAATCCCTCAACCGCCTCGATACCGGTTTTCGTCACGACCTCGCTTCACGTAATCAGGACATTGCAACAGAAATCGACCGTATCGGCCTCTCCCTGACCCGTTGCGCCGATGACCTTGAAACGGAATTCGCCGCCCTGGACGACCGAAATACATCCAACGCCGCCATCAGCTCCGAGGTATGGAAGCAGCAAAACAAACTTGGAAAAACGTTTGACGATACTTCTGGTCAACTATATCGCTTATACCAGGAAGTCAAAGATTCCGTCGTCACTATATCGGATGGCGTTAATGTCATCGGCTCTGGTTGTATTTGTACTCTTAACTTTATGAGAGCTAACAGATACAACTCGTCTATAGTATTGATTACTTCGTGTCGTACAATAATAAATAACCCTGGTGTTGCACGAATCAATATTCTTTCTATCCTTGCTAGGCGTCTCTATCTAACCCTTTCAAATGGTCTCACTCTTAGAGGTTTCGTAAACTACTATTCCGAATCTGCTGATATCGCGTTAATCGTAATTTGCATAGAAAATCCAGAGGATTACCAATTAATCTCTTCGAAATCCGTGAAACTGGCAGATTCTTCCTCGGTGAAACCAGGTGACCCTGTTTTCCTGGTAAATAATCCTGATGCTTTCGAAGACAACAAGATGAACTTGAGGGATAGCCTTAACACAGGCATCGTCAGTCAGGTCAACCGGAGTATCGAACTTGACGGCGATAGAATTTCGAACCTGATTCAGTTCGATGCCCCGGTTAATTTCGGCGACTCCGGCGGGCCGGTCTTTAACATGGACGGTGAAGTCATCGGTATCGTTAACGCCAGGATTAACCCCCTCCTCGGTGACGGTATCAGTTTTGCTGTCGCCTCGAATCAGATCAATAACATTGAAACAACCATAACCACAGAAGGGCCGAATCAAGTATTGCATCGCCAGTTCCTCTACCCCTGGACCGGTATCACCGCCGAGGATATCAGCCCGAAAGATGTGTTCGCTGCTAATAAAACCGTTACCTCCGTAGTCAGGGTAGCAGCGGTAGCTTCTCCCGCCGGTGACGCCGATATTAAAGTAAACGATATCATCCTTAAACTCGATGATACTCCGGTTCAAGACGCCGGCGAATTCTATTCCTTTATTCTCGACCGTTATGCTCCCGGAGACACGGTAACTTTGGAAATCCTGAGGGACGGTGAAACACTAACCGTTCCGCTCACGATAACAAAAAAATATGAGGCACTCTGGCCCCATTAAGGACAGTGAATGAAAATCGCGCTTTCGATTCTGCTGGCTTTGCTTATCCTGGCTCTCGCCGGAGGCGGCGGTTACTATATCTATGATTTGAACGTTCAGATTCAGAACCTGGAAACCGCCCTCGCCGAATCCCTTGAACAACTGGAAGGCAGCCTCGATACCGAACTCGCAACAAGCACTCTCTCTCTCACCGGTAAAATCGAGGATGCCGATGCCTCCTTCCTTGAGTTCCAGGACAAAACCGGAGAACGAATCGAAGGCATTCAAACGTCCGTCGACAAAAATGCGACGGCTCTCTCGAACTTGAATACTGATTTCTCCCGTCTCGAACAGCAGTTCGTGAACTCGTTAGATAAAAATACCGAACTGTTTCGGAACGTCATCCCCGCCGTCGTCCGGATAACTGACGGTGAATACATGGCAGGTTCAGGCTTTATCGTCGCTGCTTCCTCTTTCACTTCCCGAACGGTTTCCGATTCAACCAGTGAGAAAATCATCGTCACTAATCATCATGTGGTGGAAGAGCTAGATGATATTTTTGTAACCCTTCATGACGGCCGTTCTTTCAAAGGAGACCTGGCATACTTCTCCCCTGTAGCGGACATCGCCCTTATAACCCTGTCCTCGCTGACACCGCAGGAATCATCCGACCTCCCCTCGCTTACCCTCGCCGATTCCGGTAAGGTAAAGCCGGGCGACCCGGTATTTGTCATCGGCAGTCCCGGCAGCCAGGAGAAACTTGGCTTCAAGGATTCGGTAACGAAAGGGATAATCAGCCAGGTACAGCGGTGTGTCTCGGATTCGGACCTTATCCACGCTAACCTGCTCCAGTTCGACGCGGCTGTCAACCCCGGCAATTCCGGGGGTCCGCTTTTAAATAATAACGGAGAGGTCGTCGGCATTGTCCAGGCCAGGATGACCGCCCTGTTTTTCGATGGCATCGCCTTCTCCGTCGCCTCCAACCAGTTGCTGAAAGTCGGGAAAACGTACTTTGTCTCCGGAAATCTGACTGAAAACAAGGAATACCCGTTCCCCCGGACCGGCCTCACCGTCACCGATATCAGCCCTGAAACCATTATCGAAAACGAAAACACGGTCACCGCCGGAGCCGAGGTTACCGGAATTGAAGAGCCTGCCGCCGGCCTCGGTATCTTCGCCGGCGATATAATCGTCAAGGCAGGCAGCCATACTATTGGTAACAGCGATGAATTCTACTCGATTATCGCCGAATTTTACAGCCCGGGCGATACGGTTACCGTCACCCTGATACAGAACGGACAGGAGAACACCGTTACCCTTGAAATAATCACCTAAGACTGACCTGTTTCCGCCGTCAGCCACCAAAATCCGGAAATATCTGATATCCTGTCTCCCGGCAGGTTCGTTGTCATTCTTCCTTTCGGGTTCGACCGGTAAATCTTGACACTTTCTTGATACTCTTCCCCCCCTTCTTGACACCTGCCTGATACGAATTCACCTACAATTTCCTCGTGAGACTGAAATACGTATTTCACTATGTCGGCATCGTCGTTATGGCAGTCGGCGGGCTGATGCTTCTCCCCCTCCTGTGCAGCCTGATATACCGGGAAAACAACTGGGCTGTGTTTCTCTTCTCTTCCCTGATAACCGTTGTTTCCGGGCTTGCCCTCTGGTTTTTTACTCCCAACGAGAACCAGCGCCTTCCTTTGCGGGAAACCCTTGCCATCGTTACCTTCAGTTGGGTACTGCTCGGCTTTTTCGGAGCTTTACCCTACGCGTTCGCCGGAACATTCACCAATTTCCTCGATGCGTATTTCGAATCGATTTCCGGGTTTACCGCTACCGGCGCCACCGTCATCGCCTCTATCGAAGCCCAGTCTCATGGTATCCTCTTCTGGCGCGGCCTCTCCCAGTGGATTACCGGCCTCGGCATTATCACCCTGTTCGTTTCCCTCTTTCCCGCCATGGGAGTCGGCGCCGTCCGCCTCGTCAAAGCCGAAATGTCCTCTCTCGTCAGCGAAAAACTGACCCCGCGTATCCGCGACATGGCCCGGTCGGTCTGGCTGATTTATGTCGGCCTTTCACTCTGCGAGATTATCTTCCTCTGTATCGCCGGCCTGCCCCTCTTCGACGCGATAACCATCACCTTCGGCACGATGGCCACCGGCGGCTTCTCCACCAAACAGTTGAGTATCGAAAGTTATGCCAGTTGGCCGGTCGACATCATCGTTATCATTTTCATGGTCCTGGCAGCGGTCAATTTCAGGCTGTTTTTCCTCCTGTTACGGAAGCGCGATTTCCGAACGATGCTGACCGATGTCGAACTGTGCCTCTTTCTCGGCATCCTCACCGGCGCAATCGTCTTTATCGGCCTTGACCTGATGATAAATTCAGGCTTCAGCTTTGCCGAAGCCTTCCGGTACGGCAGCTTCAACGCCGCTTCAATCATGACGACCACCGGTTTCAGCAACAGCGATTTCAACCTCTGGCCGGCATTCTCGAAAGCGGTTCTGGTTATCCTGATGATAATCGGCGGCTCTTCCGGCTCGACTGCCGGCGCCATCAAAGTCACAAGAATTATGCTGATATGCAAAGGGGCTTACCGGCAATTAGTCCTGTCGGTCAATCCACGCCATATCTGCCGGATAAAAATCGGCAATCAGCCCGTCGAAGAAGAACGGGTTACAGAAGCGTTCGGATTAGGCCTGATATATCTGATTGTCTTGATTGTTGCGGTACTCCTCATGAGCGCCGTCGGCCTCGACCTGGTTTCAGCCGTAACCTCGGTCGCCGCCTGCATGGGCACTGTCGGTCCCGGGCTGGGGCTGGAGCTGGTGAGCAAGGTGAACGACATTCCGAAG
>CAYXEG010000160.1:0-7341 GCA_964463875.1 uncultured Dehalococcoidales bacterium
TCCTGATCCTGGTGCTGATTTTTATCCTGCTGGAGCTGGCGGTGCGCGCTTTTGTGCAAGAGATCGTCCGCGAGCAGGGCGTGACCGTGATCCTCACTACTCATGACATGGACGATATCGAGGCCCTCTGTTCCCGCATCATGCTGATTGGCAAGGGGCAGATTTTGTTCGATGGCGATATCGCCCGCCTGCGAAACACGGTTGCCCCGGAAAGGGTCGTGAAAATTGATTTCCCGGAAACGCCCCGGCGCCTCGATTATCCTGTTGCCAGGCTGTCCTTTGCCGCCGGTAATCATGCCGAATTCCGCTTCAACCCGGCGGAAACAACAGCCGCCGAACTGATTGAAATGATATCACGAGACAACCGGATTAAGGATTTCGTCATCGAGAACCTGCCCATCGAAGAGACTATCGCCAGAATGTATGACGGGTTCGCCATTTGAAGGCGTACCTGACGATTTTCAGGCTCAGATTTGCCGTGCAGCTTCAGTACCGGGCTGCGGCTGCGGCTGGTTTCTTTACCCAGCTTTTTTTCGGCTTTATCAGAGTCATGGTTTTTCACGCCTTTTATACTTCGAGTACGGTTGTCCAGCCGATTTCCCTGGAGCAGGCGATAACCTACGAGTGGATGGTGCAGGCTACCCTGAGAATGCTGCCCTGGAACGGCGACGATGAAGTAATCAGACTCATTCGCTCCGGTAATGTTGCCTATGAACTGTGCCGGCCGCTCCATCTCTATGGCATCTGGTACTGCCGTCTCCTGGCGCTGAGAATAGTCCCTACCCTCATTCAGGGTATTCCGATGTTTTTCCTGGTGTACTTTTTTCCGGAAGGCTATGACGTCGAACTGCCGCCTTCGTTCGCTGCCGGCGGCGCCTGGCTGCTCTCGATGGCATGCTCCCTGCTGCTCGGCTGCGCTGTCTCGAATTTAATATCGATTTCGACCCTCTGGACGGTTGCCGGAGAAGGCGCCCGGCGGATTATTCCGGCGCTGGTGATGATTTTTTCCGGTGTTACGGTTCCCCTGGTATATTTCCCCGACTGGGCGCAGACAGTTCTTCGGGTAATGCCTTTCAGCGGCCTAGTGGATATCCCGATGCGCTTTTACCTGGGTATTCTACCGCCCGTTCAGGTTGTTCCCTTCATGCTCCTCCAACTGGGCTGGACGGCGGGATTTATCGGATTTGGTGTCCTGCTGGTGCGACTTGCTATGAAAAGGGTGGTGATTCAGGGTGGATAATCTGCTGGATGCCGTTCGCCTCTATTTCCGACTCATCGGTATCACCGTCCGGAGCCAGATGCAGTACCGGGCTTCTTTTCTCCTCATGACCTTTGGTAACTTCATCGTTACCTTTATCGAATTTCTCGGCATACTGGTGCTGTTTTCCCGTTTCGGCAGTCTCCAGGGCTGGCAGCTCGAAGAAGCGGCTGTTTTTTACGGTATGATTAACTGTGGCTACGCCCTTTCCGAGGCGTTCGGGCGGGGGTTCGACAAGTTCGACCTTCAGGTGATTCACGGCGAGTTCGACCGGACACTGCTCCGCCCCCGTTCGACCGGTCTCCAGGTACTTGCCCATGATTTCGAACTCCTCCGGGCGGGCCGGCTGCTGCAGGGTCTGGTGATTCTGATATGGGGATTTATACAAATCGGAGTCGCCTGGAATCCGGCGAAGGTGTTACTGCTGGGGGTATCGATACTCGGCAACGTGGGCGTCTTTACCGGGCTGATGGTGATTCAGGCGACGATGTGTTTCTGGTCGACCCAGGGGCTGGAACTGATGAATTCCTTTACCTCCGGTGGTGTCGAAGCGGTGCAGTGGCCGCTGCCGATTTATCAAAAGTGGTTCGCCACGTTTTTCATCGTCATCGTTCCCCTTGCCTGCATCAATTACTTCCCCGTCCTGGCAATACTGGAGAAAGCTGACCCGCTCAATTCTCCGGTCTGGTTTCAGTGGACTGCCCCCCTTGTCGGACTGGTCTTTTTCGGCCTCTCGTTCCTCGCCTGGAAATTCGGCGTCCGGCACTACAATTCCACGGGAAGCTGAACGGTGAAAATTCTTCCGGCATTTACTTACAGGGTATCCGGTTGGTAGTATAATAGCTGAATACTGAATATCTGTATGCAGGTGCGAGTATGGCTGAGAAAATGATAGCCGGATATGGTACGTGGGAATCTGCAATTACCCCGGAACTGGTTTCGTCATCAGCAATTAGCCTCGGCTCCCAGATTGAAATCGACGGCAACGATATCTACTGGGTCGAAATGCGGCCCTCGGAAAACGGCCGGAACGTCATTGTCCGGCGCTCTCCCCACGCTTTTGAAACCGATGTCAACCCGGCTCCCTTTAATGCCCGGACCCGGGTTCATGAATACGGCGGTGGCGCTTTCCTGGTCGATAAAGGCACTGTCTACTTCTCGAATTTTGCCGACCAGTGCCTCTACCGCCAGACAACCGGCTCATTTCCCGTTCCGGTGACCTCCGAGAACGGAATGAGGTACGCTGACGGACGCCTCGACCGTTCCCGTAACCGCCTTATCTGCGTCTGCGAGGACCATTCGCACAATGACCGGGAACCGGAAAACTTCATCGGCGCGGTGGATATCGGCACCGGTAATATTACACGTTTGATTTCAGGAAATGATTTCTATGCGTCTCCCAGGCTCAGCCCTGACGGAAAGAAACTGGTCTGGTTGACCTGGAATCACCCGAACATGCCCTGGGATTATACCGAGCTATGGCAAGGTGAGTTTAACGAGCATGGCGCGGTGACGAATTCTGTCAGGCTGGTCGGCGGCAGAAACGATGCCGTCCTCCAGCCGGAGTTTTCGCCGGAAGGCCGGCTCTACTTTATTTCCGAGAAAACCGGCTGGCTGAACCTGTACCGCTGGACGGAAAACGGCCCGGAAAAAATCTATCCGATTGACGCCGAATTCGGCTACCCCCACTGGGTGTTCGGGCAGTCAGCCTATTCTTTCGAATCGGAAAAACGGATTCTCTGCACCTGGCAACAGGACGGAAAGTCATACCTCGGGAGTATCGATACCGAAACCCGGAAACTGACGGTCATCACTATTCCGTATACCTCGATATCCTGCGTCCGGGCGGGGAAAGGCTTTGCCGTCCTGCTGACGGGTTCGCCGACCGAATCGTCCCGTATCGTCAAAATTGACCTTGAAACGAATGAAATTACCGTGCTGAAACGGTCGACCGATATCGAACTTGCTCCGGAATACGTCTCGGTTCCGGAACCGATTGAGTTCCCCGTTGCCGGCGGTTTAAAAGCCCATGCCCTCTATTACCGCCCGAAGAATCCGCGCTTCGCCGCCCCGGTCACCGAAAAACCGCCCCTGATGGTAATGAGCCACGGCGGGCCGACCGGCGCCACCGATTCGACCTTCAGCCTTTCGGTGCAGTTCTGGACCAGCCGGGGATTCGCCGTTGCCGACGTCAATTATGGCGGCAGTACCGGCTACGGACGGGAATACCGGCAGCGGCTTGACGGGAACTGGGGCGTGGTCGATATCGATGACTGCTGCAACTGCGCCCGCTACCTGATACGGCGGCGGGAAGTGGACGGCAACCGGACGGCTATTCGCGGCGGCAGCGCCGGCGGGTATACCACCCTGGCAGCCCTGACTTTCCGTTACGTTTTCCGGGCGGGCGCCAGCTACTACGGCATCAGCGACCTCGAAGCCCTCGCCAAAGATACCCACAAGTTCGAGTCGCGCTACCTCGACCGCATCGTCGGCCCCTACCCCGAACAGAAAGAACTCTACCTCCAGCGCTCGCCGATTCATGCCGTCGAAAACCTTTCCTGCCCGGTTATCTTCTTTCAGGGTGAAGAGGATAAAGTGGTACCCCCGTCACAGGCGGAAATGATGGTCAACGCCCTTCGCGCCAAGAAGATACCGGTCGCTTACCTTCTCTTCGAAGGCGAGCAGCACGGATTCAGGAAGGCCGAGAATATCAAGCGCGCTCTCGAGGCCGAGCTGTATTTCTACGGGAAGGTGTTCGATTTCGAACCGGCCGACGATATCAAACCGATAAAAATAGAAAACCTAAGGTAGCGGCATGGAAGACCGGTTTAAAGAATGCCTGGAACGGGCGGTCGGCGGGCTGTTGAAATGCAGCAATCCGGCTGTCCTGTACTTTTCACGCCGCGACCTCTTCGATGAACCGGTACCGCCTGCGGAAAAAATCAGAAACCTGCCGGAAGTACGGAGGATTACCGGCAGACAGCAGCCGGACGGTTCATGGAAGGGACCGGTGAGTAAATCGGAGGTTTACCCGAAGAACCATACAGACCTGGTGGCTACCTTCAAGTCGTTCCGGACCCTCGTTGAAAAATATGAGTTCGATCATGACTCCGAAGTAATCGAAAATGCCGCCGAATTCCTCTTTTCCTTCCAGACTGACGAGGGTGATATCCGCGGGCTTATCGCCAACCAGTACGCCACCTACTACACCGGCTATGTCCTCTCGCTCCTGATACAGGCAGGCTTTGCCGAAGACCCCCGCGTGGAAACCGGTTTGAACTGGCTGCTTTCCATGCGGCAGGATGACGGCGGGTGGACGATCCCCATTCTCACCCGGTATTTCGACGGAAAAACGATGAATCGTCTCACCGGTCTGTATGCCGAACCGGTCGAGCCTGACCGTTCGCAGCCGTTTTCCCATAACTGGACCGATATGGTGCTGCGGGCGTTTTCGAGGCACCCGGCGTACCGGAAATCCGAAGAAATCCGGGCAGCAGCGGTTTTTTTGAAATCGCGTTTCTTCAAACCGGATGTCTATTCCTCCTACCGGAACGCTTCGTACTGGACCCGCTTCGTCCACTGGTGGCCGAATCTGCTGACCTCGCTGGAGTCGCTGCGCCGGCTGGGTTCTCCCGCCGATGACCCGGATATCAGTAAAGGCCTTACCTGGTTTCTCGAAAATCAGCCGGCCGACGGCCTGTGGAAACAGTCATACGACGGGAAAACCGGCACCGATAACAAGAACGACTCAGTGGAGCGCGCCTGGCTGACCCTCCGCATTTCCCGGATGCTGAAGGGATTTTTATCGCCATAATTGATGAAGTATTCCCACTTTTATTGCTGATTCTCTTTTACTTTTGACATCCCGTGTTATAATCATTTGGTGATTTGTTATGGATGAGAAAAGCCTTCAAATACTGGAGTTTCCCCGTATCCGGAGCATGCTGGCCTGGTATACCTCCTTTCCTGCCGGGCATGAACTGGCCGAGGAACTCATGCCTTCGGCGGATTACGATGAGGTAACCCGGCTGCTGAAAGAAGCCGAAGAGGCAATCTACCTGCTCTCCGTGAACCGTGAGTTCTCCCTCGGCGACGCCCACGATATCCGCGAACCGGTCGAGATGGCCGCCCTCGGGAAAATACTCGAACCGCAGAAACTGACGGAGATACAGCAGACCCTCTCCGTCCTCCGCCAGGTCCGTACCAGTCTGGCCATGGTCGTCGGCGAGGTGCCTCTCCTCTGGGAAATAGCCAAAGACATAAAACCCTTGCCCGACCTGGAAAAACAGATAACCCACTGTATCTCTCCCGGCGGCGAGGTGCTTGACCGGGCTTCGGTAAAACTCTCTTCCGTCAGGCGAAGGCTTCGGGATACCCGTCAGTCATTGCGGCAGAAACTGGAATCGATTATCCGCGAGCCGGGCGTTCTGAAAGTTGTCCAGGAACCGATTATTACCGAGCGGGAAGGCCGCTACGTTATCCCGGTGAAAAACGAAATGAGGCGGGATATCCAGGGCATCACCCACGATGTCTCGAATACCGGCGCCACCGTCTTCGTCGAGCCATGGGAAACCATCGAGATGGGTAACGAGGTGCGGGAACTGGTCACCGAGGAACGCTACGAAGTCGAAAGAATCCTCCGTGAACTCAGCGGTACGGTCGGGGTCAACAATCCGGAAATACAGCACGGTATTTCCCTCCTGGCGAAACTCGATGTCACCCTCGCCAAGGCGAAATACGCCCGGGCATCCAAAGCCGCCTGTCCGCAGATTATCGATTTCACTGAGAACCGTAACGGTGATGCTTTCGCCTTTGTCCGGCTGGTCGAGGCCCGCCATCCCCTGCTGGGAAAGAATGCCGTGCCGCTCTCTATCGAGGTCGGTAAAGAGTATACCTCCCTGATAATCACCGGCCCCAATACCGGCGGAAAGACGGTCGCCATGAAAACAATCGGCCTGATGAGCCTGATGGTTCAAGCGGGCATGCCGATTCCCGCCGCTCCGGAAACACGGCTGCCGGTCTTCGACGGTATCTTTGCCGATATCGGTGACGAACAGAGCATCGAGCAAACCCTCTCCAGCTTCAGTTGGCATATCGGAAATATCGTCCGCATCATACAACACGCCACCCCGCGAAGCCTGGTGCTGCTCGATGAACTCGGTACCGCCACCGACCCTGCCGAAGGCTCGGCGCTGGCCCGTTCGGTACTGCTCCATTTCCTCTCGAAGAAAATTATTACCATCGCTACCACCCACTACAGCGATTTGAAGGTATTCGCCCATCAGACCGAAGGGATGCAGAACGCCTCCTTCGATTTCGACCCGGTAACCCTCGCGCCCACCTACCGGATTACCCTCGGGATTCCCGGCGGCAGTAACGCTTTAGCAACTGCCGGACGTCTGGGGGTGCCTCCGGAAATCATCGAAAACGCCCGGAATATGCTCTCGAAGGGCGAACTCGACCTTAACGAGGCTCTTTCCGATATCATGGCGGAAAAGGAAAAGGTCGTCGAAATCCGGCGGCAGATAGAAAAGGACAGCCTCGATATCCGGCGGAAAGACACCGAACTGGAAAGGAAACTTGAGGAAGTCAGGGAAACCGAACGGCGGATAATGCAGGAAGAGCGGGACAAAATCGTTCGTGAAGCCGCCGAACTTCACCGGGAAATCAGGAGAGCCGGAACCGAGTTGCGGAAACAAAAAACCGCCGAGGCCGCCGAGGCCGCCCGGAAAACCCTTGCCGAAACCCGGGCGAAGCTCGAAAGCGACGAATGGTCGCTGAAATCGATGCCGGCCATCGACGACGATGTTATCCGGGAAGGCGACCGGGTTTACCTCGAAGGTATCGACCTTCACGGGAAAGCCCTGAAAATTTACGAAAAGAGCCGTGAAATCGAGGTCCAGTCAGGCCAGTTGAAGCTGAAAGTCGGGCTGGAAGGTGTCAGGAAAGTCCGGGCTGAATCCGGTTCGGCTCCCAGGCGTTCCGAGCCAACGGTTCGTGTGCCTGATATGCCGAGAGTTCGGGGCGAACTCGACCTGCGGGGCAGGCGGGCCGATGAAGTCGAACCGGAACTGGACGGCTAC
>CAYXEG010000161.1:0-6772 GCA_964463875.1 uncultured Dehalococcoidales bacterium
AGGTCTTGACTGGCCGGCACAGCGCAGAGAGACGAGCGCCTGAGACTGCTTCGGCAAGCCGCGCCTTGGCGGGAGTGCGGCGAAGAAGGATCGTATTGGAGGCGACGACCGGATTCGAACCGGTGATGGAGGTTTTGCAGACCTCTGCCTTGCCGCTTGGCTACGTCGCCCCTCACAGGGTAAAACCGCCTCTGTTTTTCGATTTCATTATATCCTGTGACTATGGTATATGCAAGCATAACGCCGGGGATGATGCTTACTCCTTCGTTAAAAACACCGGGCCCGCAACCTCTGAAATGTGTAAAAACATGAGCCTTTTTTCCTCTCGTTTCTGCCACCTTCGTATATTGACAGGGCGGAATGCCGGATATAGAATTTAATTAAAGACAACAAAAATACACAAAAACCGGAGTATTCTGGCTGTTCATTATGGGCAGTGAGCGTACTGTAAGCCTTAGCAACTCAGGTTACTGCTAAGGTTTTTCTATGCCGACGCCAGGCTGACAGCACAGGCAAAAACTGAATATGACCATACCTTATCCGCGGCGTCGGGTAAAAAAGAGCCTGAAAGCGGCAACGCTCGATGGTGCGGCCTTTTCCGCCATGGCCGGCCTTACCCAGAACTATATCACCCCGTTTGCCCTCGCCCTGAAAGCGACAACCTTTCAGATTGGCTTACTGGCGAGCATCCCAAATTTGCTCATGGCTCTTTCTCAACTTGCCGCCCCGAACCTGACCGAAAAAGCCGGCAGCCGGAAGGGGTTGATTCTTCCGGTTGTCTTCGTCCATGCCCTGCTCTGGATTCCGATTCTCCTTATCCCCTTCGTCATTCCGGATGCAAAGACCTGGTGGCTCATCGCCCTCGTAACCCTGAGCGGCATTTTCGGCGCCCTTGGCAATCCCGCCTGGGGCAGCATGATGGCTGATCTCGTGCCGATGCGGATTCGCGGCCGGTATTTCAGCTTCCGTGCCCGGACGGTCGGCCTCGTCGGTTTGGTATTTTCCTTTATCGCCGGCGGTGTCCTCGAGATATTCAAGGGCGAGGTTTTTCTCGGCTTTGCTGTCCTCTTCGGCGCGGCAACCCTGTTCCGGCTGCTTTCTTTCTACTTTCTCTCCACTATGTACGAACCGGAAAGCCAGTCGGCCAACGAAAAAAGCCGGAGAATCATCGATATCGTCCGGAATATCGGTTCGCTGAACCTCGGCAAGTTTACCCTGTACGTCGCCCTGATGAGTTTTGCCGTAGCCCTGTCCGGGCCGTTTTTTGCCGTCTATATGCTGCGCGACCTGGAATTCAGTTACGTTACCTTTATGTTCTGCACCTCGGCGAACGCCGTTGCCAACCTCGCCTTCCAGACCTTCTGGGGGCGGCGCGCCGACCGTTTCGGTAACGTGAAAATCATGCGGATTGCCTCCTGCCTGATGCCGGTAATCCCCCTTGCCTGGCTGCTGAACGCCAATCCGTTTTATATCATGGGAGTGCAGGCGTTCGCCGGAATTGCCTGGTCCGGCTTTACCCTGGCGACGACGAATTTTGTCTATGACGCCGCCGAACCGGAAAACCGGTCGAAGTACATCGCTGTTTTCAACGCCACCAACGGCGTGGCAAGCTGCCTCGGCTCGCTGCTGGGGGGCGTTCTGGCGCTCCACGTACCGCTGATTTTCAATTACCAGCTCCAGACCATGTTCCTGCTGTCAGGGATTGCCCGTGCCGGGGTCGTGATTTGCATGGTCAGGCTGATTCTCGAGGTGCGAAGGGTGCCGCAGACGAATGTCCTCCGGGTGCTTTTCGGCAACGCTGTGATTTTCCCGTTTGCCCGGCATGGAATGAAGAAATAGCCTGGTCGTCGCTCTAAACCGGCGAAGCCGGCGGCTCTTTCAGGTATATCGGCAGGGTTACGATAAAGTTCGCGCCTCCCCCCGGGGCGTTTTCCGCCCAGATTTTTCCTTCATGTTCGGTGATGATACCGTGACAGATGCTTAACCCGAGTCCGGTGCCTTTTCCGACTTCCTTGGTGGTGAAGAACGGATTGAATATCCGCTTGAGGTCGCCCGGCGGAATGCCCGGGCCGTTGTCGCTGAAAAGGATGCGGACAGAGTTCCCCGCCGTTTCCGTGTATATCTTCAATGTGCCCTGCCGACGGGCTGCCGTCATAAAATACTCGGCGTTTATCATCAGATTCAGGAATACCTGGCGTAACTGCTGCTCGGAGCCTTTCACCTTCGGCAGACCCGGCGCCAGGTGCAGTTCGGTACGGGTGTTGTTGATCGATTGCTCATACTCCCGCAACTCGAGCGTCTTTATAATTGCGTCATTGACGTCGACCGGCCCTTTCTCCTCCGGCTGCTTCCGGGCGAAGGTCAGCAGATTCGAGACTATCCTGGCAGCCCGGTCCACTTCGCCATTGACGATACGAATGTCTGCCTTGACATCATCAGGCAGGTTCCGCCGCATCAGGAGTTCCATGAACCCTTTGATAACGGTCAGGGGATTGTTGATTTCGTGAGCCACTCCGGACGTCAGTTCGCCGATAGACACGAGCCTGTCCTGCGATATGAGTTGTTCCTGCATCTCTTTTCTGTCCGTGATGTCACGCAGAATCACCAGGTTTCCGACTTTCGTGCTGCTTTCCGTATTCATGGGTGCCACTTCGATATCGTAGGTTTTTTCTGCTCCTGCTACGGAAAATGTTACTTCGGTGCCGGTAAAACCATTTGATATCAGTATGTTCAGTATACCGGTGTTATCCGGTAACAGGCCAGCTTCGCTGCCGATGACGTCATGGGTTAATCCCAGTATTTTCAATGCTGCCGGGTTTGCCTCGATAAGCTGGTTGTGTGAATCGAAAGCGAGTATTCCCTCGAGCATTTGCTTAATGACAAATTTCCGCGCGAACGGTACCGCCACGAACAACCGGAGGCGCATAAAGCCATAGACCAGTATCAGGCCGGAGAAAGTGAACATGACCGGCGTCAGGTCTTTCCGGGGAATCGGCACAAGGTTGAATACATAAATAATGTTCCAGAGCAGGGGAAGACATACAGCGACGATGAGTGATACGGCTTGCCTGGTGTAAAGCGGCGCTCCCACGAACAGACGTCGTACCAAAAAACCAGCGGCTGTTAAAACGAGAGAGTAATTCCAGGTGAACATTATCCAGAAAATCACCCCGTAGGTTTTACTGGTTATGGTAAACGGGCCGGATGTTGTCAGAAACGTGTCATACCAGATAAGGTGATGATATGGATTCGTCCATATCAGTATCGTGAAAATCGCCGGGGGAATGCTCAGGAGGACGTTCCTCCATCCGAAGAAATATTTGCTCTCGCTCGTGTAGTTAACGGAAAAGACCAGTAAGGCGACCGGGACGCTCAGCGACCCGAGATACCCGATATTGTTGAAAAGCATCTGCCCTTCAAGAGTGGAACTATGCGACTCGAGCAGAAATCCGAGCGTCCAGACAAAGGTGGCGACGACAAGGGCAATCATGGCCAGCGAACCGTTCGTTTTCCGATGCTGCCAGGTCAGGGCAATCACGACCACCGAAGCGGCCAGAGAAAGAGCCATGGCCGATTGATAAAATATATAGTACGGATCGCCCAATGTCGCTCCTGTGCGGGAAAGGAAAATCCTTTCAGTATATGTTATTCTACAGCATTCAGGGCGATAAAACATCAGGTACCTATGGAAAAATTTTGTTATAGTCACCTATCCTTTTCTTTTTTGAAGCGTTATAGTAGATAGTACAGAGCGGAATGACAGGAGGTACTATGAAAAAGCTTGTTCTATCAATCGTTATGGTACTGATTCTTCTGGTTACCGGCATCGCGTCCTGTTCCGGAAGGTCCGAGACATCACTTGGTGAAGGTATCGTTATCTCTTCTCCGGATATCGAGGGGGGTAACGCTCACATGACCGCATCGGCTCCTTCGCCCGGTTACGACAGGGATGACGGTTACGACGTTAAATATTCCGATGAACAGGAAGCCTATAAGGGTTCTTCGGTTACGGCGGCCGATACCGGAACAGGCGATGGTACCATCGACCGGATGATTGTCCGCACCGGTAATATTTCGCTGGTCGTCGAGGATGTTACGGCGGCTATCGAGACCATTACCGGCTACGCCGATACCTTCGGCGGTTATGTCGTTTCTTCAGCGATGTGGAAAAACGGCGATAAACTCGCCGGCAGCGTCAGTTTCCGCGTCCTGGCAGAAAATTTCGACTCCGCTCTCCGGGTTCTCCGGGGAATGGCTGTCGAAGTGACCTACGAAAACACCTCGGCCCAGGATGTCACCGAGGAATATGTCGAACTGGATGCCAGCCTGGAAAACCTTCAGGCTACCCGGGATAAACTTCTCGAGTTGTTCGACAGGGCCAGTTCCGTTAAGGAAACCCTCGAAGTCCAGCAGGAACTGACGAATATCGAAGGGCAGATAAAACAGACCGAAGCCCGCATGGAATACCTTGAGAAAACGTCATCGCACTCGATTATCTACGCCGAACTTCAGGAATCGACCATTTACTTCGAGTTCAGCGCCAACAAGCGAATGGGCGTCAAAGCCGGTGAGAAATTAGAGTTCACCGTCAGCCGGATATCCGGCGGATTTTCTCCCTACAGCTACCTCTGGGATTTCGGTGACGGAGAAACGAGCACCGAGGTAAGCCCGACTCACTCCTACCGGAACGACGGGTACTACGACGTCTCGCTGACAATTACCGACGACCGGGGCAGCACAGAGACCATCAAACGTGAATATTACGTACAGGTCCTGCCCGGCTGGAATGCCGGAAGGACTGCCGGAAACGCCTGGAACGGGCTGGCATCGTTCGGACGCGGCCTTCTGAATGCCCTGATTTGGATTGGTATCTTCAGCCCCGTCTGGCTGATAATCGGCGGTGTTGTCATCTGGCTGGTTCGCCGCCGGAGAGCCACAAAATAAAAAACCGTACAATACCCTGAACATAAGAAAAACTCCCGGGAATATCCCCTCCTCCCGGGAGTTTTTTTGTGGTGTATTACCGTATTATAGAATCTGTTAGTAACCGGAACCGGACGGCGACCGCAGCGTGGCCAGGCAGGCCAGCATAAGCAGTATCGCCAGCAGCAGCCAGAATTCAGCCGTCATTGCTGCCGGCAGATTCGCCAGTTCCGGAATCGCTTCGGTTGCTATCAGTAACGCCAAAATCCCGCTCAGGCCGCTCAGGCTGCCGAGAATCCATGAAAGAATTGCCATGATTACCTCCGTCAGGGAAAAATTATCTGTTTTATTTTAATCCTATGCTGCACTATAATCAATAAAAAACGTACAGACGCTGTTTGTTTTGGTTGTGTATTGACGAGAATCAGGGCAGTCCATTCCCCCTTTTGTTAAGGGGGTTAAGGGAAATTAGTATTTTTCAATCCCCGTTTCTTGCTTTCATCAACCAGAACCAGATAAACCTGCCGTCTGTTGAGAACGGAAGATGTATCATGTCCACTATCGAAGAGCAAATCGGGGATATCCTCCGGCGGAAAAACATGACGCTCGGCGCCGTTGAATCGGCCACCGGCGGCCTGATTAGCCACCGCATCACCAACATCGCCGGCTCCTCTGACTACTACCAGGGTTCTATTACCTCATACAGCAACGCCGTAAAAATGCGCCTTGCCGGGGTGAAAAAGGAGACGCTGGACCGGTACGGCGCGGTCAGTTCCCAGACAGCCGGGGAAATGGCCGCCGGCGGGCGGAAGGCGCTGAACGTCGATATCTGTATCGCCGATACCGGCATCGCCGGGCCGGGCGGGGCGACTCCCGATAAACCGGAAGGTCTTTTCTACCTCGGCCTTTCCTGCGGCGAGACGACCCTCACCGAAAAACATATTTTCGAGGGAAACCGGCTGGAAAAGAAACAGGCGGCCGCTGAAGCCGCGCTTCTGATGCTGAAGGAATATCTTGACAGTCTGGGTTAATCCGGTTTCTATCCCTTCTGAGCCTGTCTGTAGGCAATTACAGACTAATCTGCTATAATACAAGCGTCTGAAATGACCGGAAGGTGGATAAAAGGAATGGAACTTACTGCAAATACACGAGAAATCAAAGGTAAAAAAGTTAAAACGCTGCGCGCTAAGGGACTGACACCGGCGCATGTCTTCGGCCATGGCATCGACCCGATGCCTGTCCAGTGCGATACCAGTGAGTTGAGAAGAACCCTCGCCCAGGCCGGTACAACCGGCATCATCAGCCTGAAAATTGATAATGACGAAAAAGCCCGGAATGTCATGGTCAGGGAAATCCAGAGGGAACCCCGCACCCACGACCTGCTCCATGTCGATTTTTATCAGATTCGAATGGAAGAAAAACTGAAGGTCGAAGTTCCCCTCGTCCTGGTCGGTGAAGCCCCGGCTCTGAAATTGAAGGAAAATTTCCTTGCCCATGAGATGAACATTGTCACTGTGGAATGCCTGCCGGATGCGATTCCGAGCCATCTCAATGTCGATATCAGCAGCCTCGCGGAAGCTGAGGATTCGATTTTCGTATCGGATATCGTTCCCGGTAAGGGTGTGACCGTTCTCAATCATCCCGAACAGCTCATCGCTAAAATCAGCGTCAGACACGCCGAGAAGGAAGAAGCTCCGGTTGAGGCTGGAGCTGCGCCTGAAGCTGCGAATGAAAAAGAAACCCCGGAAGAATAGCCTTCCGGGGAATGGTTCCCTTGAAAACAGCAACCCTGATGCTTACTGTTCGCTGAGATACTGTCCGGCGAACACGGCGGCGGTAGCACCGTCAC
>CAYXEG010000162.1:0-6601 GCA_964463875.1 uncultured Dehalococcoidales bacterium
TTCTTTCGTATCGGTATGGAATGAATTAATACAGACAACCGGATTGATACCGGATTTTCTGATGACATTGATGAAGTGGAGCATGTTCGGCAGGCCGGCTTCGACCAGTCCGACATTCTCTTTGGTGTACTCTTCAGGCAGTTTCAGGCCGGCAACAACCCTCGGGCCGCCACCATGCACCTTCAGTGCCCGGACAGTGGTGGTAAGTACTGAAACATGCGGTTTCAGTCCGCTGTAGCGGCATTTTACATTCCAGAATTTTTCGAAACCTATGTCCGCCGCGAATCCGCTCTCGGTGACATGGTAATCGAACATCTTGAGGCCGATTCTGTCGGCGATAATCGACGACTGGCCGACTGCGATATTGGCGAACGGCCCGGCATGGACCAGGCAGGGCTGATATTCGGCCGTGCACATCAGGGTCGGGTTGATGGTGTTCTTCATCCAGGCGGTCATGGCGCCGCCGACTTCAAGGTCACCGGTCGTTACCGGGTTGCCTTTTTTGTCGTAAGCAACCGTGATTTCATCCATTCTCTTGCGAAGGTCGGCAAGGTCGGTAACGATTGCCAGCATCGCCATCAGTTCGGAGCTGACGGCAATACCGAACTTGGACTGCATCAGGAAGCCGTCCATCTTGCCGCCTAAACCGATGATGATGTTACGGAGGGACTGGGCGCAGAAATCGATAATCCAGCCCATTTCAACCCTGGTCGGGTCGACGTCGAGGCGGCGCATCCTGGTCAGTTTCTGAAGCCGCTCGTCATCGTAGTTTCTCTCGTGCTGCATCCTGGAGGTCAGCGCAACCATCGCCAAATTGTGTGCGTTCATGATATCGTTGATATCGCCCGTCAGGCCCATCGAGAACTCGGTCATCGGAATAAGGAGGGAGTTTCCGCCACCGGCTGCCGTACCTTTGATATTCATTGTCGGGCCGCCTGACGGCTGACGCAGCGCGCCACCGACATTGTAACCGCGTTTCCCCAGGCCCTCGATTAAACCGCAGGATGTCGTGCTCTTGCCTTCACCGAGCGGAGTAGGAGTGATTGCGGTAACTTCGATGTACTTGCCATCCGGCCTGTTCTGAAGCCTGTCAATTATTTTGAGAAAGTCCAGTTTTGCGATTCTCCCATAGGGAAGAACCTCGTCTTTTTGCAGGCTCAGCTTCTCTCGCCATTCATCCGGCGTCGGCATGTTAACTTCTGCCGCTTCGGATATTTGCCAGTCCTGCATCTTGGTCGCGTTGTACGCCATACTACCTCCTTAATTGTATTTCTGTTTTATTAACACGTTCCCCCGTCTTCGGAGAAATCCGGTGTTTCAACGTCCGGCAGCCACCCCGGTACTGCCTTCTCCTGGATTGTTAATCTGCCATGCCCGTATCGGGCTGAAAGGTACAATATGATTCTCGGGAATAGAGAATTTTCGTTGGACCGTTGTCTGAAAAACCACCCTTGATTTCACTGCCTCAGTATCGAAATTAGTATAGTATACGGCTGTTGTGAAGTCAATCAAACTCTTAGGTGTCAAACCCTATTCATTAATGCGCAGATACGCCTATTTTCAGGTGGTTTCACGTGAAAGGAGTACTGAATGAAAATAGGTATATATACTTAGAAATAGCAGTTGCCCGTGGATGCGTCTAACGTTTCTTACATGCACTTGTTTGCCAGACGCCGCCGCTGTTCACTCGTGTGCTTTCGCCCGCTGACCCCGGTTGAACTGGAATACCTTCGAACCATCCGGTATGACCCCGCTGGCCAGGCTTCCCGGTCCGATAAAACTGCCGCTGCCTATCGTCGTCCCGACGTTTATCGACGAATTGATACCGGTCTGGACGTTATCCCCCATGATAACCCCCAGCTTCCTTCGCCCGGTCGCTTTGTCCCCGACTGTTATATCTTTCTTGTCCAGTTTAAGATTTGCAACCTTGGTGCCCGCCCCTAGGTTGCACCCCTCCCCGATTACGCTGTCGCCGACGTACGTCAGATGAGGCACCTTACTCCCGTTCATGATGATTGAATTCTTGATTTCCACCGAAGCCCCCACGTGGCAGCCGTTCCCGATTGCCGTCGACGGCCGTAAATAACAGTTCGGCCCGATTTCACAGTTCTCCCCGATTGTCACCGGCCCGATGATGTACGACCCCGCCCGTATCACACTGCCTTTCCCCAGACTGACCTCGCCTTTAATGACCGCTCCTTCTTCTATCTCCCCTCCGACAAAGGCTTTCATCGATTTCATCAGGTATTCGTTCGCCGTCAGCAGGTCCCAGGGATAACTGGCATCCAGCCATCGTTCGATTTTCCGCCAGGTAACCCTGTTTCCGGTATCGATTATCATCTGTAACGACTTCGTTATCTCATACTCACCCCGCTCGGAAAGCGGGGTTTCTGCAATCGCTTTGAAGATGTCCGGCGTGAAAAGATACAGCCCGGCGTTCGCCAGCTTCGTCGGCGGATTGGCTGTTTTCTCAAGTACCCGGATTACCCGGTCGCCATCGGTCTCCAGTATCCCCAGCCCCTCGGTTTTTTCCACCTCGAAACAACCGATTGTCGTCGTCGCTCCCGAGGCTATTGCAGCGATATCCTGATGGTCGATGATGATGTCCCCGTTCGCCACCAGGAACTTGTCGTCGATGGCATTTTCCGCGCTCCTGATGGCATCGGCCGTGCCCCGCCTCTCCGGCTGATGGCAGTAGCGTATCTTCATGCCCCATTTCTCGCCCCCGCCGAAATAACCGGTTATCTGTTCTTCATGATACCCGGTCACGAGGATGCATTCCTTCACCCCCGCTTTCTTCATCTCGATTATCAGGTGTTCGAGCATGGGCTTGCCGGCTATCGGCAGCATGACTTTCGGCCGATTGCTTGTCAACGGCCGCATCCGGCTGCCTTCGCCCGCTGCTAAAAGTACCGCTTTCAGTGACATCGTTCCTGCCTCCGTATCAATTGATTGTAATCGTTGCTTTTCATATATGTCAATCAATAATCCGGACAATGGTTTCCCTTGTTACACCTTCCCCGCTACCCTCGTTTTTTCCAATTTTTTACTTTACCGTTATCTTCATTCATGCTAGAATTAATCACGGAATTGTATTCTTTCCTCAGGAGAAACAACGATGTCAGGGCATTCTAAGTGGGCGACTATCAAACACCAGAAAGGTGTTGCCGACCAGCGCCGCGGTCAGCTCTTCACCAAACTCACCCGGGAAATTATCGTCTCTGTCAGACAGGGTGGCGGTTCGAATCCGGAAATGAATTTCCGCCTCAGGCTCGCTATCCAGAAAGCCCGTGATGCCAACATGCCGGTCGATAATATCGAACGGGCTGTCAAGCGCGGCGCCGGAGAGACGGAAGGCGCAACCCTTACCGAACTCACCCTCGAGGGCTACGGCCCCGGTGGTGCCGCTATCCTTGTCCATGCCCTCACCGATAACCGTAACCGTACCGTCCAGGAAGTAAGAAACCTCTTCTCCCGCAGCGGCGGAAATATGGGCGAAAGCGGCTGCGTCGCCTGGCTCTTCGAATCCAAAGGGTTAATTAACGTCGATGCCGGCGACCAGGACCCGGAAGAACTGCTTCTCCAGATAATCGATGCCGGTGCCGAAGATGTCAAAATCGAAGGCAACACTATCGAAGTGTATACCAGACCGGAAGAGTTCATGAAAGCCCGCGAGGCCCTCCAGAAAGCCGGCTTTACCATCGAATCATCCGAGGTAGCCATGTTTCCGATAACCACCCTCGACCTCGAAGAAAAACAAGCTCTCCAGAACCTGAAACTGTTGAACAAACTGGAGGAACTGGATGACATCCAGTCCGTTTCCAGTAATATAAACTTTACCGACGAGATACTTGAACAGTACGAAGGATAATCTCGTTAAGAAAGATGAATAGTTGCCATTATGATTGTCTTGGGCATTGATCCCGGCACCATCGCCATGGGTTATGGCTTGATACAATGCGATGGTAGTGATTCTGTCTATATCGACTGCGGTGTCATCAGTACTTCATCACGCTCTCCCATCGGAGAGCGTTTATCGTTTTTATTCAGGAATCTTTCCGATATCATAGAACGCTACAAGCCGGATGCCATCGCCGTCGAACAGCCCTTCGTCGCTAAAAACGTCAAGTCCGCCTTCGCCATAGGCCGGGCACAGGCAATCGCCATCCTGGCGGCAGCAAATCACGACCTTACCGCCTGCGAATACACCCCGGCCCAGATAAAACAGCGGGTCGCCAGCTATGGAGCCAGCTCCAAAGAACAGATTCAGGAAATGGTCAGGCTCCAGCTGGGGCTGGACAGCGTTCCCCGGCCTCATGACGCCGCTGACGCCCTGGCGGTGGCCCTCTGCCACGTCGGCGAAACCCACCTCAACCGACTTCTCACAGAAAGGTAAACCGGAGCAACCCATGATTGCCAGCCTGAAAGGAAAACTTGAAAAAATAACCGGAAACGCCGCCGTCATTAACGTCAACGGCGTCGGCTTCCTGGTCAATATCGCCACCTCGACCCTCTCGAACCTCGGGGCAATCGGCCGCGAAACCACCCTCCTCACCCAGATGATTGTTCGGGAAGACAGCCTGGCGCTCTACGGATTCGCCCATGAAAGCGAACTCGAGCTGTTCCGGATTCTCACCAGCGTCTCCGGCCTCGGCCCGAAACTTGCCCTCACCATGCTGTCCTCAATGAGCGTCGAACAATTAAGCTCGGCGATTGTTTCTGAAAATATTACCCTCCTGACCGCTATTCCCGGTATCGGAAAAAAAACCGCCAATCGCCTCGTTCTTGAACTGAAAGACAAAATAAGCTCGGATTTGATTTCGATACCCGATGCCGGTGTCGTTCGCGATAACGCCGAAGTCATTTCAGCCCTTACCTCACTCGGCTACACGGTAGCGGAAGCCAGCCGGGCGGTGGCAAGCCTGCCCCCCGGTACCACAAGCCTCGAAGATAAAATAAAACTGGCGCTGCAATACTTTTCCGAGTAAACTGAAAGCACAGCCGCCGGAAAGGTCACAGAGGAAATAATGAAAATACTGGTTATTGAAGACGATAAAGAAATCGTTGATACGATTACCCTCTCGTTCATGGTGGGGTGGCCGGGAGTTGAGCTGGTTTCGACCGGAGAAGGGCTGGAAGGCATCGAGATGGTGGATTCCGAATCACCCGATTTGGTGATTCTCGATATCGGCCTGCCTGATATCAGCGGTTTCGAAGTCCTCCGCCAGATACGCAGTTTTTCCAATGTCCCGATTGTCGTTCTCACCGCCATGACCGAGGAAAGCGATGTCATTAAATGCCTCGAGTGGGGCGCCGACGATTTCGTCTCAAAACCTTTCAGCAAGATGGAACTCCTCGCCCGGGTCAAGACGAAGACCCGCCGGCACTTCTCGGACCACGAGAAAGCCCCCCTGATTCGCGGTGACCTTAAGTACGAGCCGATTCATAATCACTTCTATCTTAACGATAAGGAACTGAACCTGACCCTCACCGAATCCGAAATCCTCTATGTCCTGATGAAGGATGCGGGCAAGGTAGTCCGGCATTCTACCCTCGCCGAGATAATCTGGGGAGCGGAATCAGCCAGCAGCTCCAGTTCCCTCAAGGTGCATATCCATCACCTCCGGGAAAAGCTCACTACGCAAGCTGAAGGTAATGACTACAACCACCTTATCCAGACATGGACCGGCCTCGGTTACTCGCTCGAGGTTTCCCGGAAGAAAAAAGATGATGAAAGGGTCGATAAGGGATAACCTCCTTATCGGCTTATTTTATGTCAAACAGACGGCGGATTTCCCTGCCCGTCAGCTCTCTGACGTCTCCCTCTTTCAGGTTCTCCAGCGTCAACCTCCCCATCCGTATCCGCTTTAACCGCAGCACCCGCCGTCCCAGCGCCCGGAACATCAGCCGCACCTGGCGTTTCTTCCCTTCATGAATAACGATGGTATAGCCGATTATCGAGGTATCGGATGTCCGTTTCACTTTCGCCGGCGCCGTCACGCCGTCCTCGAGTTCGATTCCCTGTTCGAGTCGCTTTATTTCGTCGCTGGTCAGTGATTTATCGAGTACCGCCAGGTATTCTTTCTCAAGCTCGTAGCGCGGGTGCGTCAGCCGGTTCGTCAGCTCGCCGTCGTTCGTCAGCAGAATCAGGCCGGTCGTATCCATATCCAGCCTGCCCACCGGGTAAAGCCGGAGATGCCGGTATTTTTCCGGGATGTACCCGGTTACCGTATCTCTCCCCCGGTCGTCACTCACCGCCGAAAGCACCTCCGGCGGCTTGTTCAGCACCAGGTAGACGAACTCCTCTTTCTGCCGCTGAAGTTCTTTACTATCGACTGCTATCCGGTCTTTCCGGCTGTCTACCGGCTGCCGCAGGTTCGAGGCGACCTCGCCGTTCACCGTCACCCTCCCCTCCATCACCGCTGCCGCCAGCTTCCGCCGCGACCCGATGCCCGACTGTATCAAAACACCCAGAAGGTTTTCTTTTTCACTCATAGTATGATTATAGTCTAACCGGATGCGTATAGCGAGGAGTCAAGATTCTGTTTCGTTTTTACGAGCCATTCGTCAACAGAAGGCGAAGTAATCTATACAAATCAAA
>CAYXEG010000163.1:0-6533 GCA_964463875.1 uncultured Dehalococcoidales bacterium
TTCTCTATATCGAAGATGAATACGCCATGTCTTCCGCCGGACGGCTCCGGACGAGGATACAGGCGTTTCTGGAAATGATTGCCTGAAGGGGTGCTGTATGACTCAGGAGAAGAAAAAGAGACGATACGCAACCGAAGCGGCGGTGAAAGCCGGTCGGATGAGCCGGGAACTGACCGCCCGCGCCCAGCGGGCGAAGGAAGAGGGTAAACCGGTGGCGTACACGTTTATCGTTTGCGCCTACGATGAAATACTCCACGCCATGGACGTGGTGCCGATATGGACGGAGAACTACGCCGGCGTCTGTGCCGCCAAGCGGGACGCCCAGCGGTTCCTCGAAAAGGCCGAGGCGGAGAACTTTT
Organism: uncultured Dehalococcoidales bacterium; assembly: GCA_964463875.1. Classification (GTDB taxonomy): domain Bacteria; phylum Chloroflexota; class Dehalococcoidia; order Dehalococcoidales; family UBA2162; genus MGML01. Next base: position 360 of record CAYXEG010000163.1, read on the forward strand.
CACGGTCGCTCTGTACCTATGCCCTCTGCGACCTGGGATTCGATATCTGGCGCGCCGAACTGAACGGCGAGATGCCGCCGAACCCTCCCTGGGGAGGGCTGACGCGGCCGGACATGATGCTCGGCAGCGGGCAGCTTGTCTGTGATCCCCGTAACAAGTGGTACCAGGCCGCCCAGCACTACATGCCGGACGTGCCGGTCTACGATGTCGGCATGCCCTGGCCGCAGTTCGAGAGCGACTACGATGCCCGGGAAGTCGAACCGTACTATGTGAAGTACATCGTCGAGCAGCTACGGGGGCTGGTGAAATTTCTGGAAAAACATACCGGGCAGAAGATGGACTGGGATAAGCTCGGCGAACTGGTCGGTATTACCGATATGACCTGGAGCCTGATATGGGATACCTACGATTTGCGGCGGGCGAAACCGACGCCGATGGATACCGGCGACGCCATGAACACGATGGTACCGATTGCCTTTCAGATGGGCACGCGGGAGGCGTACGATTTCTTCCTCGAACTGCGGGCGGAACTGAAAGAGAAGATTGCCCGGAAAGAAGGCGTCATTGCCGACGAAAAGTACCGGCTGCTCTGGGGCGGGGGGCTGCCCTCCTGGTTCGCCCTTTCCGATTTCGATTATTTTCACGACCGGGGAGCGGTTTTCCCGGCGGAAACGACCTACCGGACTATCGAGGATATCCGGGAGTTCGATATCGATTTAGCGAAAATCAACGACCCGCTCGAGCATATCGCCTGGCGTTGGGTGAAGTACTGGACCTTCTGGTACGATGCCGCCCGGAAGCGGCCGGGGTCGCACCCGGACGTAGAAAAACTCATCGACTTCATCGAGAAGTACGATATCGACGGTGTCGTCATGCACGAGGCTTTTTCCTGCCGGACGTGGCACCCCGGCCTTATCTGGCAGCTCCATACCCTGAAGAAGGTCTACCGCGATATCCCCTCGCTCGTGCTGGAAAGCGATATAGTTGACATAAGTTCCTACTCCGAAGCGGATACTCACGCCCGGATAGACGCCTTTATCGAGAGCCTCGAGCAAGCGAAGCAAGCGTAATTGTTTTATTGTCGAGGTTGTCCGAAATCATTAATATTGTTAAGAAAGGTATTTATAGCACAATAAGAACGATTATATATATTCGTAGATGATGATAAATCCCTCTTAATCTCCCTCCGATAAATCGCGAGTCTGCGACTTTACGAAAGGGAGAAACCGAATTGTCTACCTCGCTCAATACTTCCGAAGAGGGATTTTCAGACAGTCTCTAAAGGGTAATTTGTTCCGTTAAACAACAGGTATACCGTGCCTGAAACGGATACTTCCGGATTGATTAACGATATATGAAAAACAACTATTTTGCGGGGATAGACATCGGTTCGAGGATGACCAAGGTGGTTATCCTCGGTGACGATGCCGTTCTCAGTTCGCACATTGTTCCGACAAGCCCCCGGCAGCGGAAGCTTGCCCACGAAGTGATGCAGCAGGCTCTCAGCAAGGCCGGGATTTCTTTCGAAGATATAGCCTTCGTGGTGGCGACCGGATACGGGCGAATTAATGTGCCGTTCGCCGATCGGCAGGTGACGGAAATCACCTGTCACGCGAGGGGGGTCAGTTACCTTGTTCCGTCCGCCCGGACGGTCATCGATATCGGCGGGCAGGACTCCAAGGGCATCAAGCTGGAAAAGGGGCGGGCGGTGGATTTCGTGATGAACGATAAGTGCGCCGCCGGGACCGGCCGGTTCATCGAGATTACCGCTGAGAGCCTCGGGGTCAGCCTCGACGAGGTCGGCGAGCTTGCCTTGAAAGCGGAGAGCCGGACATCCATCAGCAGCACCTGCACCGTCTTCGCCGAACAGGAAGCGATTACGGCTCTTTCGCGAGGCGTTCCTGTCGGCAATATTATGGCAGGGATTCTCGACTCTATCGCCACGCGGGTGTACCGGATGGTGAACCGGTTGAAAGTCGAGCCGGACATCGTTTTTACCGGCGGCGGGGCGAAGAATATCGGACTGGTGAAATTCCTCGAAGAAAAATTCAGTACGCCGATAATCGTCCCGGATGAACCGCTCGCGACCGGAGCGCTCGGCGCCGCCCTGACCGGCAGGGATATCGTGGCGAAAGCGGTTCAAAAGGGAGAACTACCGGAGAGAAGCAACCAGCCGTTACAGGAAGTCAGTTTTTTCTGATATGGCGAAAGAGTATTACCTGGGAATCGATATCGGTTCGGCGTTCTCCAAGGCGGTTGTCCTGGAGGGGCGGACGCTTGCCTCCTTCGCGGTAATCCCCACCGGCGGCAATTACCGGGCGACCTCCGACGAAGTAATACGCCGGGCGCTGGAGAAGGCCGGGATATCGTTGAGGAATATCTACGGGGTTTCCTCGACGGGGTATGGCGGGACGTCGGTCATCGCTACCAACCGGTCGTTCACCGATATCACCTGCACCAGCCGGGGCATCTATTCGGAGTTTCCCTCCGCGAGGACGGTTATCGATGTCGGCAGCCAGTACACCCGGGTGATACGCCTGAATGCGGTGGGGCGAAATACCGATTTCGTGCTCAGCGAGCGGTGTGCGGGAGGGAGCGGCCGGCTTTTTCAGACGATTGCTCACGTTCTTCAGATACGGTTCGAGGACATCGGTCCGCTTTCCTTAAAATCGGAAAACCCGGTCAGTTTCAACACCGGCTGTGCCGTTTTTGCCGAAACGGAAGCTGTTTCGCGGCTGGCCGAGGGTGAGAAGGTCGAGGATATCCTCGCCGGGGTCAACAACGCTCTTGCCGGGCGGATTCAGAGCCTGCTTGAGCGGCTCGGGCCGGAACCGGATATTGTCCTGACCGGCGGCGGGGCGAAGAATGTGGGGCTGGTTGCCGGTCTCAGGAAGCTGATGCAAACGAAGATTCTCGTTCCCGAAGAACCGCAGATATCGGCTGCCCTCGGCGCCGCCCTCATGGCCGCCGAGATGGGGACGCTGTAACTTTTCCTGACTTTAGAAGATGCTAAAAAACAACGAAGATTAGCCTTAAATCTCTTCCCAGGGGAGATAGGCAACACAGAAGAGTCCGGGTTGACCGCTGTTGCGAGCCATTCGTCAACAGAAGGCGAAGCAATCTATATCGATTTTGCTGTTTTCGCTGTTGAATTGAGCTGATAAATATAGATTGCCGCGTCATCCCGATGTCTTATCATATACCGGCACAGGAGGATGTCGGGATTCCTCGCAAACACGATTCGTGTTTACAGTATTCACCGTCGCCAGGTGAACTGGCATAATCCGTACGTCGCAGATTCCGCATGAACGAAGTGCAACGGGACGAAGCAAACTCTTGTTATTTTCAGGAATTGATTCTCTTCTTCCTCATGTGCTACTATATCTATATATGCAGATATACGCATATAGATGGAGGCAGCCATGAGGAGTATGGTCAAAGTATACAAGGCGCTGTCCGATGAATGGAGGCTGAGGGTACTGAACCTTCTCTTCGAGCGGGAGTGCTGTGTTTGCGAGGTTGAGCAGGTACTGGAGGTCTCGCAATCGAAAGCATCGCGGATTCTCAGCCATCTTCATGAAGCAGGTTTGCTCAGTTTCAGGAAAGACGGATTATGGTCGCTCTACTCAATCGACTGGGATACCCTCGACCCGAATGTGAGGAGCATCCTTGAGGCGACCGGGCAGGTGTGTCATAAAAACCGGCAGATGGCGGCGGACAGGGAGCGGCTGAAAACGACGGTACGGAGCGCTGCCTGCATCGGTGACGACACGAGCGTTTCGGACACTGCTGCGGCATAAGGTTTGAAAGGACACATTCTGTCATGGAGTTGTTTCTTCAGATAATCGAAGGTGGCTGGGAGGCGTTGCTCGAATACCTTTCCGGGCACGTGCTGACCTGCCTGATTCCGGCATTTTTTATTGCGGGCGGGATTTCGCTTTTTGTCTCCCAGGGAGCCGTCCTGAAATACTTCGGGCCGAAGGCGAAAAAACTGGTTTCCTACAGTATCGCTTCCATTTCCGGGACGATTCTGGCGGTCTGTTCCTGCACGGTACTGCCGCTCTTCGGCGGTATCTACAAGCGGGGCGCGGGAATCGGCCCGGCGGTAGCGTTTCTCTATTCCGGCCCGGCAATCAACGTGCTTGCAATCGTCTACACCGCCCGGATACTCGGGTTCGATTTAGGCCTTGCCCGGGCGATTGGAGCGATTGCCTTTGCTGCCGGAATCGGCCTCATCATGGCGCTGATTTTTCGGAAAGACGAATCGTTCAGGGACAGTTCGGCCTTCGACGCCCTCGAAGCCGACCCGGACGCGAAAAAATGGTGGCAGCAGGTAAGCTTCTTCGGGGTGATGGTTGGTATCCTGGTATTTCTCGCCTCAAAGAACTGGGTGGTTTCAGGCATCCTCTTCGTAGTTCTCTTCGTCATACTCTGGCGCTGGTTCACCCGGCAGGAATTATGGATGTGGATGAAAGAAACCTGGCGGTTCGTTCGTCTCATCGTTCCCTGGCTGCTCGGCGGGGTATTTCTCGCCGGTATCATCACGACCTTCGTCCCCCAGGAGGCCGTTACCTCGTGGGTCGGGGAGAATACGATTGCTTCGAACCTGATTGCTTCGGTACTCGGCTCGCTGATGTACTTCGCGACTTTGACGGAAGTGCCGATTATCAGCTCTTTCATGAACCTGGGTATGCACAAGGGGCCGGTGTTGGCGCTGCTGCTGGCGGGCCCGGCGCTGTCACTTCCCAATATGCTCGTTATCCGGAGCATCATGGGGACGAAGCGAACCCTGACTTACGTGGGACTGGTGATTGTGTTCGCGACCGTTACCGGCTATATTTTCGGATTATTTACATAAAAAAAGGAGGAAAAATGATTATTAAAGTTTTAGGCAAAGGCTGAGCAAAGTGCGAGATACTCGAAAAGAATGTCCGTGAGGCAGTCGAGGAATTATCACTGGATGTGCAAATCGAGCACGTCAGGGATATGAAAGCAATTATGGAGTATCCGATTCTGATGACGCCGGGGCTGGTCATCGATGAAAAAGTGGTCAGTTCCGGGAAGGTCGCTACCGTAGAAGAAGTGAAGACATTTATAAAGAATGCGATACGTTAATTCGGAAAAAGACAGGAAAAACGATACGATGAAACCTGGAGAATTTGATTTTTCGCTGCTGAAGAACTACGAACTGACGCTCTATCCCTCAAAGGGCGGTGGCTGAGAGTGACAGGGTGGTGGCGTGGCACGGGCTGTCATGGATTTTAAAGAAGATATCGGCGCTCTGGTGCCGATTGTCGGGGAATCAATGGAGGAAAGTGCTTATAACGCTGTATCCAATGTCGCCGGTTTCCGTATCGGTAATCTGCGGGTGGTAATCGGACAAAACCAGATGAACGTGTACGGGACCGATAACGAAGATGAAATTACGGCACTGGTCGAATGGATAATTCGAAAGATATCGGAGACAGGTAAAGCGAAATGAAAAGGAACGCCGATGGCGGAAGGCAGTAAAGAGAATTCAGTACGGCTGATAACACTCGATAACGGCTTTCAGGTCGGTATTGCCAACCTTGACGGGATGCTGGAGGAAGTTGCTGACCTTCAGTTACCTGGTGCGGCGGATGTGGAAACGGAACTGCTGGCAAGGGTAAAAGCGGGAAATTACGTTGCTTCGGGGGCGGAGCGCGAATACGCGGTTGCACTGTTGAAAGCATACCGGCAGAAGTACGAGCCGCCGGTTCATACACATCAGACTCCTCCGAAGAAAAAACAGGCGTTCTGAGTATTTGGCTGACCGTAAGGGAATGACTGGTGCAGTCAATGAGAGAGGGATATCGGAAAATGAGCAGTAACGCAATCATATTCATGTCGTTGAGCGGTGTTTTACTGATTGTTTCGTTTTTTCTGGACCGGCAGAAAACGAAAGAAGGGCTGAAGCGCGGCTGGCGGATGTTCAGGAACATGCTGGTGCCGTTCATCAATATCCTGATTCTCGTCAGCCTGGTTATCTACTTTATTTCGCCGGATGTTATCAACCGGTATCTCGGGGCCGGTTCGGGAGCGGTCGGGTTCTCGATAGCCGCTGTCGTCGGTTCGATAACGCTGATTCCGGGGTTTATTTCCTACCCGATTGCCGCCGGCCTGATTCAACAGGGAGCGTCATACGCGGTGGTG
>CAYXEG010000164.1:0-6485 GCA_964463875.1 uncultured Dehalococcoidales bacterium
AGAAAGCCATCTGGCCACCAGGGCCGCCCTTCGTTCTTCCGGAGTCATTTTTTTCCAATCCGTTGACATTGGTGTTTACCTCCTTGCTTTTATTGCCTTACCGAACATTCAGGTGCGTATCGTGGAACAACATTATAACAGGTTTACTCTGCAACATCATCAGTTATTTATTGACATATGCTCAAACGGGTTATACACTCAAACCGGGCATACAGAGAAAAAAGGCAGGTGTATCGAATGAGCGAACCGGTCTATAATCCTGAAAAATCCGGCAAAAGGATGAAAATTGTCTGCTTCGTCTCCGGCTCCGGCACCAATTACCGGGAAATCGTTAAAGCCAATCCGGAGCATGACTACCTCGTGTTCACCAACCGCCCCGGCTGCGGGGGTACGGAAATCGCCGCCGGTTTCGGCCACAAGGTGCTCGAACTCAGCCACATCCCCTACCTCCGGGAAACCCGGAAAAAGTACGGCGCGGGCAACGTTCCCCGGAACGCTCCGGAAAGAATTCAGTATGAAAAAGATGTCTGCGCCCTGATAGAAAATGAGCTCGGACGGCAACCCGACCTTGTCTGCCTGGCGGGGTACGACCAGTGGAGTACCGACTGGATGGTCGAACGGTATTTCCCGAGGATGCTCAACGTCCACCCCGGCGATACTACGAAAGGCTACGCCGGCCTGCACTGGATTCCCTCGGCGCAGGCGATACTGGCCGGTGATGACTCGATTCGCTCGACGCTTTTTTTCGTCGATAAGGGAGAGGATGACGGCCCGGTGTTCGTACAGTCGGCCCCCCTGAAAATCGCCGATACCCTGGCCGCCGCCGAATCGGACGGATTCCGGCTCCTCGAAGGCCTCCATCGGATACTCGCCTTTGCTGCCGTCAGCCGGATAAAGACCTGGGAAGTGTTCAAAGAACGGGCGAACGAAGACCTCATGGGCATGATGGAAAAAATCTGCCGCCGCCTCATGGACGGCCTCAAGGTCGAAGGCGACTGGAAGATATTCCCGGAAGCCGTCCGGCTCGTTGCCGGAGGCCGCGCCGCCGTCGAAGGCCGGGACGTCTACATCGACGGTAAAAAGATGCCCGAGTTCGGGTACCGGCTGGGGTAGTGTCTCGTTCACTAACTACTAACTACCCATCCCCACCCTCACCCTCACTCTCGTCTTCCTGCTCTCAACCGTATCCTCTAACTACTCACACCCACCCTCATCCTCACCCTCTTCTTCGTCCCTGTCTTCCTGCTTTTTATTTTTTATCTCCTGGTTGGCAGAGGCTGTTTCGGCTGGAAAAAAGAACTGATATAATAGTGAGAAGCAACAACAATTACCTGCGCCGATTAAGAAAAGGAAACATGTATGGTAACGAAGTATCCCGGGAAATTTGTCGTGGATGAGAAAGGAAATACTGTCAGCGTCCTTCTCGATATCAAGACGTATCGCAGGTTGCTGGCCGAACTCGAGGAATTAGCCTCCATTCGTGCCTATGATGCCGCAAAAAATGCTGATGATGAAGTCATTCCATTCGAACAGGCAGTCAGGGAAATAGAAAAATCACGAGAATGACGTACGACCTTTTCATTATTCGCCGCGCTCAGAAAGAACTGGCGGAGTTACCGGTAACAGCCTATGGCAGAGTAAAGCTTGCCATACAAAAATTATCAGATAATCCCCTGCCTCGCGGGAGCTTGAAATTAAGCGGTCGTGAAGGATGGCGTATTCGCGTCGGTGATTAGCGTGTTATTTACGATATCGATAACGATAAACGTTCTGTTACTGTTCTTCATATTGGACATCGGCAGGATGTCTACCGGTAGCCTCTCCACTCTCAACCGTATCCACCAACTACCAACTACTGATTACCAACTACTCATCCTCATCCTCACCCTCGCCCCTGTGTTACTGCGCAGTAATCCCTTCTTCCCGTGTTATAATACTCCCGGCTGCCTGAATAACGCTGATTGCAGGCAGTGTAGTGCGGTTCTCCTTAAAAGAAAAAAATGCCCCGGACGAGGAACGGGCAGCAATGAAAGAACAAACCCGGCTACTCGCGGCGGATGAAGTAAAGGAGTACCCGGGACGGGCGATGGATATCGGAAAAACATTGTATACTCACGACAGGAATACCTGGCGCAGATGGCTTGAGGCCAATTTCGACAAGGAGAAAGAGGTCTGGTTAATCTATCCATCCGGGAAATCGGGCAAGCCGCGCATACTGTATAACGATGCCGTCGAGGAGGCTTTGTGCTTCGGCTGGATAGACAGTAACGTAAAACGTCTTGATGAAAATTCTACGGCACAGCGTTTTTCACCCCGGAATCCCGGCAGTGACTATTCTCAGCCAAACAAAGAACGATTGACGTTGCTTGTGAAGGAAGGAAAGGTTCATTCCTCGATACAACCGGTCGTTGAAAAGGCTCTTGAAAAGGAATTCAGCTTTTCGGTCGATATTCTGGACGCAATCAGGGAAAACCCGAAAGCCTGGGAAAACTATCAGAAGTTCTCGCCGGCATATCAAAGAATTCGTATAGCTTACATAGAAAGTGCCCGGAAAAGGCCGGATGAGTTCAAGCGGAGAGTAAACAACTTTATCAAAATGTCCGAAAAGAACAAGCTTATCGGATTTGGCGGAATAGAAAAATACTATTAGACCAGGCAGATTCTCCGATATTGATTGGTAAACCGGACTTATTTACCCGGCAGTCACCCCATCCCCATTTGCGGGGTTCGTCCGGTACTTCGATGCGGGGGGAATGGTAAAGACGAGCACCGCTCCGAGGAGAGTGACGGCACCGAAAATCAGCCAGGCCCACTGGTAGGTGCCCCAGGTATCGTACACCCACCCGGCGAGCGGCGCCCCGGTGACATGCCCGACCATCATCACCCCGGAAGTCAACCCCATTACCGTTCCGAAACTGCTCCGGCTGAAATATTCCCGTAAGACAGTCAGCCGGTTCACCACGCTGCCGCCCCAGCCAAGACTGAGGGAGACGATGAAGGGAATCAGCAGCCAGATGATATCGGAACTGACGAACCCGTAGATGGCAAGTCCGGCCGTCATCAGGAAGAAGCTGGCGGCGAATACCTCTTTTCTGCCGAACTTGTCTCCCAGCCAGCCGCCGCTCAGGCGCCCGACGATACTGGCGACCGGCAGCACCATTGAGATGAAGCTTGCTGAGGAGCGTTCGATACCGACACTCGTCAGGTAGGGCATCATGTGAGTGACGACCGCCCCGAGGACGAACGAATGGCAGCTCGAAGCAACGGCCAACTGCCAGAAAGCCCGGCTCCGTAACGCCTGCTTCGTATTCATGCCGAAATCGGCTTCCTGCTTCGGTTTCTGTACCCCGTTTTCATCGACCGGAATCAACGCTCCGTCCGGATAGTACCCGTACCGTTCCGGCTTGTGCCGCATGACGAAGGCAAGAGGCAGGACGAGAACCAGCATGCCCAGTCCCACCCACATCATGGCCGTCTGCCATTCGAGCTTATCGACGAGGACGGTCACGACCGGGATAAGCAACCCTCCCATGCCGAAGCCGCTCACCACCATGCCCATGGCGATGCCGGCTTTCTTGTGGAACCAGTTGGCAATCGAAGTCATCAGCACCGTTCCCGAGCACAGGCTCATGCCGGTGGCGATGAAGATGAAGGCGAGGTAGAACATGCCGAGCGACGTGACCCGGCTGAGCACGATGAACCCCAGGCAGAGGATGATTCCGCCGGCAAAGACCATCTTCCTCGGACCCCACTTATCGACGAAGAAGCCGATGACCGGCGCCAGCAGCCCCATCTCGAGGCCGCGAAGCGAGGAAGCCAGCGACACCTGGGCGTAGCTCCAGCCGAAGGTCGCCACGATGGGGTCTATTACGGCGGTAAACCCGAAATGGGCAACACCGCCGGTATAGAGCGTAATCAGCAGACTTGCAGCAACGATATACCAGCCATAAAAAATGTGGGGGCGCTTATGGTCGGAATCCATAGAGATAAAATTACTCTTTTTTGGCAGCTTCGTCAAACTCTGCGGCCAGGGCAATCGCTCCTAAAACTCCGGAGCGGTCGCCGAGCCCGGGCAGGAGGATGTAACGTTCGATATCCTGTGTAATCGAAGGGGAATCGACGTAGCCTTCCAGCAGCGAGACGACCATATCCCTGACGCCTTCTATCAGTTCCGGGGTTTTCATGATGCCGCCGCCGAGAATGATGCGTTCCGGCGAGAGGGTGCAGATGATATTGTTGAGGCCGTAACCGAGATACTCCGCCTCCAGTTCCCAGGCGGGATGGTCCGGCGGCAGGTTTTCCCCGCGTTCGCCCCAGCGAAGCTCGATGGCTTTCCCCGAAGCCAGCCCTTCCAGGCAATCGTCGTGAAACGGGCAGCAGCCTTCGAAGGAATCCCACATGGTGTTATGCGGAATACGGAGGTGCCCCATTTCCGGATGAACGAGGCCGTGAACCAGGCGGCCGTTCGCCATGGCGCCGCCGCCGATACCGGTGCCGACCGTCAGGTAGACGAGGTTATCGACGTCTCTGCCGGCTCCCCAGAGGTGTTCGGCGAGAGCCGCGCCGTTGACATCGGTATCGATTGTTACCGGGACTCCCAGCGCCGAAGCCAGCCTGCCGCGGATATCGGTCTGCTGCCAGCCCGGCTTGGGGGTGCTGGTGATAAAGCCGTAGTCGGGCGATTTCCGGTCGAGGCACACCGGACCGAAGGAAGCGATACCGACGGCCGCAAGGTCTTTCGCATATCGGCTGAAATAGCCGACTGCTCTAGAGATGGTTTCTTCCGGGGTGGTCGTCGGGAAACGCACTTCGTCCGTCAAATCGTCAGGACCGGTCCCGACGGCGCAGACAAATTTCGTTCCGCCGGCTTCGATGCCGCCATACACATTACTCATCGCTGCTCATTACCTTCCGCTGCCAAAGATTCGCTGATGCTCTTTCAGCATGCACCGGTTCATCACTACCTTGAGTCCGGCTTTCCGGGCGACCTCGGCGGCTGCCTCGTTCACGACGCCTTCCTGCATCCAGACCATTTTAGCGCCCATCCTGATGGCCGCTTCGACTATCGGCAATACCTCTTCGGATTTCCGGAAAATATCGACGACATCCACCTTCACCGGGATACTGGTCAAATCAGGGTAGCACTTCTCGTCGAGTATCAGTTCCTGAGAGGGGTTAACCGGAATGATGGTGTAGTTGTTCCTTTTCAGGTAACCGGCCACCCGGTTGCTGGGACGGTTCGCGTCCGGTGACAGGCCGACGACGGCGATAACCCGGCTGTCCTCGTATATTTCTTTCAGTTCGTCGATTTCCATTTCCCCTGCCTCCCCCGTTTTCTCTATTCTCGTTGTTTTCCTCACGGGGTGTCAATCGAGGGCCGTACCACCGCTTCGCCGGCAAGCTTCCGCAGGCACCCGAGCTGCCAGTTTTTTTCATCGGCCTGCCCCGCCGCCGGGTCGCCGGTACGGGCGATAACGGCTCTGATGCAGTATACCGAACAGCCGAAAGCGTGGGTCGGAACATGCGGCACGGCAACCGCCTGGCCGGCGGCATGAGCGGCGAACACGGCCGCCCGTTCAGGTTTTCCCTTTGCGGCGGCATGGGCGGACAGGGAAGCGGAGCGAATGACCGGCATGCTGAATTCGCCGTCCCGGCACCATTGCCGGAGGACAGCCAGGGCAGCTGCCGGGCGCTCGTCGTCCGGATACAGTTCGGTAAAAAAGGGCAACACCCGGTCGGCACAAGCTGCCGCCCAGAGAGCCAGTACCCGTTTATCCGGTTGAAAAAGCCGGTGATTGAGCGGTTCGGTAAACGGCCTGTCCAGAATTTCCGAAGCAGCCTTCCGAATCTCGAGAAGCAGAGCAGCAGGGCTTATCGGTTCTTTTCTCAAAATCGTCACTCCGGTACCTGAGTATACCCGGAAGATGGGGGTTTTTTCCAGTTTGGAAAGACGTAGAAATGATACATACCGGTGTTCACTTTCTCTTCGAAGTGGATTCCGCATATTGACAATATGATAGCACATACGCTATCATCCTAATAAGCGTGAAGTATGAGTAAGGCTAACAAAAGAGAGCAACGAATCCGAGATACTACGACGAACGTCTCTCTTCATGAATTTGAAGCGCTGGTTTTACGGTACGGTGAGATAATCGAAGGTACTAACCACCCTAAAGCCCATATCGGCAATCACATATATCCGTACAAGAGGGAAAATCCTGTGAAAGCACATTATGTGGAAGCGGTACTCGGATTTATCGACGAGTTAGAGGAGGAACAGGCTGATGGTCATTAAGAACGCCGACATCAGGAAACAGGTTGACTACTATATGACGCTACATTATACCATGATGGTGAAATATCACGCCGAGCAGGAAGGCTATTACGTCGCCGGTTATATCGAACTTCCAGACCTGACAATGACCGGTAATTCACCGGACGAAGCCGTAAGAGAACTGCTTGCTGAAAAAGCAGAATGGTTTGAA
>CAYXEG010000165.1:0-6399 GCA_964463875.1 uncultured Dehalococcoidales bacterium
GTCGCGGGTTCGAGTCCCGTCTCCCGCTCCATTATTTTCTTCATTGATTTTCTCCGATTGATAAATCCAAGATTTCTTTCTTTTGTTTCTTTATTTGTCCGGGGAACCCGGTTTATAATGCTGGTAACAGCATGATACATTCAGATTCAATCGATATCAACCCGAAGTTCCTTGCGGCGCTCGATATTCTCGAATTCAGCAATCGGAGTGTTTTTATCACCGGGAGGGCGGGTACCGGTAAATCCACGCTCCTCGAGTATTTCCGAAATACCACCGGAAAATCGGTCGTCGTCCTGGCCCCGACCGGGGTGGCTGCTCTCAACGTTAAAGGCCAGACGATTCACTCGTTTTTCCATTTCAAACCCGGTATCACCCCGGACACGGTGAAAAAGTCCCGAGCGAATAAACAAAACGAAACCTACCGTTCCCTCGATACGATTATCATTGACGAGGTTTCCATGGTCCGGGCTGACCTGATGGATTGTATCGACAAGTTTCTCCGGTTGAACGGGCCGGACGAAACGAAACCATTCGGCGGGATTCAAATGGCCTTCATCGGAGACCTTTACCAGTTACCTCCTGTCGTCACCTCGGTCGAACAGGAGGCCTACCTTTCCCTGTACCGCACGCCGTATTTCTACGGGGCGCGAGTATTCGGAGAATTCGAGACGGACTTTATTGAACTTGACAAAATTTACCGTCAGACCGACGGTGAGTTCATCCGTTTACTCAATGCGATACGAAACAACACGGTAACTGAAGACGATATCGAAAAACTGAACACCCGGTACCTGCCTGATTTCGTACCCGTGAAAGACGAACGGTACATTTACCTGACTACTACCAACAAGCTTGCCGAGGAAATAAACAACCGGCACCTCGAATCGCTCGAATCACCGCTCTTTACCTTTTACGGGAAAATCGATGGTGACTTCAGACAGGACTACCTGCCGACGCGCATCGATCTTAACCTGAAAACCGGTTCCCAGATAATGACGTTGAATAATGACTTTCAGGGGCGGTGGGTCAACGGTACGGTCGGAACAATCATCGGCTTCGAAAAAAATGAAGTTGATGAAGATGTCATTATCGCCGAACTGGAAGAGGGTGCCTGCGTCGAAATACCCCGTTACACCTGGGAAATTTACCGGTACTATGCCGGTAAGGGCAACCTTCAATCAGAAGTTGTCGGTAAATTCACCCAGTTTCCCGTTATGCTTGCCTGGGCAGTCACCATCCACAAGGGTCAGGGGAAGACCTTCCATAACGTCATCATCGATACTGGAAGCGGAACCTTCGCTGACGGCCAGATGTATGTGGCGTTAAGCCGGTGCACGTCACTCGAGGGTATCGTCCTGAAAAAGTTGTTTTCGAAACGGCAGGTCCGGACCAATTACCACGTGACGGAATTTCTTTCACAGTTTCAGACTGGAAAGACGAAAGAATCGAACCCGCTCGATGAGAAAATCCGGATAATCGCCGATGCAATCAGGGACAAAATCCCGCTTGAAATAGTCTACCAGAATTCGAATAACGAACAGTCGGTCAGAACAGTCATGCCGGTTGTCGTCGGCACAATGGGGTTCCGGGGAAGAACCTACCAGGGTATGCAGGCGTTCTGCCTGAACAGGAAGGAACTGCGGTCTTTCCGGCTGGACAGGATACTTGAAATCAGGTAGATTTCAGGCGATTACCGGGCTGCCGGCAACTCAATGATGATGGTCGCTCCACCCATCTCGTTGTTCAGCGCTTTGATTAATCCTCCGTGAGAAGTGACTATCCCGTAGCAGGTGCTCAGGCCGAGACCGGTTCCTTCGCCGATGCCCTTCGTCGTATAAAACGGATAAAATATCTGGCTTAACTTCTCTTCGGGTATGCCGATGCCGTCATCGGAAATGAATACTTTCACCCATGTGTCAACATTTTTTAAGGTGATGAATATGTTGCCGCCACTTTCTTCCATTGCTTCTTCGGCATTCAATACGACATTCATTATCACTTGGATGAGTTGTGATTTGTCTCCCAGTACGTAAACCGGCTCATCCGGGAATATACGGGTGACGCTGATATTCCGGACTGTCTGAGCATATAACCGCATATCGAGGACTTTATCGATAATTTCCCGGAATTCTGTTTTTTCTATATTTTGCTTGCTGTGAAGGCTGTAGGTCAGGAGGTCGGACATTACTTTAACCGCCCGCCTGGCTTCATCATGAATAACCTTTAAATCTTTTTTCACACCAGGCGACACTTCCGTTTTCATCATCATCTCGGAGAACAGAAGAATACTGCCGAGGGGATTGTTGACTTCGTGAGCGATTCCCGCAGTCATTTTCCCCAGTGAAGCTAATAGTTCCGAATGTTTCAGTTGTTCTTCCATGCGCTTACGCTCGGTGATATCTCGGGTTACCCCCAGGAATCCAATCACCGTTTCGATATTGTTGCGCAGATGGGATAATTTCGTTTCGGTACTGATAACCGAACCATCTTTACATATCTGCTCCAGTTCGAGAGTCCGGCTGTGAACGGGTGCTTTAAGAAAGGCATTTCTTAAAGATAGTTCTTCATTAAGGGCTTTCAGAAGCAGATGAAAGGATGAAGGGGTGAATGCCTCGGCAAGACTCTGATTCATGGCTTCTTCGGCGCTGTACCCGCGCATGTGGATGACCGACGGGCTGACGTAGGTATACTCCAGGTCGAAATCCATTGTCCAGATAACATCGGTGACGTTTTCAGCGAGGAGGCGGTAGCGGCGTTCGCTTGACTTATACTTTTTCTCTACGTTTTCCCAGAGCGATTCGGAGTGAACCGAACCTGCCTCAAGGCCGATGGTGACGATGTTATTCCCGTTTTGTTTTCTCATGGGTGTTCTTTTGCAGAAAACGTGTCTTTTCCGGATTGTTCATCGATTCGCCGATGGTGTGCAACCTCTCCCGGTTATTCCCGCCAAGCGGGCATTACACCGAACACCGGAGGTGTCCGTGCAATGCCCTCCCGGCAGAAAGAGAAAAGGAGACGCTCATGAAGAACGTCAGCAGTTTATTACGTTGATGTTTCCTTACCTCTAAACGCCTCGTTTCTCTCATATCACCATACTATACGCCCGGCTGTAAACGGAGCATAAGGATTGATTCGATGCACGTAAATAAATCATAAACATTTCGTTAAGAGGACTTTACCACGCCTGAAAAATCGTCATGACCCTTTTTTGAACCGGTTATGACCTCTTTACGTGACCATTTCGGGTTGTCTGGATGACCCTGCGGTGTTACGATTTAGATACTGTAGTACCGCCCTGCTGATTCACCCGGTTCGGGAGTAGAAAATGTTTTATCAGGAGGATGACATGGAAGAAAATCGTGAAATGGTACCGGTCCCTGTACGGCGCCGTGAGGCGGAAAGAGAAAAGGAAAAACAGGAGATTTTACCGGAAGAACAACCGGTAAAGCCCCAAGAAATGCCGCGGAGATGGTACGTTTACTAATAGTTAAGGGACGACGATAACCGGAGGAGAACTATGATAAAGGCGAATGACACCTGGAGTGAAGTACGAGAAAAACAGAAAGAACTGAAAGTTCTTCTCGAAGAAAGCTGGAAGAACGGCGAATACCATGTCGCCGCAATCGGAGAAAATGTTCTCAGGACAGTCGATGATTCTCTGTCGGCATCCGAGAGAACAATTGGCATCACGAACCGGTTTATGTCATCGATTGAAAAACTCGAAGGCCTGATTCAGCAGCATTACGAAAAATTGAATATCCGGTAACTGACAGGATATTTTCAACAGATTCCTTATTCTTTACATTATAAATACAGATATGGAAGCCGTTTATCACGTGAAGTGGTGAGCGGCTTTTCTGTTATTGGAAATGGCAGTATTCAACCAGGATACAGCTCAGAAAGATTCTTATATTTATACAGGGTTTTTCTTTACGAAATATTTACGGCAATATTCTCCTTACTTATGTGATTTTTATTAGTCGGGTATTATTCTGGAGATGAGAAAAAGGAGGGACAGCAAATGAATAGTATTACGCAAAGTGTTGTTACACCACATGATGATATCCGGATGGATGAGACTGAACAGGACCTGATGTTACCGGAGCAGGTATTAACGAAAGAAAATATGACTGTTTGGACATGGCTGGTAAGCCGGGGCATCTCAAACGCCCTGTCCGGCCTTGCTCAGATGATAGGGTGTGACCTTCAGGTCACGTCGCTCGACCTGAAATGGCTGCCGGCTCAGAACGTCATCGATATGCTGGGAGGTCCGGAGGTTACGGTTGTCGGTATCTACCTTACCATTGAAGGCGACGCGACCGGCCATATCATGATGCTCCATGACACGAAAATCGCTTTTCAGCTTATCGATATGCAACTGGGCATGCCGAAAGGTTCCACGGAAACCCTTGATGAGATGTCGTACTCGGTACTCGGAGAAATGGGGAATATCACCGGTTCATTCTTCCTCAATGCCCTGGCGGACAGTACCAGCCTGGTACTGATGCCGTCACCGCCGTCAGTCATAATCGATATGGTCGGGGCCGTCATGACCGTACCGCTAAGTATAATCATGGAGGAAAGCGATAATGCCTTGATTGTAAAAGCGAACTTTTCCGCAAATGACCAGGACCTCGAAGGAACATTTATGGTAATGCCGACACTCGACTTCCTGAACACGCTTCTCAACAACCAGAAATAGAATTTTCCTGTTAAGTAACACTCGACGGGCGGGTAAACACATGTTTTACCCGCCCGTTGGCGTTATCGAAAACTACCGGTTATCCAAATACTTAATTCAACGGTAGTATCGGAGAAATGACCTAAAGGTATCAATGTTAAGAATATGTAAAGAATATGTTATACAATCTTAATATTTGTTCATTTAGTAGCATCAAGCTGTTCGTTACAACCTAATTCTCCAGTGGTTATGTTCGTGAAGTGTTTCGAGATAGTACCCATAAAAGTAAACCATATTGATTCTTCAACTAGAACCGGAAGAAGCTTCCCGGTCAGTGAGAGTAATGGGAAAATAAACACTAGAGAAAACCCAATCAGAACGATGAATGCGTACAACGCGCATCTTAATGTGAAGGGTGAAAACAGCAGGGAGGATATATGAATCTGTTCAACAACTTGAAAATCGGACCCAAAATGATTGCCGGATTTATCGTCGTGATACTACTTGCCGGTGTCGTCGGCGTCGTCGGGATTACCGGGTTAAGCTCGATGAATAATGCCATCAATGATGTGACTACTGCCAACGACATGACCAAACAGGCGCTGGAAGCAAGGAGTCATGAAAAAAATTACATGATTACCGGAGATACCAGCCAGATATCGGAGGTTGATGGTTCCATAGCTCAACTAAATGCCAATATGCAGCTCATGGCAGGTGCTGCAGTAGCGCAACAGTTCGATACTTCGATTCTTGACAATATGTTTTCCGCGATAGGCGATTATACTGCAGCATTCGAAGATTATGTGAAAGCCGTCGAGGACAACGATGTTGTCCTTGATGAATGGACAAAAATCGGAGCCGGTTTCAATGAGGAAATCGCTCAAATCAGAAATGTGGCTGCCCGGGGGGATGATGTTTACCTTCAGGCGGACAAGCTTGAAACTACCTTTGTTTTAATGAGAGTCGCGGCTGTTTACTATATCAGAACCTCGACTGATGCGAAATGGACGGAGTTCCAGAAAGCCATGACTGAAACGGAAAAGGAAGTCGATATATTAAGGTCGATTTCTTCCGGTGATGCTACTGTGACTGCATCCGTCAATACGATATCCAACTACATCGAAAACTACATTCATCAGGCAGATATTTTCCATAACAACGAACAAATCAAAGCCGATGCCGGGGTCAGGACCACCAATGCCGGCGACCGGATTATCGGCAGTGACGAAATTGCCAACACGATGTACGGTGGCGCTACACTTATCAGAACCAATGCTCAGCTCAATGCTGCCAGTGTTAAAGAATCTTCAACGAACATGGTGATAATCTTCCTTGCTGCGGCTGTTCTGATGGGTATCGGTATCGCCCTCTTCTTATCCAGAGGTATTTCGAACGGTATTAAAACAATCGTCAACGCATTGGCGAAGATTGCTGTGGGCGACCTTACGGAAAAGGTCAACATCAAGACCAACGATGAAATCGGTATCATGGCGAAAACCTATGGAGAAATGCAGGCCTACCTGCAGGAGATGGCAGGTACTGCTGGGATGATTGCGGACGGCAACCTGGCAGTAGAGGTCAAGGCGAAATCGAAGGATGATACGCTCAGTAACGCCTTCATCAGGATGGTGGAGAACCTGCGGAAGCTTATCGGTTCGGTCAGGAATATAGCTGAAAACATCGCTGAATCCAGCGAGCAGCTTTCCAATGCTGCCGAC
>CAYXEG010000166.1:0-3267 GCA_964463875.1 uncultured Dehalococcoidales bacterium
AAGGCGACGGGACAGATTCTTACAGGTTCTGCCGGAAGCCTGCCTTCCCTCACACTGAAAAACATGTGAGCCTCCATCGGCATACCCGTCATCTGGAAAATCACCCTTTTACCCGGTCACATGAAACTCTTTTTTAGAATGATGGAAAAAACAAAAAACGAAAACGAATCGAGGCTGAATGCCTCGACGCACTTTAAAAGCAGAATAAACAACAATGAAGGTTGTGAATGAGGCAGAATGAACAACCCCGGGTCATTTCAGAAGTCCCGGCTGGAAAACAAAAACACGAGTGGTTTGCAGCTCGGGACCACTCGTGCTTTTTATCCGTTTCTTTACCGCGCCCGGCGGTTTACCTCAGCGCTCAGGTACCGCCGAAACTACCCTGCTTCTTCGTCTTCCGTACCAGGTTCGCCAGCGCGTTCCAGATGTAACTCATTATCTTAAAGATAAGAATGAAGATGACTCACATACCAGCCCTCCCCGTTTTTCTTATTCTACACGTTCATCCCTCTTCTTTGCAGTGATGAAGGTCACACACCGGTACCGTTTCCTGCTATAATCATGGGTAGTATAAAAAAAGGACATATAAAATGACCGAACCCGTAAGAGTGCGTTTCGCCCCCAGCCCCACCGGCTACCTCCACCTCGGCTCCCTGAAAACCGCCATGTACGACTGGCTTTTCGCCCGCCGTAACGGCGGCTCCTTCATCCTCCGCGTCGAGGATACCGACCTCACGCGCAAGGTCGAAGGCGCCGTCGAAGCCATTTACGAAAGCCTGAAATGGATGGGACTGGACTGGGACGAAGGCCCTGACGTCGGCGGCGATTTCGGTCCCTACATCCAGTCGCAGCGCCTCCCCCTCTACCAGGCAGCCGCCGAACGCCTCGTCGCCCAGGGAGACGCCTACTACTGCTACTGCTCCCCGGAACGCCTCGAACAGGTTCGCCAGGAACAGGCCGCCCGCAAGGAACCGCCCGGCTACGACCGCCATTGCCGCGACCTTACCCCGGAACAGCGCGCCGAATACGAAGCTCAGGGCATCAGGCCGGTCATTCGCTTCAAAGCTCCCCGCGAAGGAAAAATCGTCCACCAGGACTTGATTTACGGCGAGGTGACGTTCGATAACGCCACCATTAACGACTTCGTTGCCCTGAAATCGGATGGCTACCCCACCTACCACCTGGCCAACGTCGTCGATGACCACGCCATGAAGATTACCCACGTGATTCGCGCCGACGAATGGATTTCCAGCGTCCCCATGCACCTCATGCTCTATAAGGCCTTCGGCTACGAGCCGCCGCAGTACATTCACCACCCGATGATTCTCGGCCCCAACCGCGCCAAGCTCTCGAAGCGGCACGGCGACGTGGCCGTCCTCCTCTACCGCGATAAAGGCTACCTCCCCGAAGCCCTCTTCAACTTCATCGCCCTTATCGGCTGGTCGCTCGATGATAAAACCGAGATTATCACCCGGCAGGAAGTGGTCGATAACTTCACCCTCGAAAGAATCGGAAAAACCGGCGCCCTCTTCAACTTCGAGAAACTCGAGTGGATGAACGGCTACTATATCCGTTCCCTCACCCTCGACGATTTCACCGGACGCTCCCTGCCCTTCATGAAAAAAGCCCTGCCGGAACTGGATAACTATTCGCTTGATTATGTCAAGCAATCCCTCGCCCTCGTCCAGGAACGCGCCAAGACCCTCGCCGAAGTGCCTGACCTCGTCTCGTTCCTCTTTACCGACGAGTTCGATTACGATGCCGCTCTCTTCGTCGATAAGAAAACGACGAAGGAAGACGCTAATAAAGCCCTCGAAGCCTCCCTCGAAAAACTCCGGAGCCTCGAACCTTTTACCAGCGAAACCATGGAAACCCTGCTCCGCCCGCTGGCGGCCGACCTCGGCCTGAAAGCCGGTCAGCTTTTCGGCGCCCTCCGCACCGCCACCACCGGCCGCACCGCCGCCCCACCCCTCTTCCAGACCATGGAAGTGCTCGGTAAAGAACGATCGCTGAAGCGCCTCGAAAAAGCTCTGGAGAAATTGAAGGGTTAGATGGTTGATATCCGGCCGGCTGTGTCCGACGATATTCCGGCAATAACGGAAATCTATAACGAGGCGGTTCTCACCACCGACGCCACCTTCGATACCGTCCCCCGGACACTCGAACAACAGACTGTCTGGTTTAACGGCCATAACGACCGTAACCCGGTTATCGTCGCCCTCGAAAACGGCACGGTCGCCGGCTGGGCGTCTCTCAGCAAGTGGTCGGACCGGGCTGCCTATGCCGATACCGCTGAAATTTCAGTCTACGTCGGCAGCCCTTACCGCTATAAAGGCATCGGGAAAAAACTCATGGAAGCGGTTATCCTGCGGGGAGAGTCCGTCGGCCTCCATACTATCCTCTCCCGCATCACCCGGGGAAACGACCGCAGCGTCCGTCTCCATGAATCGCTCGGCTTCGAAACTATCGGCGTCATGCGGGAAGTCGGCAAAAAACACGGTAAACTCCTCGACGTTCTCATGATGCAAAAAATCTACCCTCCCCGGCCCGAATAAGGAGTCTCCTCCCATGTCCGAACGAAATTATCCCGAACCCGGCTACCTTTCCCTCTTCACCTCCGGCGAACTTGCCCGTCGCGCTGAAATGCTCGAATCCCGCCTGGCCGCCTGCGATATCTGCCCCCGCGCCTGCGGCGTCAATCGCCTCGCCGGCGAGAGAGGTTTCTGCAATTCCGCCCTTCTCCCGGCGGTTTCATCGGCTGTTGCTCACCACGGGGAAGAACCCGTACTCTCCGGCATCAACGGCTCCGGCACGATTTTCTTCGGCAACTGCAACCTACAATGCGTCTTCTGCCAGAACTACCAGATAAGTCAGGACCCGGCCGCCCAGCGGAAAAACGAGATTCCCGTTTCCTCCCTTGCCGAAAAAATGCTCTACCTCCAGGATACCCTCAACTGCCACAACATCAACCTCGTCTCTCCTACCCACGTCGTGCCTCAGATTGTCCGGGCGCTCCTCGAAGCCATTCCCGAAGGCCTCCGCCTGCCCCTCGTTTACAACACCGGCAGTTACGATTCCCTGGAAACCATCGAAGCCCTCGACGGTATCGTCGATATCTATCTCCCCGATATCAAGTATTCCTCGAACGAGGCTGCTTTCAAATATTCCCGGGCAAAGGATTACGTCGAACGCTCCCGGGCAGCTATAAAGGAGATGTACCGGCAGGTCGGCAACCTTGTCACCGATGACGAGGATATCGCCGTCCGG
>CAYXEG010000166.1:3277-6380 GCA_964463875.1 uncultured Dehalococcoidales bacterium
TCACCTGATTCTCCCGAACCGTCTCGCCGGCAGCGCCGAATCCCTGAGATGGCTCGCCGAAGAAATCTCCCCCGACGTCACCGTCAGCATCATGTCCCAGTACTTCCCCACCGCGAATGCCCGGGCTGTCCCGGACCTCTCCCGGTCCATTACCCCCGCCGAATGCGGAGAGGTCGTCGATTTCGCCGGAGAACTCGGTCTCGAAAACGGCTGGATTCAGGAAATGGAATCGAAAGAGTATTATCTTCCCGATTTTGAAAGTTCCGATAACCCCTTCGAACGCCAATAATCATCCGTTTATGTCATCCGGCAGTTATGTCATTCTGAGGAGTCCCGGTACTTTGTACTCGTCGATAAGAAAAATGAAGACAACGAAGAATCTCATCTCTGGAACAGGAATGTTCACGATTGAAAACAGCCGTCAATGTCATTCTTTCATCCGATAATATTCTTCGCTACCCTCAGAATGACTGCCTCTGTCGTTTCGGATTTCCTTTTTTTAAGCACAACAATACCGCTCCGGTTTCATCGGAGCGGCTCGTTACAAGGAAACACCGTTATCCGAACGGTTACTAGTTCTTCCGCTTGCGCTTAGCGAAGCCGAAATTAATTCTTTTTCCGTTCAGCTTGTCTTTTTTATTGACGCTGTCAATAAATTCCTGTAAATCCTGGGTGGGTTTTTCTGCCATTATTTATCTCCGGTTGTTAATAACTGGGAACGTCAGTATTTTACCACAAAATATTCCGCGCCACAAAATGCTGGATTTTCTGGCAGGTAATTGCCCGGGTACTTGCTGCCGCCCTCTCCGGCCGGCAGCAAGTACCAGCAGCTCTGTCAACCTTTTTTCAGTTCCGGAACCATCAGGGTGTTCCGCCCGTTCAGAGGCTTAAAGAACTCCCCATTTGGTCGGGGAATTAAATAAGTCGCTCATGCCGTCATGGGCGTTCTTCCTGACGGTAGCAAGCTGTTTCTTCAACGAATTGAGGTTTCTTTCGTTCATCGAACCCATGATTTCGTTGATGATGTCCGCCACTACCGGCTTGGCATCCTGGAGCTTTTTCCGCCCTTTGTCGGTCAGGATGATGTTAACCGACCGCCTGTCGGTCGTGCTGGGCTCGACATCGACCAGCCCTTCTTTCTTCATCCTGCTTACCAGGGTCGTGACATTGTGTCGTTCCCTGAGAATCCAGCGCGCGATTTCCGAAGGGGTCATCGTGCCGTTGCTGACTTCAAGGATTTGCAACACCGCGTATTTGCTGGTCGATAACTTCACCTTCTTGTATAAGGTCGAGTCCGCCAGCTTCTGTACCGCATTGGCTGTCTGCATGAACAACAACGCTGCTTCATGCACCGGGTTTTCCAACTCTATATTGATCATCTCTTCCTCCTCCTATAATCTCGTTTGTGCAGCACAATTTTTATTATAGCACGAAATTCCAAAAATGTGAAAATGTTGTTAAAAAAAATTCAACTGAACCAAAACCCCTCATTTTTCAATAAGATTTACTTATAATCGTTAACAATAGTGAAATCTTTGTTACACGATTTATACTGCATGATTTCCCTATTTATACGTCATATATAGGTTGCTGGCTGTCGCCGCTCCCTTAAATTACCGCCATTTGAAATTGCGAAATGAAAATTCGATTACGCAACGGTATCATGAAGTGAATATATCAGTTGTTAAAATTGTTGTTTTTCTTTAACTGCCGGTAATTTTTGTTAACAGGGTTACATACTGCTCGTACCAAGCAGCTCCCGTAAATCGTAAAACCGGCTCTCATCTTCCCTTAACGCCCTGTCGATAATGTCCAGTACCGCCTGCTTTTCCTCAGGAAACCGGTACCCGTTATAGTCCTGCTTCAGCAGCGGTACCCCGTACGGCCGGCTCCGGTACGTCACATTGTTCGCGTGGTCGAAACAGATCCCTGACGTAACGTCAAGGTTTTCCGCGAACAGCCGGATTTCCCTCAGCAGCTCGTGGGGAGAAAGCATCTCGAATTCGCCGTTTCGGAATGAATCCAGCATCGGCGTCCCCGCGCTCGGCACCAGCGGCCGCATCCTGATGAAATGCGGGTTAATCGCATTAAGCACCTTCGCCGTATTCAGGGCGTGCTGTTCTGAAAGCTTCCTGCCTCCAAGCCCCGGCATCACATACTCGGAGAGCTCGAATCCCGACTCCAAGGCTTTCTTCCCCGCCCGTATATGCTCGTTGGCGGTTACCCCTTTATCGATTATCTTCAGCAACTCGTCGTCGCCCGTCTCCAGACCGATGTGCAGCCTTGTCAAACCCGCCTCTTTCAACTCCCTTAGTTCTTCGGTCGTCTTATGGGAAACGCTCTTCGACCGCGCGTACGAGGTAATCCGGGCAATATTCGGAAACAGCCCCTTCAGATATCGCAATATCTCCCTGAGTTCCGGCGCTTTCATTATCAGCGTGTCCGCGTCCTGCAGGAAAACCGTCTTTCCCCCCGCCACCAGCCAGTTGTAGGTGTTGACGATACTCTGGAGACTGGCCATATCAGCTTCGGTATAGCCGCCGTCTTTCTCCAGCAGGTGCTCCTGAATTATCCTCCCGAGAGGCCGCAGGTCCCCGCCGTATCCCATCTTCCGCGAAATTGACGCCAGTTCATCGGCAATCCCCTTGACCGCATCGATATCCAACTTGACCTCCTCGACGCTCCGTATCCTGAATTTTTCCCGGTTATAAAACCTCCCGTAACAGAAGGTGCAGCGCGACCACGGGCAGTTTTCCGTGACCCGCAGCAGCAGCGAAAAACTGCCGCCCTCGCTCGGCGGTCGTATCGGCCCCATTTCGTACGAAAACGACCTCAGCTTCGAAAAATCCGCCGTCCCCTCCGGCAGGCCGTTTGCTTCGTTATATCCCATGATATCCGGTTTATCCCTCTTTTCGTTTAGTATAGATGGTTCAGGGTGTGTCGACAAGAATTACCCGCCGGTGTTTGTTCCGCTTGTTAAAAATCCCACGACCTTACGAGCCTGTCTCAAAAGTCGAAGTGAATTCGGTATAATAAAGAAAAAATCAGGGAGAGAAGAATGTCGTTTCGGGAATTAAGTCGACAGAAGACATGGTTATTACCG
>CAYXEG010000167.1:0-6357 GCA_964463875.1 uncultured Dehalococcoidales bacterium
CACGACCAAGGTATTCATCGATGTCACCCACCTGCCTCCTGTGCTGATTACCACTCGTTTTCCGCATATCTACCGGTTCTGCCTGGAGCATGGTCTGAACATTACCAAGGAACTGATACCGGTAGCTCCGGCGGCCCATTACATGACTGGCGGGGTCAGGACAAACAGCTGGGGAGAGACGAATATTACGGGGTTGTTCGCCAGCGGCGAAACGGCCTGTACCGGTATTCACGGGGCGAATCGGCTGGCCTCGAATTCTCTCCTGGAAGCGGTTGTTTTCAGCAAGCGTATCGTCGAAAAGACGACGACTAAAAAAGATGAAATCGATACGGTGAATTCCCGTTATCTATCTGAAACCCACTCACTCAGCGATCGTCAGAGCCGGCTGTCAGCGGTGATGCCGGGATTTTCTCCGTTGCAGTCGCTCCTCTGGGACGGGGTCGGGATTTTAAGGGAAAAAGAAGGGCTTACCCGGGCTGCCGATACTCTTGCCGGATGGCAGAATATGTTGCCGGAGCCGGCCGACCGCCCTTCATGGGAACTGAGCAATCTCATTGTCGCCGGGCGGCTGGTAACCGAAGCTGCCCTGATACGGACAGAAAGCCGGGGCGCCCATTTCAGGTCGGATTATCCGAATCGTGCCAACCGCTGGAAACGGCATATCATTTTTACGAAGGGAAATCGATAAGCCAACCCGCGGTCATTGACTCAAGTCAGGTCGTCCGTATCCCAGCTTTTTCGCCTGGTCGGTCCAGCCCTGAGCGGTTTTGAAAGGCAAGCCTTTTTTTCCCTCGCCGTAACACCACTCACAGAAGAACCGGCGGCAAACCTCCGGTTTCGTGTCCTGAATAGAGCAAATGAAGGTATCCGATTCTTCTTGCCTGGCAAAAGGGCAATAGCCGGTCGGCCCCGTGCCTGCCGGTTCGGTTCGGAAATCGCCGTAGCCGCTTTCAGGGGGAAAGAAGACATATGCGAGTATGTCGGTCCGCCCTTGCCTGACCCAGCGGCGATAGTCGGAAGGTTTGACAATCATCACCATCGGGGCGAGGCAGCATTTACCGCACCGGGCGCATTCGTTTTTTTTCGTCACTGTGAAAAATCTTGTTTATTAGTGTGTCTTGATACCAACTACTGATTGCACTAAATCACTGAAGACTTTATATTCTTGCGAAGACAACTCTTTTATTTGACCAAGATGAAAGAATCTACTACTGGTTGGAGATTCTCTCTTTGCCATTGAGATATCAACATCAGCTCCGATTATTGTCCAGAATTCAAAGAAACCTTTACTTTTCGCTTTTTGGTGACTTTTTTCGGCTTCACCGATTCTGTTATGAATGTTAGAAATATCTGTACCACCTTTTATCTCAATAGATACTAACGGTCTTTCTCCTGAAGGCATAGTTTCAGTGAACGTAATATCTGGATCACTTGAAAAAGCTATAAT
Organism: uncultured Dehalococcoidales bacterium; assembly: GCA_964463875.1. Taxonomy (GTDB): domain Bacteria; phylum Chloroflexota; class Dehalococcoidia; order Dehalococcoidales; family UBA2162; genus MGML01. Next base: position 1,448 of record CAYXEG010000167.1, read on the forward strand.
CACATTTCTTCCCGCAGCATTCGTCAAAGTTATCCGGCGTGGTGTTTCTTCAAGAATATTATCGTGAACTATGCTTACAATCAGACTGAATACGTCAACAGTAGCATCTTTTCCTAGCTTTGTATTTTGACTGCCTCTTAACTGCGCTCCTAAAGTGATTAACTGCAAATCTCTTAAAGTGCGCAGGTCAACATTTCCCATCGCATCGAGTAATATGCTACCTGTTTGAGAAAGGCGAATACATAATTGGGTAAGGTTTTGTTTCAATAAATCAGTGATTTGATTGTGCTCTTCCATCCTTTTAAACATCGAAAGCTGAGGGAAACGATAAAACTGCTTTTGGGATAAACCATAAAGTAAACGATAATAACCAAGTAAAGAAGGCTGTGCTGTTAACACACATGGAACAGGAAAGAATATTTCTCCTCTAATACCGAATGAAGCTAATTTTGTTAAACTAACTGATTCGACGTATTGAGATAATTCACTGTCAATATCACGAATACTTATTTTTAAGACAGTATTTCTTAATGCTTCTGATAAGTATGATTGTTGAAGATGACTTAAAAGCCGATAAAAAGAAACTTGCAGATCAGGCTTTATTATCGGAAACGGATTAAGGTTCATATCAGTAAACTTTCAATTCTTTGTCGGGCGATTTTGGTATATTCCTGTTTAATTTCGATGCCAATAAACCTTCGACTTGATTCTTTACATACCAAACCTACGGTACCTGATCCCATAAACGGATCTAGAACAATATCCTCCTTCTGAGTGCCGGAACTAATACATAGTCTGACTAACTCGGGTGGGAACACTGCCAGATGAGGTGGATGTTTCGACTCAGTGGGAATCGACCAAACACTCCTTCTATTGCGTAACGAATGATTTCCGTTTGTTGGTTCACGGCTTGCTTCATAATCATAGTAATATTTTTCTGACTTTGAAAACAGGAAAATATACTCATGAGCTTTTGTAGGCCTATCTTTTACTGATTCAGGTTGAGCATTCGGTTTATGCCATATAATATCAGAACGGAGATACCAGCCATCTTGCTGTAAAGCGAAAGCCAACCTCCATGGGATACCAACTAAGTCCTTTGGTTTAAGGTTTTCAGGAGTTGAAGGCCTGTACGTCATCGCTCTTGACGGGTTTTTTTTGTCTGGCGACCTCCATCCTCGATCTCCGCTTGTGTAGGTATCTCCGACATTGAGCCACAGCGTCCCGTTTGGTTTCAGTATTCTATATATCTCAATGAAGACTGCTCGAAGGTGATGAATGTATTCATCTAAAGTGTCTTCGGCTCCAATCTGATTACCAACACCATAATCACGCATACCCCAATACGGCGGACTCGTAATACAAGACTGCACGAAATCATCCGGAATCGAGGATAATTCGGTTCTTGTATCACCTTCTAAAATTAGATACCATTCATTATTCTTCGAAAAGTCTATCATATGATTGTTATGCGGTATAAAAAATTGCTTGTATACTATTTTAACTTAAAGCACTTGTTAAATAAACACCTTATCAAACGCTTCCCAATACCTGTTATGTATCTTGTTCGTCAGCATACGGTAAACTGAAAAAGAAACTGCTGCCTTTATTTTTCCGGCTTTCGACCCACATTTTCCCGCCGTGCGACTGGACGAGATTCCGTGAAATAGCGAGCCCCAGACCCATACCGCCTTTCGAGCGTTTGCCATCGATAAGCTGACGGTAAGGTTCGAATATCGATTCCTTTTCCTTAACGGTGAAACCCGGACCGGTATCCCGTACCTCGACCAGGGCTTCGACGGCGTTATCAGTGACTTTAAGGGTTACCGAACCCTTTTCGGGGGTATACTTGCTGGCATTATCGATAAGGTTATGAATTACCTGGCGTATTCTGCTTTCATCGGCATGAACCGGAGGCAGCCTGTCAGGGACTTCAAGGGTGAATGAAATGTTCGCTTTTGTAAAAAGAGCTTCGAACTCGATACGCATTGATTTTATCAGGCTGACAAGGTCGATATCCGAAGGGATGATTTCCAGCATCCCGAGTTCGCCTTTACTCATGTCAAGAAGTTCGTTGGTTCTCTTATCCAGTTCGTAGGAACTCCGGTTAATGTTGGAGGCGAGGCGCTGTATCGTTTCTCCGACGGCTGTTTCAAGCAGTAATTCGCTCGATGAGATGATGGCGGTCAGCGGCGTTTTCAATTCATGAACGATTGCCGCTGAAAATTCAGTCCGCTTCTGCATTTCCTTTTGCAGTTCCTTGCGGAGGGATATTTCCCTTTGGTAATGCTGCCTGAGTTCTTCTTCGGCTTTTTTCTCTTCGGTGATATCGGACATAATCAGAACGAAAGCCGATTTGTTTCTATCGCCGTCTCTTACGACCATGGTCGATATCCGCATATGTATCGATTCACCGCTTTTCAGGTGATGTATCGCTTCTCCTTTCCAGTGGCCGTTTTTGGTCACCTCAGATACCACATCCCTGATAGATGATTTTACCGGCTCTATTCGGCAGATTTCCCGGATGTCTTTGCCGAGGATATCTTCTTTCCTTGTTTCGAAGATGCTTTCCGCCGCTTTATTCCAGCTTAATATTTTCAGGTTCTCATCATGGGATATTATTGCTTCGGCAACATTATCGACCAGGCTGGCCTGATAGTTTAACTGCTCCTCGTTTTTTTTCCGTTCAGTGATATCGGTAACGACGGATATCGAACAGGGTATACCGGCGATATCAATCGTTTCAGCGTTGATGAGCCCGATACCCTGTTCCCCCGATTTTTTCCTGAATTTGTGCTCGAAATTCAGTACCCGGCCTTCGGTTTTCAGTATGGAGATGATTTTTTCTCTCTCACTGCTATCGACCCAGACGTTCAGTTTACGGGATGTGCTGCCGACTATTTCTTCCCGGGAATATCCTGAGAGTTCGCAGAAACTATCGTTCACTTCGAGGTACAATCCGTCTTCAATTCGCATGATGGCGATGCCGTCAGGAACTGAGCGGAAGGCTTTAACGAACCGTTCTTCGGACAGTCTCAGACTTTCCTCCGCCTTTTTTCGTTCCGAAATATCATTTGCCAGGGTAATCCACCCGTAGCGCTTTCCGTCTCTCTCAATCGCCTGGGCAAAGACATCCACCCATATCCGTCCTTTGGGGGCAATATAAAGCTGTTCTTCGTGGTTAAAGCCCTTTTGGATGAGTATCCGGATGCGTTCATCGTTCTGTCCGGGGTAGTCTTCCTGCATCTTGATGAGAGTGCCGATGTATTTACCCATCGCCTCCGATGCCTTGATGCCGAACAATTCCTCGCAGATGTGATTCCAGTAGATGATGTTGAAATCGATGTCCATGGCATAAACGCATTCACGTATCGATTTCAGGGCGGCATCCGAAAGGAGCAGGGATTCTTCCGTCCTTTTCTGTTCGGTGATATCCTTGATAACGCTGAGCGTGCCGATAACGATACCGTTTTTATCTTTAATCGGTGTCTTGGTAGCTTCGAAATATGTGTTACCGCTGTCCGATGGGATGATATTCGTGAAGGTTAACGGTTTTCCCGTCCGGATGACTTCTTTATCCGTATCTATCAGTGTTACGGCGACCTCCGGAGGATATACATCGTTCGTATGCATACCGGCCATCTCCTCCGGAGTTTTACCGAAAGGAGTAGAAAAAACAGAATTACAGGAAATAATTATGTGATTGCTGTCTTTGATAACGATTCTTTCAGGGATATTCTCGATAACAGCCCTGAAACTGCTCTCAATCTGCCAGAGAGACTCAAAAGGGTTATACGTGTTTCTTTTCATGCGGTTTTCTCCAGATAAGGCTTGATATTGTTACTGGTCCCGGTTTTTTTCAGCGCGAATTTGTACCGTAGATACGATGCCTCGGGAACGCTTACGGGAATAGTATACCACCCGGGCACTTCTTTCAAGAAGGAGAAGACCGGCGCTTTTTTACTGAATTACCACCGGCGGACTATCCTTTTGCCTTTTATTACGTTACTATACATAGACGAATAGTCACCAGGTTTCGGGAGGACGAATCATGAAAAGCAAAGCGTTCCGAGTTCTTATCCCATTGGCGGTGGTACTGGCGATGGCCGTATCACTCGTTTCCGGTTGTTCCTGTGGCGAACAGGAGACGGGCGGTTCTTCACAGCAACAGTCTGGAATCGATGTCCGTCAGCTTGTTTAACGGCGATGCCCCGGTCAGGGACAAAGTGGAAGTAACCTTACTCAGTGACGGGCAGGCGGTTCGCACTGTGAAGCAGACGGTCAGCGGTAAAGGGACAGTCGAACTGAATGTCCCGGATGTACCGGAAGGCAGCTACCAGGTCAATGTCAAGGCCGGCGGCTTCGATGAAACCGCTGAGGTAACGGTCGAGAACAGCTTTCTTGTTTTCCTTGAAACCGACAAACCGATATACAAGCCCGGGCAGACTATTCATATCCGGGTCATCACTCTCGATGCTGATTTACGGCCGGTCCAGGGGATGGTGACCGTCGAAGTGCTTGATGCCAAGGGTATCAAGATATTCCGAAAGGATATTGAAACCGGAGAATTCGGGCTGGCTTCCCTCGATTTGCCGCTTTCCAGCGAACCGAACCTAGGGGTCTGGAAGTTGAAGGCGGTCACGGAGAAAGGAGAAACACAGCTTGATGTCCGGGTTGAAGAATATGTTCTGCCGAAATATGAGGTAATCGTTAACCTGGCAAAAGACTGGTTCCTGGTGAACGAAGAAATACCGGGAACGGTTACCGCTGAATACAGCTTCGGGAAACCTGTGAAGGGAGAACTCGAAATCACGGCTTCGAGATACGTCGGAGAGTGGGAGGTTTACCAGACCTGGACCGCGCCGATTGACGGCGAAACCGATTTTACTCTCGAAGCTCCGGGATACGTG
>CAYXEG010000168.1:0-6328 GCA_964463875.1 uncultured Dehalococcoidales bacterium
GCACGTTCGGCGAATACCACGGATTGAAAGAAATCAGGGCAATCGAATTCGCCTGCGAGATGGGCTGGCCGGTTATCGGGATGAACGATTCCGGGGGCGCCCGGCTCCAGGAAGGGATGGACACCCTTGAGGTATACGGGCAGTTATTCCACGCCCAGATTCGGGCTTCGGGCATCATTCCCCAGATTGCCCTGCTGATGGGCCCCTGCCTCGGCGGGCAGGCCTACCACCCAATCATGCAGGACTTCCTGATTCAATGCAAGCACACCGGGTTCATCGGCATTGCCGGCCCGGCGATTGTCGAAGCCCAACTCGGCGAGAAAATCAGTCTCGAAGACCTTTCCGGCTGGCAGGCGCACGCGGTGAAGTCCGGCCAGACACACATCGTCGCCGAAGATGACAAGGATGCCATCGATAAAACGAAAGAACTCCTGGCGCTGCTGCCTTCGAACAACATGGAGGCACCGCCGCGAATCGAGTGCACCGATGACCCGAACAGGGTCATTCCGGAACTTGACACCATTATCCCCGACCGGCCGACGCGGCCGTATGACATGTTCAAGATAATCCGGGCGATTACCGATAACGGGTATTTCCTGGAGACGCTGAAAGACCATGCGAAATCGGTTATCACCGGCTTTGCCCGGTTCAACGGCCGGCCGGTGGGCATCTGGGCGAACCAGCCGATGCAGATGGCGGGGTCAATCGACGTCAATGCCGCTGACAAGGGAGCGCGGTTCGTCAGGTTCTGCGACCTGTTCAACATTCCGGTGGTTACCCTGGGCGACTGCGGCGGCTACATGGTCGGTTCGGAGCAGGACTGGAAGGGCATACTCCGGCACGGGGCGAAGCTGCTGTTTGCCTGGGCGGACGCGACGATTCCGCTGATTTCGATAATGATACGAAAATCTTATGCGGGCGCTCATTACGGAATGCTCGATAAAGGAATCGGAGCCGACCTGGTATTTGCCTGGCCGACGGCGAGGGTTAACATTGTCGGAGCCAAGACGGCGGCGAGCGTTATTTTCGCCCGGGAGATACGGGAATCCCAGAACCCGGATGAAACCCGGACGAGGCTTGAGGACGAATACGAGAAGCTGTACGAGAACCCTTACTGCGGGGCGGAGAGGGGTTACATCGACGATGTCATCATGCCGAGCGACACCCGGAAGATAATCAACCAGGCGCTCGATGCGATTCAGGACAAGGACAAAGAGCACAAGAACTTCAAAGCCCGGCCGTGGCGGAAGTATTCGAACATTAATTTGTAAGCTGTAATATTATGTAATCTTAAAAAGGAGAGGTTGTTAACCTCTCCTTTTTTCATTTGGTTTACGCTGGTAAGATAAAGGAAGAGAATCTATCGAGATTACTTCGTCCCGATTAAAATACGGGATGTACCAGTTCTCCTGTTGACGTCGAATCTCGTAAAAGTGAATCGTGTTTACGAGCCATGCGTCAACAGAAGGCAAAGCAATCTCTGTCAATCGTTTCTACTTGCTTTTCGTGGCTGTTTTTCGTACAATACTCGTGTAGAGAGAGCGGGAGTAGCTCAGTGGTAGAGCATCTGCTTCCCAAGCAGAGGGTCGCGGGTTCGAGCCCCGTTTCCCGCTCCAATATTTGAAGCTAATAAATACCCCGATACTTTAATCGTATCGGGGCTTTTTATTGAACGGCATAAATATGTAACAAGTCGATTTTAACTACTGTTCCCGACTTATCTCTCTCTGTTTGGGTAATACAAAATCGTCGAACTTCTGGGCAGGCAACGATTAATGGACTGTCCATGATTCTACAATGGTAATTAAAAGATGAAATGTTACAGTAATATAAGTTGCTCATTATGCCATTTACAGGAAGAAAACGGCGGAGATGAACCATCTCCGCCGCTCGGGTTCATATTTGATTGTGGTTATTTGGCTTGCCGTGGCTTCCACCAGTAAAGGTAGCCTGTGGCAAGTCCTGCGACAATCGCTATTCCGATAAGCAACCAGACCCACCATTCAATACCGGTAGGCAGTATCGGTCCTGGTACTGGCTCGGAAACAGCTTCACGAACAGGTTCAGGTAATGGTACGGATACTGGTACCAGTGTCGGTTGCTGTTCCCGCTCAGGTTCCACGGCTGGTTCTGTGACTACGAATGTACTCGTCAATCCTTCAATACTGACTGTGTATGTACCGGCAATACTTCGGCTTGTCGTGAAGGTCACCGTTTTGCTGGTCTGGCCTTCAAGCGTCACATTTCTCGTCTCGATGATTTCGCCGTTAAGTCTAATAGTCGCCTGGTAGGTACCGACAAGATACCCGGTATTAGCTATCACAGCGCTGATTCTTACATATTCCCCTGTCTCAGCCTGTGTCGGAGTAATCGTCAGATTGCTGACGGTGAAGGCTGCCGGGTCGGTGAAGGCAATCAATGTAAAAGGCGTGAAGTGTGTGACCCAGCCGCTGACCGTCTTCGCTGCCGTATCGACAGTAATATCGTCCAGTTCGACCCACGTTTTGGTTTCTGTGTCGTAGAAGGCTATCACCAGGTTTTCTTCGCTGATTCCTGCCGGAAGTTCGTCAGGATTGTATGCCAGAGTAATCATAATCGGCTGGTCGAACTCCGCCCCTTTCGGAGTCAGTTCATACGTCAGGCCAATCACCTCAGCCTGGACTGGGGGTGCCGGGGGTGTTGCCATCGGGGTGATACGTATATATGTCAGGCGCTGGCCGGTAGCAGTGGTTGCGGTCACTCCCTGGCCAATGTCAATCTTCAGTTTTCCATCAGTTGATGTTGCTGCAAAGGCTTGGGTAAATGTTCCCTCCGGCGTTGTCGTTCCTGTCAGCCAGTACAGCCCTTCAGGATCAACTGTATCTTCAGGAGTTGGTTCCGGTTCAGGCGGCGGCAAGCTGATAGTCGCCCGTCCGATTGCCGCTTTCGTGCCGCTGTCGTTCAGCGCTGTCGCCAGGCCAGCTTTCTCGAGTATCCTGGTGTAAGCGGTCAGCGGATTGGTGCAGCCCAGCCCGGTATACCACATTTCATACATGCCGTTCCGTAACAGTACTGACGGAGCCATCACGCCCAGGTTTTCCCATGGCTCGCTCTTCTCCAGTACCTTCGTGGCATTGGTCCATGTTATACCGTCGATAGAGGTCGCCTGCCAGATATTCAAATCGTAAGTTGCATGAACAGCATCGCTGAACGTGCCAAAGTCTTTCATCAGGAAATCATACATCGGGTCGAAGTCACCCTTCGCCACCGTGTACCACATTGTATAGGTACCTGCCTGGTATATCACATGCGGCATCATCACGCCGCCCGGTTTGTTGGCATCCACCGCGCCACCGTCGGTCTTAGTGATAACAGGAGCAGTCGCGCTCGCTCCTTTTTGCCAGGTAGCACCTCCGTCAGTAGAAATCGCCCGGCCTATCTGAAGTTGAACCGATTTCGATACTTCTTCTTTCAGTGCGGCTATCGTTATTCCGCCGCTGCCGGTGACCAAATCGACTATATTCTCGAAATTAAGCTTGAAACCGGTGTACCACATCTCGAGGTCAGTGGGAGAAGTCGCTACCACCGAGGGGAAGTATACCCCGTAACTGTCCCAGTGGTCGGGACTAGAATCATCTTCTCTGGTAAGCGCCAGGGTCGAAGGCGTCCAGTTAATACCATCAGTTGAGGTAGTTTGCCTGATGCTTCCGCCTGAATTTTTCAATATTGTTACTATATCTGTAAAAATATCCATAGCCATGCCTGAGGGCAGGACATCAAGCGCCGCCTTAAGGTCTTTATTCACCCAAACTTGTTTGGCCATTTCCTTTAGTTCAGCAACTGTCAGCGTGTTGAGCCTGTTGAAAAGGGTCTTAGCGGTTTCGGTATCCCATTGCCAGGCCGTGTACCACATCGTGTAATTCCCGGTTGCGTTTTTGATGACGGATGGTGAAGAAGCCCATTCGCTTCCTGTTCCGGGGAAAACGTTATCGTTCACCTTCGTCCAGGTAATTCCGTCGGGTGAGGTCGCATAAGCAATTTTCGGGGCAACGTTTGCTAGTATCCCGTTAAGCTGAGCTTGCGTAAGCCCGGCCAGGTAATCGATAACAGCTTTCACCTCGTCGGCATCGTATTTAGCTATGTCTTTCAACTTGAAGTTCTTCAGGTGATCGGTCAGATTATCTCCGGCTATCTTGAGAATCCCGGTAACCAGGGTATCGATAGTACTGAAGTCTTTCGAATCCGTGGTGTACCACATCTTGTACAGACCGGCGTCTTCGTCAAAAATAACCGAGGCGTCAGCCGCAACCGGCGGATTGTCCAGTACCGGATTGGTTTCGGGGGAAGTAATATCCTTACCGTTGTAGTGAGCCATATCACTGGCAGTAACGGGAGTCGTACCATAGAGGACGTTGACCGTAGAGGTATTTACATGCTGTCCGGCTACAGCCGCCTTCGATATATGAGGACTGGTAACGGACTCACCGGGGGCCAGAGTTGTCGGGATACCGGTGAATACCAGGCCGGTATCATCGGTAACGGTAATATCGGTAAGAGGGACGTTACCGGTGTTGGTGACAATGACCCGGAACTTGACCGTCTGGCCGGCAGTGATTTCGGGTCCGGGGGTTTCATCAGCATCAAACCAGACGGTTCCGCAGTTTACCGATACCTGTTTTTCTATGGTCAGGCTGAAGGTATCAGGGGCGAAGTTGGCAGTAACCGTTATATCTTGATCCGGCATGGCGAAGGTGGTTATCTCTGCGGAGGTGTTGCCGAAGGTACCCGCCGGAGCTGACCAGTTCACAAAATGATAGCCTTCTGCGGTGGTGGCCTGTATTTCTACTGCGGTACCCTCCTCGTAAGCAGACTCACCGGTCAGGTCAGTCGCTGTCCCACTCCCGGCAGGGTCTACTGCCATGGTGAGGATATAACGGGGTATCTCCAACCACTCTTTGGTGGCTGTGGCAAATATACTTGTATCTGTTACTGTACAGGTTACCGTACTGGTACCAGGTTCATCAGAGGTAATCACTGCGGTCGCTTGACCGGCATCATCTGTGATGCCATCCGGGGTACCTACAAAGATTCCCTCACCTTCTATTTTCCAGGTCACTTCCACACCATCACATATATCGCCAACCTGGTCATAGACCGTGGCAGTGAGGTCATGGGTTGTGCTTACAAGATTGATGTCGTGATCGGGTGTTAACACCAAACTGGTGGGACCTATGTAATCACCCATTAGCAAGCCATGGAACAACTCTCCCGGATCAGGGAAGTTTGAGGTGGCATATGCGTGTCCCCTAATCTCTGCTGGTGTGTACTCAATCCAGGAATTTCCCAATGAAATTGGTGCAATGAGCCCCAGGAATTCTATTGAGACAAGTGAGAGGCACTGCTGGAACGCACGGTCCCCGATGGTGGTAATACTATCGGGGATAGTCACAGAAACAAGTGAGTCGCACTCCCAGAACGCCTCGTCCCCGATGGTAGTAACGCTGTCAGGGATCATTATAGAGGCAAGTGAAGTGCAATATGCGAAAGTGAAGTACTCGATGGAGGTAACACTATCCGGGATAATTACAGAGGCAAGAGAACAGCAACGTGCGAACGCCCCGCTCCCGATGGCGGTAACGCTATCCGGGATAGTCACAGAGACAAGAGAGTCGCACTCCCAGAACGCCTCGTCCCCGATGGTGGTAACGCTGTCAGGGATAGTCACAGAAGCAAGAGAATAGCAACGTGCGAACGCCCCACTCCCGATGGTTGTAACGCTATCCGGGATAGTCACAGAAGCAAGTGAGTAGCAGAAACCGAACGCTACGCTTCCAATGGTGGTAACACTATTCGGGATAATCACAGAAGCAAGTGAGTAGCACCCAACGAACGTATAGCTCCCGATGGTGGTAACGCTGTCAGGAATAGTAACAGAAACAAGAGATCTGCAATCCGAGAATGCCCCCGTCCCGATGGAGGTAACGCTGTCAGGGATAACTACAGAGGCAAGAGAGGTGCACGTGTCAAACGCATAATTTCCAATGGTGGTGACGCTATCCGGTAGATTCAAAGAAGCAAGAGAGGAGCAATAGCGGAATACATTGTTCCCGATGGTAGTAACACTGTCAGGAATAGTCGCAGAAACAAGAGATGAGCAATTGTAGAATACATAGTCCCCAATGTGCTTTGTTGGATATCCGCCGAGTGTAGGAGGGATAACAATCGCCCCACCGGCACCAGTATATCCGGTGATGGTAGCTACTCCGTCAATCACCTTATAAGCATAATCGCCCTCATAGTAATCGGCTCCCTCTGAAGCATCCCGTTGGAATAGCCGCATAAGACTATC
>CAYXEG010000169.1:0-1014 GCA_964463875.1 uncultured Dehalococcoidales bacterium
GAAAGTCCCGCAGGAGCGAAGCGAATCGGGAAAGAACGGAATCCAGGAAGTGTGCTTTTACCGGTAGCAACTCGGAAAAAGAAGCAGTCGTCGGATGCAATGTCTGAGAAGAACGAATGTCTGACTGGTTGGACTGGTCGGACGGGCAAGAAGACAGGAATGAATGTGGGTGTGGGTAGTGAGTTCCGAAAAAACCGAAATAGAAAGCTCATCCCAGTGTCTTCCCTCTCCCTTGACGGGAGAGGCGAAGGTGAGGGTGAAATTACTTTTCCTAACCATCTGAAATGGTATCGAGAATTTTTTCTACCACCCCATTAATATTCGTTAAAATGTCATCATTCCAGAATCGTATCACCCGATAGCCTCGACTCTCCAGGTATGTCGTTCTCTCTTTATCATTATTCACATTTTCAGGCTCATTATGCTGGCCACCGTCTACTTCAATAATCAGCCTTTTCTCAAAGCTGACAAAATCAACGATATAGTTTCCTATCGGTTGTTACCGACGAAACTTTACTCCATCAAGCCGGGCATTTCTGAGTCTGGACCAAAGATTACGTTCTGCATCAGACTGATTTTTTCGCAGAATTTTCGCCAGATTCGTGGATTTGTTATTGGTCATGAGATCTTTTACCCCTCACTTACATCTCTCCCGCAAGGGGAGAGAGAAGGACCGGGTACGTCATCACTTTCATTTTCGCGTAGAAAGAGAAGGACGGCCGGTCATCACCTGCATTTTCGTCCTGAGAGAGAAAAGCGGTATGCCATCTTACCATAGTTTAGCGTACCTTGCGGTAGAGGCCTGGCGGGTCCGTTACAATACATATATCGGTACTTTCCTGTTTCGTCCATTTACTTTATCAGCAGTTTCTCCAGCCGGTCGACGTAGCTGCTGAGAACGCCGAAGGTTTCTTCGACAGCCTTGGGGGTGGTGAGGTCGACACCGGCGATTTTGAGGGCGTCGATGGGGTAGACGGACGAGCCGGCGCTGAGGAAGGCGCGGTAATCCTGAAC
>CAYXEG010000169.1:1024-4465 GCA_964463875.1 uncultured Dehalococcoidales bacterium
TCTCCGGCGAGCACCCGGTTCGAGAGGGCATGAGCCGCCGAAATGCCGGTGGCGTACTGGAATACATAGTAGTCCATGTAGAGGTGGAGGAAGGTCGCCCAGGTCATGCCGACCCGCACTCTATCGATAGCCATCTCACCACCGTAGCCTTCGGCGAACAGTTCGACCATCAGGTCAATCATGCTTTCGGCCGTTATTCCCTCGCTGCGCTCGACCCGCCGATGGATTTCGAGTTCGAACCGGGCGAGGGTGGGCATAATAAAGAAGTAGCGATGGAAGTTGGACATGGCTTCTTCGAGCAGGGCAAGCTGGAAGGCGGGGTCGGTTTTCGTTTTCAGGAGGTGGGCGCGGACCATTGCCTGGTGGAAATTCGAAGCAACCTCGGCGATGAACAGCGAGTAGTCGCCGTAAACGGGCGGCTGATTTTTCCTGACCATGAAGGAGTGCATCGAATGGCCGAGTTCATGGGCCATGGTGCTGAGGGAATTGACGTCATCGGTGAAACTCAGACAGATGAAGGGAAGGGTATCGTAGGAGCCGGAGGAGAAGGCGCCGGCGGATTTACCGGCGTTCGGGGCGTAGTCAATCCAACGATCGACGAGGCAGCCCTGCCGGAGTGTCCCGACATAGTCGTTGCCGAGGGGCGAAATGCCGGCAGCAATCATATCAACCGCTTCCCGGTAAGCGAGCCGGGGACCGGCGCCGGAGAGGGGCGCCCAGATATCGTAGGGGTGGAGGGTTTCGACGCCAAGGACTTTGCGGCGCAACCGCCAGTAGCGGTGCCAGGTGGGAAGGTTCTTTGTAAAAACGTCGATGAGATTATGAAAAACCTCAACGGGGATGTTGTTCTCAAACAGGGAAGCTTCAAGGGAACCGGTGTGCCGGCGAAGCCGCATGGTGAAGATATTCTGTTTCACGGAGGCCGTCAGGGTATTGGCGAGGGTGGTTTTGAACTCGACGTACCGGTCCATGTAGTTCTCCCAGCCGGAGCGGCGTACCTCCCGGTCGGGATTATGGAGGAGGGCATCAATGGTGCTCTGGGTGACGGCCAGTTCGCGGCCGTCGGAAGCGACCGCCGGGCAGAAGGTGAAATCCGCATTAGTCATGGCGCTGTGGATATTTTCCGCTCCGGCAAAGGGGCCGGCCAGCATACCGGACACTTCTTCGACCTCCGGCGAACGGACATGGGCGCTTTTCCGGAAGAGGTTTTCCAGGTAATGCCTGTAGACGGCCAGGCGGGGGTCTTCCTTCATCCAGGCTGTCAGGGTATCGAGGCCGAGGGTGAGGATTTCCGGTTCGAGGAAGGCAATCGCTCCCCGGGCTTTTCCTGCCAGGTTATACACCCGGTCGTTCATGGCAGCGGCTGCCTGGTCGCGGGTATCGACGCTGTAAGCCATGTGAGCGTAGACGAGCAGTTTACTGGTACGGCGGTCGACCGTTTCGACGGCTTCGAGGGCTTCGAGAAGTCCGGTGGCGCCGAAAGAAAGCCGTTCCCGGCAGGCTTCCAGCGAGGGCAGGCTCTCCTCGACGGCGAGGAATTCGGCTTCCCAGTCGGCCGGGGCAGGGAAAACACTCTCCGCGTTCCAGGTCTGTTCAATGGGGACATCGTTTCGTTCGGGGGCGGTTACTTCCGACATTTCGTTCCTCCATGACGGCGGATATTGGTACCAGTTTACCCGGATTTTAAAAGGAGGGCAACAACCCGAATATTCCGATGGAATTTTGGTATTGAACCGGCAATACCCAAGGGTGAGTTCACGTCTGCGAACAGGTATGAATACTCGTTTTCGTTCGGAGTACGGATATGCTATAATTATTTTCAGTAACTTACTACAGGGTAATTATAGAATCGTTTCGTTTCAGTTTTCCCCCAATAAATTTTTAAGGAGTGGTTCTTAACGCATGTCTCAAAATCCTCGAAAACCTGGTGTCTTTGGAATGAGGCCGGAAGCCGGAAGGTGGTTATTCGTGCTGTTCGGTTTCATTGCCCAACTCTGCCTCGGGGCGGTGTACGCCTGGGGTACGTTCAAGAAACCCATCATGACCTACTATGACCTGAACGCGACGGAAGGGTCTTTTCCCTTCATCATTTTCCTGGCTGTGTTCGCGCTGGTCATGCCGTTAGGCGGCCGCTGGATTCAGAAATACGGCCCGACAAAAATGGGCATCATCGGCGGCATCCTGGTCGGCGCCGGCTGGATTCTCGCCGGATTTTCCTCGAACCTGGCGGTGCTCTGCCTGACCTACGGGGTGATTGCCGGCGCGGGTGTCGGCATTGCCTACGCGGTACCGATTCAAACGACAACCCGGTGGTTCCCCGACAGAAAAGGGCTGGCAGTCGGTTTGACGGTCGGCGGTTTCGGCCTTTCGGCGGTTTTGATTTCGCCCATCGGCAATGCGCTGATTAATTCTAACGATGTTACCTTCATGTTCAAGATATTCGGTATCGTCTTCCTGGCTTTGACGGTGCTTCTCTCCTTTACACTCAGGTTCCCGGCAGCTAACTGGAAACCGGCCGGATGGGCCGGCCCTAAAGCCGGTTCGGCTGCAATCAGTAATTTCACTCTTTCGGAAATGTTTAAAACGCGCAGTTTCTGGGCGTTGTTCCTCTGCTTCGTATTCGGTTCGACGGCCGGACTGATGGCAATCGGTATCGCCAGCCCGGTCGGGCAGGACATCATCAAGATAAGTGCCGGCCTGGCAGCGACCCTGACGGGCGTCTTTGCGGTGTTTAATTTCGGCGGCCGGCCGATTTTCGGATGGCTTACCGACCGAATTACTCCCAGCAAATCGGCAATCGTGTCTTTTATACTCATCGGGCTCGGTTCAGCGCTGATGATATTCTTCGCCGGTGAGGGAGCAAGCGTTGTCTACATTCTTGCCTTCATGCTGCTGTGGCTTGCCCTGGGCGGCTGGCTGGCAATCGCCCCGACGGCAACGGCGACCTTCTTCGGCCCGGTCAACAACTCGAGTAACTACGGCATCATGTTCATCGCCTACGGCCTGGGGGCGATAATCGGCAACCTGGTTTCAGGACGAGCAATCGACCTGTTTGGAAGTTACGATGTGGCCTTCGTGGTAACGCTGGTACTGGCGGTACTCGGGCTTGGTATTTCGGTCATGTTGAAACAGCCGAAAGCGGCGGTCATCGCTGAAAAAATGGTGAGTGACCCGGTCCCCGGCAGCAAACCGGCGCCGGTTCCCGTTAAAAAAGACGAATAACAGACAGGTTTCAAGCTGGTACGCCTGATAAATAACAAATAAAGAATTCTGACCTCCCGGTAGATTCCGGGAGGTCAGTTTTTTTATTCCTGTGTGGCTGATTCTCACTCTTGACCTTTTACCCATTTTTCATATATTATCGGGTCATCGTATACGACTATACACCGCCGAGGAGGGACGAATGACCGATTACAGTTACCTGAAAACGACCCCGATTAC
>CAYXEG010000169.1:4485-6298 GCA_964463875.1 uncultured Dehalococcoidales bacterium
TGATTTTCTACGCTCTGAAAGATACCAATTTCCAGATTCGTTTTACCCACGTGAGCGTTCCTTTCGAGATGAAAGAGCAGTCCCATACCCACGATTTCGACGAGGTGTTCGTCTTCGTCCCGTGCGTGCCCGACCTGAATGCCTATGACGCCGAATCGGAAATCTACATGGGGGACAAGGGCGAAAAGCTTATCGTCAAGGAAACCTGCGCCGTTCACATTCCGGCCGGCCTGGTGCACTGCCCGATTATCCACAAACGGGTGGGGACGCCGTTCTTCTTCGTGAACTGCCCGATTTCGAAGGGGTATTCGGCAATCATCGACGGCAAAGAGGTGGAGTACCCGGTCGATGAAAAAATCCTGTCGGCAGAGCAGTACCGGAAGAATTTCAAATTCGAGTAGGTGATGGGAATCATGTATATTCGCAGATGATTCTAAATCCCTCTTAATCTCCCTTTACGAAAGGGAGAGACTGAACCGTCTACCTCACTTCACACTACCGAAGAGGGATTTTTCGGACGATTTCGACAGGAAAAGTCTCAGGACTTAATTTACAGAAACAACTTTTATACAGGCGTAAAAATGCAGGATATTGATTTCTACTACCTGTGGGTGCTGCTGAGCCAGACGCGTGACGCAATCGTGAAGGTGCGGGAACGGGAGCTGCTTTCGCAGGGTATTTCCGAACGGCATGCCCAGCTTCTGTTCGTCATCAAGCTTATCGGCCGCGATGCCACGCCGGCGAAGGTAGCCAGGTGGGTATTCCGGGAGCCTCATACCATTTCCGAAATATTGAACAGGATGGAGAAGCAGGGGCTGATACGGAAGGTGAACGACCTCGACCGGAAAAACCACGTGAGAATCGAAATCACGAAAAAAGGCGAAGACGAATACCGGCGGTCATTCATTCCCCGGAGTATCCCGGACATTCTGTCCGTTTTACCGAAGGGTGAGAGAGAGCAATTCATCGGTTCCCTGAAGAAACTGCGGGAAGCGGCAGTAGAAAAAATCAACCCCAAATACGACGTCCCGTTGCCACCGATTGACGGGTGGCAGTAAAGGTATACCCATGGTTTACCAGCTTGGAGAGGAGGCAAAGAAACAGTGAAAGGGAGAAGACAGTGCTGACACCAAAAATGTGGATTGGGAACAAATGGGAGGAGGCCTCCTCAGGTAAGACGTATAAAGTCATCAACCCGGCGACCGAAGAAGAAATAGCCCGGGTACCGCTCGGAGACGAGAGAGATGTCGACAAGGCAGTGGCGGCGGCAAAAAAAGCTTTCCCCGCCTGGTCGAAAAAATCCCAGGACGAACGCACCGAGACCATCAACCGGATTGGCACGAAACTCCGGGAATACGCTGAAGAACTGGCGCAACTCGATGTCATGGACCATGGCACGCCCATTCGCAATGCCGCCGGCATGGCGGAGAGCGGCGCGAAGCAGCTTGAATGGGCAGCCCAGGCGGCGAGAGCGATGATGGGAGAGTACATCCCCTCTCACTCGGCGAATTCCGTATTCTGGCTGAAGCGGGAACCACTCGGCGTCTGTTCTCTGATTATTCCCTGGAACGGCCCCCTGGCGATGCTGATAACGAAGCTTTCCCAGGTACTGGCGACCGGCAATACCTGCGTTATCAAGCCACCGAGTATCGATTCCCTGACCTCGCTGAAATTCGCTGAGATACTCGAGCAGTGCGGCCTGCCGGAAGGCACGGTGAACATCGTGACCGGACCCGGCGGGTCGGTCGGCGAGGCGATGGCGACACACCGGGATATCGATATGGTCTCCTTTACCGGCAGTTGTGAGACCGGC
>CAYXEG010000170.1:0-6284 GCA_964463875.1 uncultured Dehalococcoidales bacterium
CGCCTCCTTGCCAAGGAGGAGGTCGCGAGTTCGAATCTCGTCTTCCGCTCCATTTATTTTTCAGATAATCGGTTCTTTTCAGCAGCCATTATTTCTTCGGGGTCGATTTTCTTTTCGAGTTATATATCGGCTGTTTTAAATCTATCACTTCACCGCCGGCAACCATCGCCAGTTTCGTGACGATGTACTGATTCAGGCTGACGCCTTCATGCTCGGCTAACAGGGTAAGTTTCTGGTGGAGCGATGGCTCCATGCGAAGCCGGTATTGTCCGCTGAATTTTCTCGATTTTATCGGAGGTGGAATGCTGTTCCCGAGTTCCAACTGGGTTTCGAACCATTCCTCTTTAACCGACTCAAGTTCAGCTACCGCTTCGGCGGGTGTATTACCGGTCATTATTAGCGTATCCAGTTCCAGCACCTTTGCGACATAGTATCCGTCCTGTTCTGCGACATACTCGACCGTCGTCGTATATGGCAGTCCTGCGTAATATCTGGCTTTTTCTTCAATATCCGATTTCATAGAAAGTACCCCCGTCACTTCTTCGATACATCACCCTGTATATCAATCATTTTCAGAACCATATCCACATAAACCGTTTTCACAGGGTTTTCCCGTTTATACGGTAATGCTTTTCCCTTTATTACCGCCTGGGGATGCTTGTTTCCCTCTTTAATTCGCCCCTACTGATTGATAAGCGCTTCAAAATCAGTCAGAGAAACGTTTGCCCTGTTCTTCCTGATTCTCTGCTCTCTCTTTTCTTTCTTACTCATATCATGTTGTTCGTGTTTGATAAATAATGGTATCATATTAGGTATCATAGAGCAACACTCGAATCACATCACTTATTTCCTCTCCGTTTTAATTTTTTTCGATATTTTTAACCTGTTGGTCATTTGCCTTGATGGTGTGGCTCTGCTACTATGAGGTTATGAGATTGAGAGCATTCGAAATCGATGAGCCGGTACCGGTTTTAAAAGAGCCGCATGCCATCGCTATCCTCAAACCGTGGGTCGATGTCAACCGTTCAGGCACTCTTGCCCTGAGATGGATGGAAGATACCGTCGGCGCGCGTGACCTGGCAAAACTCGCGAAACCGGGCGATTTTATCGACTTCACCCGCCATCGCCCTACCAGCTTCGTATCCGGCGGACGAAGGCGGATGACCGTTCCGAATACTTATGTCAAATACAGCCAGCGTGATTCGGGGCCGGACTTCATCTTCCTTCACCTGTTAGAGCCTCACACTCACGGCGATGAGTATGTCGAATCAGTACTGGAACTCGTACAGAAGTTCGGTGTCAGGCGTTTTACCATCATCGGCAGCATGCAGGATTACGTTCCTCATACCCGCCCCCTGATTGTCACTGGCGAAGGTGTCGGAGAAGGAACGAAAGCCGATATCAAATTCCACAAGATAGAATCGATTGAGTATCAGGGGACAACGTCGATTTGCTTCCTCATTCCCCAGCAGGCACCGGATTACGGTATGGAATCGATGACCGTCATCGTCCATCTCCCGCAGTATACCCAGATGGAGGAGGATTTCACCGGCGCCCTCCGGCTGATTCGTATTCTCTCCGGAATCTACGGTATACCGGTCGACGAAAGCTACGCGCACAAATCCCGAGTGCAACTGGAGCAGATAAATACCGCCCTCGAGAACAACCCGCAGCTTAAAGTGATTCTCAGCCAGCTTGAGAATCACTACGATTCCCGGACAAACCTGCCGAAGGAACCGAATGACGCGTCCCGCCTCTCCCCCGAAATAGAAAAATTCCTGGCCGAAATGGACAAGCGGTTCCGCGAAGGATAATTATCCGAAATCCCCGACTCAACAATTTTCCGTACCGGTACTATTCTCTCTTTTTTCGTTTCCACTACATGAAAATATGTATTGACATATGAAAATTTATGAAAGATAATGGATTCTTAATACTATAAATGAGGTAACTGATGAAAGAATTCGAGAAAATGTACACCGTGGAAGACATTGCTCAGATAACCTCAATGACATCCCGTACCATCCGTAATTACCTGAAAGACGGAACCCTGAGAGGAAGAAAAATCGGAGGGCAATGGAGGTTTACCATGAAAGACATCAAGCGCCTGTTCAATGCCGGTAGTTTCGCATCGGACAGTTCGAAACAAAGACGGCAGGAAATAATCGACTTCGTCGACGGAGTCAAGACCGACATGCAGGGAACGGTGCAAATTTGCACGATAGCTGACTGTTATTGTGAAAACCAGCAAGCCGGGCATGAGTTGTACGAAAAACTGGTTAAGGTTATCAACGAAAAAGGAGACGGTTCTCCGGCAGCCAGGTTCGATTACGAATTCATCGAAGCAGAAAGCAAGGTACGATTCACGCTGTTCGGAGCTCCGGGCTTCATTATCGAAACCCTGCAACGACTGTAAGAGCGAAATCACCAAAATTCGTCTTTCCATCACAACCGAAAAAACGCTCATCGCCGTTCATGGGTATCTTCTGAAAAGAAAAGAGGTGGAAGTTCCGGTGAACTTCCACCTCTCGCGCTTATATCGGTTTACGTTTAACCCGCTTTGATTTGTGCCATAGCTTTCTCGAAAACTTGAATATTGGCAGGGGAATCGTCCGCGGCCAGTGCCTGTTTCGCCGACATCTTGGTAATCATGGCCAGCTTAACCTGGCAGGAAAGGCCTCCGAAATCTTTGACTTTGTCGAAATATTCAGCTAACCTGGTGCCCATCGTATTACCTCAACACCGGTTCACGGATTTCCTGCTTCTCGGTTTGCTCCGCCTGATCTCTCAATAGGTTGAACGCGGCCAGAACACCCTGGAAGCTCTCTCCGAGTCGACCGATTTCATCTTTGCCGCTGACATTAAGTTCGAGGCCGTCGATATCGCCGACAGAAAGCTTGTTTGACACATCGGTAAGTTTATTCAACGGGTTGGATACTTTCGCCCTGATGACGAAGAAGGCAGCCATGACAATCAGGATTGCCACTGCTCCGCCCACCATCCACATGTACTTCTGGATATCGGCACTTTTTTCGTTGATATTTGTCTGAAGCCCGCCGATGAAACCGGAAATCGGAGCTTCGACGGTATAGGCTTTCTTACTCACCACGACGATGTGCCGGCTGGCAGCATTAGAAATGGCGTACCCGTAGTAGACGCTTTCTCCGTTCTCGTCGGTAGCCGTCTCACTGGTGAATCCGGTCTTTTTACCGGCTTCGACTCCGGCGAAGTAAGGTATGGTCGATTGAATCATCTCCGGGTTATGGACCTTGGTTTTATCAATCATCGAGGTGGCGAGGATATAGCCGTTCTGGTCTACCACTTTCACTTCCCAGACAAGGAGACTGTTGGTGGTGATGAAACTATCGATAAACGCGCTGTAATCGAAGGCGGCCTTAACCTGGCCGAGGAATTCACCGGTAAGGCGGTCGGTAATGCTGTAAACAACATTCATTTCCAATACACCGCTGTCAGCATTCTGACAGACCGCACCAATGTATTTTCCAATCGGTGAAGCTTTCGCGCTCTCGAACCATTCTTCGGAACTTACGTCAAAATCATCAGTCGCTCCACTTGCAGCAATAGTGTAGCCACGATTATCGGTTACGACAATTTCAGTAAAATGGGTAGTAGCGACAAGGTCGGCAAGGTAATATGAAACCTGGGGTGAAACATGTTCGTCCGGATTATTGGATTCCCATTTTGCCATCAGGCTGGAATCATTGTACGTCCGGGCAGTTTTTGCGGCTTCCTGTAACAGGGGAGACTGTGCCCATGATTTGACCATATCGGAATTGTTCTTCACCTGGCTGTCGAGAGAGTCGCGAATGCCGATAGCCATATCTTTGATATTGTTAGCTGTCGAATCCATCAACTCGCTCGAACTGCTTTCGGATATGACTTCCTCGATTTGGTTCACGCCACCGGCTGCGAACGCGGTCAGTGAACCGGTGCTGACCAATGCTGCAATTATCAGCATTGCCAGAAAAATAGTCCGAATCTTCATAAACTCCTCCTTTTTATTTTTGCTGCATTTTTAACATACCACCATTATTACCTGTCCAGGTACAGATACATAAGGACACGACAAGCCGGATTGGAGAACTGAAAGGCTCAAAAACAGTAATACTGGCGAACCAATGAATTGTTCATTCGGGGAATTCCGGAACGAACATCCGTATCGGGTGGGTATTCCGGCAGAGAAACCGGGCCAGCTTTACAAAACGAGGTCGTACGGCTACAATTAAACAACGAAACCTGTCTGTCGGGGGCAGTTAGCTCAGTCGGTTAGAGCACACGGTTCACATCCGTGAGGTCACTGGTTCGAGTCCAGTACTGCCCACCAGTTCTTGGCCATGTTTTACGTCTATGTTCTCCGGAGTGTCCCATCAGGCCGATTCTACATCGGCTCGACTGAAAATATCGAAAACCGTCTTAACGAGCATAATAACGGTGAAGTAAAGGCTACCAGAAGCTATCGGCCATGGAATATAGTTTACACCGAATCCTTTGTGACCCGCTCCGAAGCTTACCGCAGAGAACGCCAGATTAAAAACTGGAAGAACCCTGATTTCATGGTCAGGAAACTTGGTATCTTTATTGTAACGGGTTAGAGCATCCCGATTTCATCGGGAAGGTCACTGGTTCGAGTCCAGTACTGCCCACCAGTTCTTGGCCATGTTTTACGTCTATGTTCTCCGGAGTGTCCCATCAGGCCGATTCTACATCGGCTCGACTGAAAATATCGAAAACCGTCTTAACGAGCATAATAACGGTGAAGTAAAGGCTACCAGAAGCTATCGGCCATGGAATATAGTTTACACCGAATCCTTTGTGACCCGCTCCGAAGCTTACCGCAGAGAACGCCAGATTAAAAACTGGAAGAACCCTGATTTCATGGTCAGGAAACTTGGTATCTTCTCATACAACGAAGGAGCATCCCGAATCCTTCGGGATACGGTTCACCATTATTGAAACTGTCTGAAAGGGGCGTAGCTGTTTTACAGGGAAAGGTCCCAGCCTTATAATAATATCCGAGAGGAAAACATATGAAACGATTTTTATCACTACTACCAGTCATTTTGCTGGTCATTTCCTTGACGGCGTGTTCGAATCAAAACGCCGAACCGGCGAGCGAGTCATCTGCTCTACAGCCGGAGGCATCTCCGTCCGCTACTCCGTCTGAAACGACAGCGCCTGAGCCAACAATTTACACGCCGATGGATATATTCGACAGCGAGTTCAATCCTTATACGGATATGGAAATACCCGATACCTCCACTGTTTTCGCGGCGTCCTTCGACAAAGGCTCGCCAAAGATGGAGGGCAGGAATCCGTTTGTCCTTTCCATGACCGCCGAGGGTAATATGTATGCGGTCGTGGCTTATCATGCAGACGTGGCGGGGCTTTCGGAGGAAGAAAAGGAAGACCGCTTACGGGAATATCTGGAACTCGGTTTCTGTGAATTTACCGGCACGGATGGCCACCTGGTCAGGATATGGCAGACACAACCCCACGACGAGCAACACGAAAACGGAGCCTGCATCATCGAACTGACGTGCGATATACCTGCTGCAGACCTGGAGAAATATACCGACCTGATACGGGATAACTACAATCTGAACGCTCTGGCCTCCGTCGCGGAATACATGGACATAGAGACGGACTTCAACGAATGCAGCATAAGCGTGAACCTGCAAAACAAAGAGACCGTCATTGGCGTGCAATACTATGTTGATAATGCCGAGGCTGTGCAGCAATACGTCGCCGAAGACCTGCGAAGCGAATGGGGAGATTTTTACGGGCATCCGTCCGCAAGTCTCCCTTATGGTCTGATAAGAAATACCCTCGTATTCGACAGCCGGTTTGGCGATGCTGTACTTATCATGCAAGCAAGCAACGAACTCAATTCCCCGCTGAGAGAATACATTGAGCCGGAATTCTCTCTGGTAAAGTTCGGTTTTGGGTTCGACGATGCCGGGACGTGCGGCGTGTATGAGGAGCGCGAACCGCACTATAAGTCAGTGGCTATTATCAAGCCGGAATGGGGGGAACATCCCGATGACTGGAATATCGAGTTTTGTGACAGCAACGTAAACGGTTATAGCCTGATGATGTGGTATTACGCAAGCGAAGCCATGTATCACATAGATATTGACAAGAACGGCGGCGCATCATACGACTACTTCCCCGAAACGGGTGAACACGCCGGGCATCCCGATGAGGTTGCGCAGATTTTTAACGACTTTTTTGGAACGCAGGGCAATGAATTTTACGATAAGCCG
>CAYXEG010000171.1:0-6246 GCA_964463875.1 uncultured Dehalococcoidales bacterium
CATACAATTTAAGTGAGGGCATGACGATAAGATCGCGAATTGTTTCGCCGTTATGAGCGTATATCGAGGGGAAGTTATAACCGGGAGCGTTATGGTCGCCTTCCTGCACCCGCTTAATCGGGGCCGGTTTGAAACAATTCGCGTACTTTTTCTCTGCCATCAGTTCTTTCTCTCCTTTATAGTATCGGTACTGGTGAATGCAGGATAGTATTACAATACCGTAATGATACTATTAAACGGGTGAATTTTGCCAATCGAACCAATTACAGGCAGATGGTAAAAGGGAATCGTTAACCGAATTTTTTAACTGCCGATTGACCGGTGTAACGGCGATGGCAGGCAATCATCAGGCCGGCGGATGCCAGAAGAATTATGCCTCCGATAACAATCAGGACGGGTAGGCCGAACATATCGATGAACATGCCGGAGAGGAGGCTGCCGATAATTTGACCGAGGGTCTGAGACAGGACGACGAGGGTTTGAGCGCGCACCATTTCCGAAGGACGGACGATGCCGTGGACGAATATCACCGAGGCGAAGGCGTATATACCCATGCAGAACAGGCTGAGGGCCATTACACCATAGACGGCACCGACGGTAGGAGCGATAAGGAAGGCGAACTGCTTGACGGCGTAGCAGAAAAATGAAAAAACGAGGATGTGGCTGACCCTGAATTTCTTGAGAACCCAGGCCGAGGCGAAGAGCATGGGAAACTCGATACCGGCCTGTATGAGGATGGCGGTGCCGAGGTCCTGAGCGGTACCGCCGACGGCTTCGATAATGCGAATCATGAACACGGCGGCGGTCGACTGGCCGAGGGAGAGGAGAATTGATGCAGCAATGAACAGCATCAGCGTTGGGTTGCCCCGAATCATTTCCATATAGGAGGTCGAGAATTTCGGGGCTTTTTCGTTTACCGGAGTATCGGAATCAGCCGGTTTTAACGAATCCGGCGGCGACAACTGGTATTGGCGGGCGACGTTATCCGGGTTCGGCATGACGAGGATGGCGATGATACCGAAGACCGAGAGGCCGATAGAGACAGGCATGATGATATCGGGTGTATTGGATTCGATAAGGGCGCCGAGAATCAAAGCGGCGAGGGCGAAAAGAATGGAGCAGACACCACGGGGCCAGCCGTAATTGACTTTGAGTCCAAGGTTGGAGAACTGCATCATCAGGGCGTTCAATAACCCCATGATGGAGCGCTGGGCGGCGCCGGCGACGCAGTAAGCGGTGATTAACAGGGCCACCGGGAGCGGCAGCAGCCACAGGACGGTGCAACCGGCGATGGTTGCCAGATAGAGAACGAGGACGATTTTTTTAAGATGGATGTTGGCATGCGAATCGGCGAAATTGGAGACGAAGAGCTGCACGATGATGGCAGCAAGGGAAATCAGCGATACGGTGATGCCGGTCCATGTATTGGTAAAGCCTTTAAAAAGGAGGTAGACGGCGGTGAAGGCGTTCAGAGCGCACATGCCGGCGCAGTATGAACCCTGGACAGCCGCATAGTTGGCGTCGATACGGAAGGTGTTAATTTCGGATTTGGCCATATAACGGGGTGTTTCTCACTTAAAAGGTAAAGGGTAAATCGGAGCCTGACAGCCGGAGTTGGCTGAGGATTCGGTGACCTGGCAGCTCTCGATTCATTATAACACAGACGGGGTTAAAAATTTACTTGCATTCTCAAGTCAGGATATCGGTCCGCGGACGGCATTGCGGGCGCCCGATACTTATTCATTACTCCTCCCGATTCGTGTCTAGAGTGTATACGTGAGAAATGAAAAAGTATCACAGAAAAACAGTGAGGCTTATCTTCTCAGGGCATTCAGGATATTTGCCGTATCGGTGACCCAGCCAAAGATTTCTTTAATGTTATCAATGCTCGGCTGCTGGCGGGATGGGTCGGTGGCGGCGCAGGCGTCGGAGACGAGTATTGGCAGATACTGGAGCTGGCTCGCTTCCCGGAGCGAGGTTTCGACGCAGACGTTGGTGGCGACGCCGGTGAAAATGAGGTAGCGGATATCGAAGGTGCGAAGCATCATATCGAGTTCGGTTCCGGAAAATGCTCCGAAGCGGCGCTTGACGATGACCATTTCATCGGTACGGGGTTTCAGTTCGTCGATGATTTCGGTACCCCAGGCGCCTTCGAGGACAGAGCCGTTGCGATATACGGGGTCGTTGATTCTCTCGAGTGGCATGTGGAAGCGTGACATAGGACCGACTTCCCGTAAATCGGCGGTAATCCGGTGGACTGCGTAGATAACTTTAATGCCCCGGTTGCGGGCGGCTTCGATAATCCGCCGGTTCGGTTCAACTGTCTGCCCGATAACGGTCATGTCTTTTCCGGCGAGGTCGAAGATGCCGCCCTTTTTCACGAAGGCGTTCTGCATGTCGATAACGAGGACGGCTGTCCTGGCGAGGTCGATTTCAAGCGGAGCGGGTTCAGCCCGGAGGGTGGTGAAAGCTTGTTTCTCCATTTATTTCTCCTGTTAATGTCTTTCTTGAGGCAGATAACCGATTCTCTATTCGCGGACCTGTATTGTTAATCAACTCATTTCCTGGTCTTCTGTAAAAGGTCATTGAGCGGCGTGCCGGAATACAGGTAACTCATGTCGTAGGCGTAAATGAGAAGGTTGTCTTTAATCATGTCGTCGATTATCTGGTACCGCTGCCGCTTTTTCTCTTCGGGCATCATGTCGTTGACGGTGATAAAGATAGCCCCGGCGGTTTTGATATTGAGTTTACTGGCCTTATTCATGCTCTGGAGCAGGTGAATGCCGGTCTGGCAGACGGTATCGATAAAAAGGTAACTGGTGCCGGAAGGACGGGGAGGCTGGAACTCGTAGGTTTCATTATCGATGATAACGACGCTCTTGTTAAGTTCGCAGGCGAGGAAGGAGCTCAACTGCAGGGCGGCGGTGCTGAGAGAGCAAATGGTATCGAACTGCCAACCGAGGAGGCCGGAGAGGCGGGCGAGGAGTTTAGCGAGGCTGGCGACGACGGGCGGTTTGAACACGAGGCCGAAGGCATTCCAGATGGCTTCCCGGTGGAGACGGTTGTCTTCGACAACGACCGAGGAGGAGTGTTTCAGCTCACCGTATTTTTCCTCCGAATGGCGGCTGGTGAAGCAGCCCCTGGCAGCATCGCGGAGATTCGACCAGCTTGTCGAGAAATCGGTCCATTCAAGGGTGGTATCGCGAAAAGCGAGGATATCCCGGGTCAGCCCCGGGTCCTGTTTACCGGAAAGGCTTGTCCTCAACCGACCGATGCACGCCCGCAGGTCTCTTTCGAGCAGGGGCAGGAGTTTCATAGTGTCGCCATCGAGCAGCGAACGGAACATATCTGAGGCACGGAGGGTTTCGAGTGAGGAGCTGATTTCGGCCAGCATGCCTGCCCAGTAATGGTAGGGGTGGGGTAGCGAACCGAGGGCAAGGCTGACGCTTTTCAGTTCGGATTCGAGATTAATCAGAGAGACATCGACGCGGAA
This sequence comes from uncultured Dehalococcoidales bacterium, assembly GCA_964463875.1. Classification (GTDB taxonomy): domain Bacteria; phylum Chloroflexota; class Dehalococcoidia; order Dehalococcoidales; family UBA2162; genus MGML01. The sequence continues at coordinate 3,494 of CAYXEG010000171.1, forward strand.
CCGGTCGAAGGTATCCGGCAACTGGCTGATGTAGCGGTTGAGCAGTACGTAGGCGAACTCGCGGCCGGACTTGTCCCGGTTGGCGAGGCTTTCCTGGTAGCGGGCGAATTCGGATTCGTCGACCAGGTACTTACCACGAGGATTATCGCGGGGGAGTGTCTGCAGGACACCGGATTTTATCAGGTTCAGGACGCTGGATTTGCTGTAGGAAAGGCTTTTCGCGATATCATTGACCGATAGAGGCATACGTTCATCTCCGTTATCAGATTTACAGGACTATTCTCCGTATAGATATGAATTTGCGTAACGAATGATTTGATTATACACAATAATTTATCAAGACGCAATAAATATGCGTATCTATTTGCTATTCAATGCGTAATATACGTTCTTAATGTACGAGAAATATGCATATTATGCAATTGTCCCTTTGTCAAGGCAGTTATTAAGCAGGCATAATATGTCATTATCGATGAGGAATCGGGTCGTAAACTATCCATGCGGGTTTTTCGAGTCAATTTGATACGCAGGCACGTTACAATCGGAAGCAGTATCAGAATCCCACGAATGATGTGATAATACAGGTTTCCGCATGTTTAAAAAAACCGGCGAGCTGTTCGGAAACAATCGGAGAAAAAAACAAATAAGTTACAGGAGACGGTAGTTGACAACGAGAATTGGCATCAACGGATTCGGGCGAGTCGGCAGGTTAACTTTAAGGTCGATTAACCAGAGGCACAGGGACTCGTTGGAGGTGGTGGCAATTAACGGGCGGAAAGACATTACGACAGACGCGCATTTACTGAAGTGGGACAGTACCTACGGGCGATATCCGGGGACGGTGGAGGTGACAGATGGCGCCATTGCTGTCGATGGACGGAACATCCGGGTCTTTTCCGAACGAAATCCGGAACAGATAGACTGGGCGGAATACGGAGTCGATATCGTGATTGAATCATCGGGGGCGTTTACCGACGGCCGCAAAGCCGCCGATCATCTCAAAGGGGACGTAAAAAAAGTGATTGTTTCGGCCGGATGCGATAATGCGGATGTGACGGTGGTACTCGGTGTCAACGAAAATACATATATACCGGAAAGACACCAGGTAATTTCCAACGCTTCGTGTACAACAAACTGCCTGGCTCCGCTGGTGAAAGTGCTGCACGAAAACTTCGGAATCGATTCCGGGCTGATGACGACGGTTCATTCCTACACCAACGACCAGCGGCTGCTGGACGGCACCCACAAGGATTTACGGAGGGCGAGGACCCAGGGAGTCAGTATGATACCGACGAAGACCGGGGCGGCAAAGATGATTGGGGTGGTCTATCCGGAACTGGAAGGGAAAATTGACGGCATGGCGATGCGGGTACCGACGAATACGGTTTCGGCGGTCGACTTCGTGGCCCGGATGAAAAATCCAGTGACGAAGAAACAGGTCAATCAGGCATTTCAGAAAGCAGCCCGTTCCATGCCCGGGATAATCGAGTACTGCGACGAACCGCTCGTGAGCGTCGATTTCAAGGGAAACCCGGCCAGTTCAATCCTCGATTCTCTCAGCACGATGACAATCGAAAACATGGTCAAGATACTGGCCTGGTACGATAACGAATGGGGGTACTGTTGCCGGCTGGGAGACCTGGTCGATTACGTGGCGGGAAAGGGATTATAGGTTTTCTTCGGCTTGAAGTTAACCAGCCGGCGAATTCGCACAAAGGCCGGGACTTTTCGTATAATGCATCTGTATGGTTGCGTCGCAATCGCCGGATAATCAGTCAAAATCATCTCCGTGGGCAGTTTTTGCCCACTTCGACTTTTTCCTGATGTGGTCGAGCGGGGTGGCGATGACGATTGCAATGCTGGTGCGCACCCTCGTCTCCACCCAGTGGCTCTATGACACGACCGGTTCGGCTTCGCAACTGGGACTGCTCGGTGCCGTCCAATTCGTCCAGTTGCCGATGGCTCTCTACGGCGGGTCACTGGCCGACCGGATGGACCGCAAGCTGCTAATGATTCTGACTCAGGTCGTTGGTACTTTACTACTGGTTCTGCTGACGCTGTTAGCTGCTTTCGACGTTCTGGCGCCGTGGCACATCTTCCTGGTTACCGGTGTTTCCAGCATGGTTAACACCCTTGGTTCTTCCGCTCGCCCGGCGATGCTGCCACGGGTGGTACCCCGGAATCTTTTGACTCATGCGGTGACAGTCCTCCATGTTACCGGACAACTGGCGACAGTTTTCGGGCCGATTCTTTTCTGGTGGTTCTATGAAGGTTTAGGGATAACCCTCTCGTTCGGCATTGCCACCGTTCTCAGCCTGGTCAGCGTCGTTATGCCGATGCTGATTAAGGTTTCGGGGAAGCCGGAAAGCGTCACCCGCGAGAGTATGTGGACGTCACTCAAGAACGGCTGGAAATTCGTTATGAAACATTCGCTGCTGCCGGGTATCTTTCTGCTCGACTTCGGGGTGATGATTGTCAGTTTCTACCGTCAGCTTTTTCCGGTATTCGCCGACCAGCTTTACGGACTGGGCGCGGACGGTACCGGTATGTTGAATTCAGCAAGCGCTGTCGGTGGGATTATCGGGACGCTGCTGGTGTTTTATGCCGGGAGGTACCGGCGTAAAGGGGTGATGGTTCTCATTGCCACTCTCATCTACGCGGTATTTTTAATTGCCTTCGGTATCAATACGAATTTTATCTTCGGACTGGTGATAATCGCCGTGCTCGGTATGGCCGATTCGATTACAGTGACA
>CAYXEG010000172.1:0-6231 GCA_964463875.1 uncultured Dehalococcoidales bacterium
GATGCTTTCCTCGATTCGCTGAGAAAGAATGCCTATACTCCGCCGACCGATTTCATACTCGACGCCGACCTGCTCAACCTGCTCATCGAACGGCAGCAGGTAGTAAAGGTGCATGCCGGAGTGATATTCGATGCCGGAGTTTACGAGAAGATGGTCGAGCGGGTAAAAGAGCATATCCGACAGAACGGCAAGGTAAATGTCGGAGAAGTCAGGGACGTGTTCAACACCAGCCGGAAGTACGTCCTGGCTTTGCTCGAGTATCTCGACGAGAAGAAGGTAACGCGCCGGGTCGGGGATGAGCGAGTACTGTACTAATTTTCAGGGAACATCTGATTGATACTACGTATAGATAACCCCCTCACCTTAATCCTCTCCCCCGACGGGGAGAGGAAAATTTTACACAGGTTACCTAGTCGTAGAGGCAGTTCCGCCGCTGCATGAGCACCAGAAGGGTTCTCAAATCAACCTCAATCGGTTCGTTTTTTCCGGCCTGTTCGGGCAGGACGAAGGCGGAACCGATTCCGGGAGGAATGATTTTCAACAGGCCTTCCATGAGGACGACGGCGGCATCGTAGGGAGACGTTTTCCGAACTTTCTCTTCCAGTTCCTGGAGATTTTTATACAGGTCCGGGTATTCGGTGAGTGTTTCCTTGATGTTCTGATAGGGAACAGTGATGAGTTGTTCACCGGTTTTACCGCGCATTTTGTCCATAATCTGACTGAAAGCCGGGTGGTCCATGTTTGCCTCTCCGCCGCACAGTTCGAAAGCGAAACGGAAGGCGTGGACATTTATTGCCTTTTCCCAGATTTCATCGATATTTGCGGTTTCGACATTCAACTGCTTTATATCCTGAATCAGCATGCCCGGATGCCAGTGTTTTTCCAGGTATTGTTTCAGTGAATCCCGTTCTTCGGCGAAGAACCCGGTGTTTTTCGAGCCGGAGAGCCGGTTCGCCGCGAAATCGTTCAGTATCGCTTTCATTTCATACCAGAGGGCGTCCGTTTTATCACCCTTATCGACCTTCGAGAATACTTCCCAGAGGGGTTTCCAGTCTTCCGCAAGCAGGTGGACGCAGTAGCACTCTTCATCATCGAGTTTTTCATCGCTGATAGCCGGGTCGTTGACGGACAGGCAGTTGATGCTGCCGTTGTACGCCGAGACATAGACCAGCCAGGTATCCGGGTAATCTTTCCTCAGCATGGTGACCTGGGCTTTAGGAATCCGGACCCCCAGCGGGGCAGACGCCCGGAGTTTAACTTCGAGGTATGTTTTTTCCTGGGTATCCGGATTGACGACCAGTAGGTCAGGAAGAAAATCGATAGTTACGAATTCGTTCGAGTCGATAAGCGGGGTTATCCGGCAGGCGAGCCTTTCGACCTGGTAGCCGAAGTGGAGCAGGGTTGATTCGAGGATTGCCTGTCCGATACGCGCTTTAAAGAAATCTGTTATACGGTCCGTCATATCTACCCTCTGATACCGCCTGAAGGCGGCGATTTTGTTTAACTATAGCATACCGGAGACCGGTAACGGTATGTTTTTCCGCCTCCGGATTACCCTCCCGTAAAGGCTGGTGAAGCGTACTTTTCCGGGCTCGATAACTAAAAAATTCCATTCAGGTTTCGGGTGATATATAATGATAGTATCTTATGACAGCCATCAGAAAAACAGTTGCACTTCTGTTATGCAGTAAAATTCGCCAGGATAATCAATGCCGGTGGTTCACGCTGTCCGGCCTTACCTGCAAGCTTTGCATGCATTCTTCGAAAGGCGAACCGACGAAGATGCGCATGTACAAGAACAAAAAATATGATGGCTGCCGGCTGGTAAACACATGGTATGCCAAGCTTAACGGCAGCGACGTCCAGGCTAAATTCGACAAAATCGTGGGTGGTTCCTGACGTCCTTGCCGGTGATTTTCCCACCGGTGTTTTCCCAGCGTTAAACCGTTTGACATTTCACGTTTCTCAAATTACCATTAGAGGCAAGTTCTAATTTTATGAACAGGAGAAGCGATATGAGAGTGAAGTCGGTACTGATTGCGGGAATCCTGGTTGCCTTTCTGGCGTTCTCGTCATGCGCAAGTAACAACAGAATCTTTAATATCGATGTCAGTTGCGAGGAATTCGACCAGATATCGTCCAATCTCGCGAACGATTTCGAAATCAATAAAGGTGACAGCATCAGAGCAAAGCTGTGTGCGAATCCCTCGACTGGATTCACCTGGGATTACGTTATCGATAACGACGAGGTCGTCAAGATGGATAAGCACGAGTTCGTGGAGGCGGAAGGCGACCTGGTAGGGGCGCCGGGCGTCGATGTATGGACGTTCAAGGCGATTGCTCCGGGAGAAGCAGTTGTAAAACTTGAGTACAGCCAGCTCTGGGAGGGCGGTACGAAAGCGGCGCAGAGTTACACTCTGACGGTAAAAGTGCTGGAGCCGGTCAAGTAACTGAAACAAGGCGAGCCTGCTGAAGAAAGAACAGTGGTACAGGCGTTCCTGCGAGAAACGGGAGCGCCTGTTTTTTTCGGCTCGTTGAAGTGAAAGTGTGCTATCATTTCACTGACTGAAGAAGGTTGTACCGGTAAAGGAGTTGACGAATTGAGAGTTGCGATTATCGGCGGATACGGCAAGATGGGCAGGTGGTTTACCGGCTGGTTGAAACACGGCGGAGAAGACGTGATTATCTACGGTAGAAACGAAGAAAAACTGAGGGAGGTTGCCGCCGGGTATAACGTACGATGTGAGACGGAACTGGCGAAAGCGGTCGAAGGCGCCGGGGTTATCCTGGTTTCGGTGGCCATCGACAGTTTCGAGGAGGTTATCCGGGAGTTACGGCCCGGCGTGACACCGGGGCAGGTTGTCCTCGATATCACCTCGGTGAAGGTGAAGCCGGTCGATATCATGCACCGATACCTCGATAAGGTGACCGTACTGGGGACGCACCCGGTGTTCGGCCCGGGGGCGAAGAGCGCCCGGAACCAGAACTTTATCCTGACGCCGACGAACGAGACGGAAAGAGAACTTGCCGGTAAGGTTACCCGGTACCTGGAGGAAAAGGGCGCCCTGGTGACGGTGATGACGCCGCAGGAGCACGATAACCTGATGTCGGTGGTTCTCGGGCTGTCCCATTTTATTGCCATCGCCGCCGCCGATGTACTGCTGAACTGCGAGGAACTTGCCCTGATGAAAGCGGTCGGCGGCCCGACGTACAAGGTGTTGCTGACACTGGCCGAGAGCGTGATTACCGAGGACCCGCAGCTCTACGCCTCGATTCAGATGAACCTGCCCGGCATGGCGGAAAAGGAAGAGTTATTTCGGAATAGCGTGGGAGTGTGGGCGGAAATCGTAAAAAACGGAGACAGGCAACGGTTCGTGGAGAAGATGAATGCTCTCAAGGAGAAGCTGCCCGGGGCCGACCCGGAGTTCGGGCGTTCCTATCAGGACATGTATAAAATGCTGGAGGAGAAGTAACTGGCGGGAGCGCATGGGAGTCGAACCCACCGAAGACACTCACGTGCCCCCCAGACGGAGTTGAAGTCCGCGAAGCCCACCGGGACTCATCCGCTCCCCAGCCTTATTCAGTATATATCACAGGCTCGAACGAGTTCAAATAAGCTGAGAGTGCGAACCGGTATTTATGCAGCTTATCAGCTTCCCGAAGCAGCTTCGATGTAAAAGTATTACCCCCCTCCCGAAACAATTCAGGAAGGGGGTAAAACAAGGAGCATGTTTGTCCTATTTATTAGGTTTAACGGTTAGTTTGTAGCCGTCTTCTATTTCCGCGACCGTGACGGTGCAGCCTTCGCTTTCGGCGAGGCGGGTGACATTTTCTTTAGCAACGTTACTTTCGACGAGTACTTCTATTTCCTTGCCCGGGTTTTCTTTCATGGCTTTTTTGGTTTTGACGACGGGAATCGGGCAGGAATAGCCTCGGGCATCTACTTGAATCATTATTTTTCGTCTCCTTTCATGGAACAGACTCCGCTCCACTGGCAGAGGTTTTCTTTAAAGACTTCGGGGAATCTATCGATGATTTCGGCTACCCTGGTTGCCGGGGTTGCCTGAGCTGCCTGGCCGGCAGCCCGGTTTGCCCTTGTGGCGATTATTCCGGCTTCGTGCGGTTCGAGGCCGGCGAAGGTAAAGGCGGCCACCTGGCCGGTAATGGTATCGCCGGTGCCGCCGATAGCTTCAAGTTCGGGTATGTCCGGCTCAGAGGTGGTGGCGATGATTTTGCCTTCTCTTACGATGTAATCGATTTTTCCCTTCACGATAAGGTTGCGGGCGGCGTTGTGATGAGTGTATGCCGCCGTAACCAGTTCAGGCGTCCGGGTGATATCGGCATCGAAGAGGTGGCGGTCGATGTAGGCCGGGTGGGTGGCGTTCGGGTCGGCCAGGAAGGCTATCTCGGTGGCATCCGGGGTGAAGATATCGAATTTCTCCGCCATGCCGGAAGCCTTGGCTGAATACATCGAAGAGGCATCAGCAATCAGCAGGGGTTTCTTTTTCTTTTTATCTACCGCCTTGCATAATTCCCTGGTCAACGCCATGTTGGGGAGCCAGTAGTGGAGGGCGAGAACGTCCGCTTTCAATTTTTCTATATTTTCTATGAGATATTCGTAGACTTCGAAGCTTCCCTGCCCCTGGCCCATGTCGCCGGCCAGAACCGCGTACGGGTCTTCTATCTTAAGGTAATCGGTTACGGCCAGGGCGGCGCCAATCATGGCGCCCGTCCCCTGAGTGCGGGGGAATCTCCGGCCTTCGAGGGTCAGAAATTCGCCATCCCGGCCGATTTTACCGAAGGTCAGGGGAAAATCTTCGATGGGCAGAACCCCGGCGATGAGCAGCATCAGTCCTGTCCTCCTTTCCAGAGGTTGAGGCTTTCCTCGAGGGCTTTATCGAGCATGAGGGAACAGAGGGTAAAGCCGATATCTTTCGGCCGGGGAGCTTCAGCCAGCTTGCTGCCGAGGAGCCTGATGTGCATGACGGGAATATCCGGGCAGCCGCCGCCGGAGGTGTTTACAATCTCCCCGGTGGCTTTTTCGAAGGTTATTTTCATGTTTCCGGCTTTTACCATGAGCCACTGCCCGAAATCGGTTACCTTGACGATATCGAGCAGAGCGCTCGTTTCGGCGTTCACCGGGGTAATTTCCTGGAAGGCGACGTCTTTGCTTTCGAGGATCCGCCGGATTCCCGGCTGCTCGACAAGGTTTACCTCGACGGCCAGGTCGCAGCCTTTTCTCATGTGGGGGGGAGGGGCGACCAGTTTTACCGAATAACCGGCTTCCCTGAGTACTTTCTCACCTTTGATGGCCTCATGGACTTCGTGAAAGAGTACCAGTCCTCCACCACCGGATTCCCTGTTTTTTCCCTGTCTAATAAATGGCATAACATGTAATCCTAAGCAGTTTTTTCTCTCATAAGGAAACCAAGACCGATACAGAAGACCAGTCCGATGATAACGGCAATCGGGCCGTTGGCTCCGGGGCCTGCCCCGCTGGAGGCGAACAGGAAGTTGTGAGCTACGGCGGCGCCGGCGAGGTAGCCGAGGACGGTGATTGCGGCATCCGTATTGCCTTCACCGGAGAGGATAAGGTTCCGTAAGGGGCAGCCGCCAAGCAGGGTAGCCGCCAGTCCGAGCAGGCTCATACCGAGGAAGTTCCAGAGATGGTTGGTGTGCGCAACCGGTTGCCCGGTGAATCCCCAATGGTAGATGCCATCGGCGGCGAAATTACCGACGACGTAATTGGTAACCAGAGCGGCAATCAGGAATGAGATGACGCCGCTGAAAAGGTAAAAATTCTTGACCAGGAACAGGTCCCGCCAGCCACCGACGAAACACATGCGGGTTCTCTGGGCAAGGACACCGACACCCAGGCCGACAACCAAAGCGACGATGAGAGTAACTCTCTGAGAACCGGGGCCGGTTTCGCTGGAGAAGATAAAGTCCGGTTTAATGATAGCCAGAATTAACAGCCCGAGCATAATGAGGGGCATTATCCAGCCCGCTACCGGGTGCATTTTTACCGACCGGCCGAGATTGAATCCCCTTTTCAGGAAGAAGACGCCGACAGCGATACCGGCAACCATACCGGCAAGGGCAACGATTCCGTTAAGGTCGCCACCGGCGATTCTCAGCATCATCCTGATAGGACAGCCGAGGAATACCAGGGCGCCAATCATGACCATTGCTCCGAGGACGAAACGAATAATTGGAGAAGAACCGCCGGTT
>CAYXEG010000173.1:0-6127 GCA_964463875.1 uncultured Dehalococcoidales bacterium
ACGGACACTGACCGCGTATTTCGCCCATTCGTCATGGCCGAAATAAGAAGCTTTAGCCCCGATGGCAACGATGAGGTAATCGTAGTCGAATGAATACCGGTCGGTATGGACCTTTTTCTTTTCAATATCGATACAGGTTATCTCGCCGAGAACCACCCGGATATTATCCAGATTTTTTACCAGTCCGCGAATTGGGACGGCGATATCGCCCGGTGAAATCGCTGCCGCGGCAACCTGAAACAGGAGGGGTAAAAACAGGTTGTGGTTGGTTCTGTCGATAAGGGTTACCTCGAAATCCGTGTTTTTAAAGGCCTTGGCAGCCGTAATTCCACCGAAACCTCCACCGAGAATGACAACTTTCTTTCCCATGTGGTCTTTCTCCTTCGATGTTTCCACTTCCATGAAAACAATACCATGATTCTGGAGTAGTACCTGTGATTATTGTCTCATAGAGGCAGCAACAGGGCACATCCTTTACTTATAATATACCGGTTAACGACCGATAACAAGTATTTACAATTAAAAACATGATATATACAAAACTAGAAATATAAGACATTAATTATCATTAACTGACGGTATTTCACTATTCCGAAAAAATTACGACATAGTTAAAAATATAAATACTCCGGGAATAACGATTTTGACATGATAAATCGTTTGAAACTAAGATGAGGTATGCACAAATCATATAAATCAATTGACGAAAAGACAGCGAACAGCATCAAACTGATAATGACGGACGTTGATGGTACCCTGCTTGCCAGCGGCCGGGATGTCAGCCCGGAGGTTGAGGAAACGCTCCGATTACTTCAGCGGACGGGGATAATTATCGGGCTGGTGTCCGGCAGAACGCTCGGCGAACTGGAGAAAATGGCTTTACATCTCGGTCTGACAGGCCCGATAATAGCCGAAAACGGTGGTGTAGCCAAACCCTGTGCCGGTAAAAAGACGTTTGACCTCGGTTATTCGCGGACAGCAGCCGAAGAAGCGTTTCGAAAGCTACGGGAAACCTTTCCGGATGACGTACAGGGAAGAGAAGATAATGACGAGCGAACGATAGATATGGTCATCCGGACGAATGGTATTCTTCCCGATGAAATGAGAAAACATATCGGTACCACCCAGTTACTCGATTCCGGGTATATCATGCACCTGATGCAGGAGGGGATCAGTAAAGGAAAGACGCTTGAACGGCTGCTCGGCGGGATGATACCCGGGAACTATCGATGGGAAGAAGTGATGGTACTGGGCGATTCGGCGACAGATGCCTCGCTCTTCGAGTCTTTTCCTCTTAACGTCCTGATTCTTAACCCGAATTTACCGTCAGGACAGCCTGAACTGATGAAGGAAAAGGCTGCGTATATAAGCGAAAAAGAATATGGGGAAGGTTTCGTTGAGGTAGCTTTACATATAGTTAATCTGCGAAACCAAAAGTTAAAGACTGGAAGGGAGTTGCTCAAATGAAATACAGGAGATTCGGGAAAACAGGCTGGGATGTTTCGGTGCTTGGTTTTGGAGCGATGCGGTTGCCGCAAAGACCCGACAAGCTCGGTGAAACGGACGAAGCGGAATCCATTCGTATGCTTAAACACGCAATCGATAACGGGGTCAATTATATCGATTCGGCGTACATGTACCACATGGGAGAAAGCGAAAAGATAGTTGGTAAGGTACTGGCTGACGGCTACCGCGACAAAGTGAAAATGGTGACGAAACTGCCGGTCAGAATGGTTGAATCGTTCGATAAATGTGACGGTATACTGAATGAGCAGATGAGACGATTACAGGTGGACAAGCTTGATTGTTATCTTCTCCACGGATTGAACCGGGAAGGCTTGGATAAGGTACGTGACTGGGGAATTCTTGACTGGGCAGAAAAGAAAATGGCCGAGGGCAAGTTTTCTCATTTCGGATTCTCGTTCCACGACGAGTTCGATGTCTTTAAGGAAATCATCGATTCCTACGATAACTGGACGATGTGCCAGATACAGTACAACTTTATGGACGAAAACTACCAGGCGGGAAGAAAAGGGGTTGAGTATGCTGCCGGAAAAGGCCTGGCAATCGTCGTCATGGAGCCGTTGAGGGGAGGGATGCTCACGCAGGAAACTCCCGCGCCGGTCGCGAAAATCTGGAACGAGGCTCCTGTCAGGCGTTCTCCTGCTGAATGGGGGCTGATGTGGGTCTGGAATCAACCGGAAATTTCGGTGGCTCTCAGCGGAATGAGCACCATGGAGCAACTGAAAGAGAATCTTGAGATTGCCGGAAGAGCCGAACCGGGTATTCTTTCTTCCGAAGAGCTTGATATTGTCAAACAGGTAAAGGAGGCCTATCAAGGTTTGAGGCCGGTGCCGTGCACTGCCTGCGGGTACTGCATGCCCTGCCCGAATGGCGTGGATATTCCGGGCATATTCCGGATATATAATGATGCCGTCATGTACGTAAATATGCAGACCGGACGATTCCGTTACCAGACAGTCGGTGTCTTTCCTGAGGAAAGTCGGGCTGATAAATGCATTGAGTGCGGACAGTGCATGGAAGCCTGCCCGCAGTCGATAGAAATCATCGACTGGTTGAAGAAAGCCCACACCGAACTTATTACCACGGAGTAGACAATACGATGAAGCGGTTCAAGAGGGCGGGAAAAATTTCCGCCCTCTTTTTATCTTAAATATCACCGACCGGAAGCTAAACGGTAAACTGGCTCGAACGCCTCAGTATCAGGGTGAAGGCGATAAAGATGACGACATCGATGGCGATGAGTATCAGGAGGTTACCGGTGATATCAGACCATCCCGCCCCTCTCTGGGTAATATTCATTAAAGGTTCGAGCATGTAATAGGTCGGGAATATCCGGCCAATCCACTGAGGTATCTGAGGAAACAGGTAGATGACAGCCGGACCGAACAGGATGATTCCGGCCGTTTTCCAGATTGCGAATAACGTCGAAACGTCTTTCATCAGCGTCCCGAAAATCATACCAATCATTACCGCCATAACAGCTCCGAGCGCCAGTGTCAGAATGAGCAGCAACGGTTGCGACCCCAAAGCGTTGTTCAACAGGAGAACGATGATACCCACGAACATGCTGAGAACAAACCCCAGTAAGCCTTTTGCGAAAAAGACCTCTTTCGTGGTAGTCGGAGTCACGATGAGAGCGGTCATGGTCTTTTTTGTTTTTTCATCGATAATCGATGTCGAAGGGATAAAAACCCCTCCGAGAAAGACGGCGAACAGCATCAGCATCGGTAGTACCCGGACGCTCCAGGGGATTTCTTCCTTATCGCCGAGGAGTACGGTGTTAATATCGATGGGGGATTCCTTGCCGGCCATTTCCCTTAGTATCGACGACATCGTCACGGAAAGTATAGTTCGGTTTTTTGCCTGGCTTTCGCCCCAGACATACGCCTTTATTTCGGTCGTTTCGTCTCTCTTTATAGCACTGTCTATATCCCGAGGGAGAATGATTCCCATGTCAACAACGCCCTGCCCGACCGCTTCAGTCATTTCATCTTCCGTATTGAAATCCCGGTAGCGGAAAGCTTCATGATTTTTCAGCCTGGTAACGAATTCCGTATCGTTCCCGTCAGAACGTACCACTCCGAGAGCGGGTTCATCGCTGGTAAGGGTACCGAAAACGGCCGCCAGCACGAAAGAAAGAATAATCGGCATGAAAATACCCCAAATCAGTATGAAACTGCGTTGTCCCTGAAAAAGGTCTTTTCTGAATATCAGAGCTATGCGATAAAGGCTCATAAGGCTTTCCTCCTGATGGCAAAAATGCTGATACAGAAGACAGCCGCGCTGAATCCGGTCAGTATCAGGATATTACTCCAGACATCTCCCCAGCCGGCTCTAAATCCGGCAACCCGGTGCATCATATCCACCAGGTAATACGAAGGAATATAGTCTATCCATCCGGTTACCGCCCCGGGAAACATGATACCGAATGCCGGAATGATGAGGATGATGAAAAGTATCATTCCCCAGGCAAGTACTGACATGAAATCTTTAGCAAGTGAACCGATAAAGAAACCAATTGCTGTTGCCATGATGGAAGCGAGAATCAGGGTGAAAAGAATCAGTAGCGGGTTTTGAGCGAAACCTCCGATAATCAGCATGAACAGGACAGATTGGACGAGTGCCAGGCCGATGCCGAATAATCCCTTCCCGAGAAACAGCTCGTTGACGGACATGGGGGTAACAAGAAGCGCCCGGGCTGTTCCTGATTCGATTTCTTCGGCAATCAGGTTCGCCAGTCCGAATGTTTCGAACATGATGATAAGTACCGCCAGCATGGGCCGGAGGCGGTCGCGCGGGGGTATCTGCGCTCCTAGTAAGTCTTCTCCGATTATTTCCTCGCGGATAACAAGACCGACCTTTTCCCCGGCAGCCTGCCAGGCGAATTCCTGCAGGATAGAGGTAATGCTGGAGCGAATGTATTCCGGTACGTCAGAAGCCAGGTAAAGAGTAATTGCAGGAACGGAATCAGGCAGTGTTTGCGCCTCCATATATTCTTCTGCTTCTTCAGGTAAGGCAATTCCGGCAATATACTTCCCTTCGATAACACCCTCTTGCAGTTCACTATCGATAGAGACTGGAACAAGGCGTATTCCCTGGGTTTCTGTCATGGTGAGACCAGGTATATCGAACGGCGCGTAAAAACCAATTGTCAGGTTTTCATCTACGGAATCAGGCATGATGAAATAGAACGCGACGAACATAACTAAACTCAGAACGGTAATCACTGAGATGAAACGGTTCCTGAAGTAAAGCGAAAGGTCTTTACCGATAAGAGCGAAAATTCTTTTACTCTTCATTTAACCAGCCTTTGCCCGGTTATTTTAATGAAGATATCCTCGAGAGTCGCTTCCTCACTGTGGGCGGTGATGACATTCTCTTTACTGAAAAGAGCATGAATTTCTTCAGCAGCCGTTTTTGTATCGAGCACAACCTCCCGGTCTTCAAGATTCTCTCCATCCCCGGCAACAGTTATCCTCAAAGCCCGTTTCCCGTATTGTCGTTTAAGGTTGAGCGGTGTATCGAGCGCAACGATGTTTCCCTGGTTCATGAAAGCGACACGATTCGAAAGTTTGTCTGCTTCCACCATGTCATGCGTCGTCAGGAAGATGGTGGCTCCGCGGTCCCGTTCCTCTGAAATAATGGTTAAAATTGCCTCCGACGAAGCCGGATCAAGTCCGGCGGTCGGCTCGTCAAGGAAAAGAATCTGTGGTTTGTGAAGAAGAGAACGGGCGACCATCAGCCGCTGCTTCATCCCCTTGGAATAGGTTTCAACCCGGTCTTTGCTACGATTTGCTAGCCCGACCCGTTCGAGAACTACCATCGGGTCGAAATTCTTCACACCGAAGAGGCGGGCAAACAGGACAAGGTTTTCGATTGCACTCATCTTTTCATACAGGTTTGTCGTTTCGAAACAGACGCCGATATTACCCTGTATCTTTTCGACATTCTTTGCGATATCGAATCCGAGCAGAGTCGCCGTGCCTTCCTTCGGCTTCAACTGGCCGGTCAGCATCTTGACCGTGGTCGTTTTCCCGGCTCCGTTCGGGCCGAGAAAACCAAGGATCTCTCCTTTATTGATACTGAAACTAATATGGTTGACAGCAGTCAGATTTCCATAAAAATAGGTAAGGTTTTCAACGATTATCGCTTTTTCAGCCATGTATTCTCCTTAAACGCTCGATTTGAGTGCGGTCCGTACCGGATGCGGTTCGGAAAAATGTACCACATCCGGTATCTTTCCGCAATTATTTACTCTTCCTTTGTTCGGGAAGGCATGAACGCCATGATGACGCAAGCGCCGATTACGCTCAATCCGCAGGTTATCAGCGTCGTGATGTGCCAGGCATCGATAAAACTCTGGCGGGCGATGGTCGCCAGGATATTCCCGGTTTCAGGAGGTAACTGGGAAGCGACGGTAACGGCGACACCGACCGAATCACGGGCTGCTTCCACAACGGCTGCTGGAAAACCTGCCACAGAGGTGACGGCTTTATCAAAACTGGCGGCGTAGACAGTCCCGAGTATCGAGCCAATGACGGCAACCCCAATCGAACCGGATACCATGCGCCCGACGGTGTTCATTGCCGAGCCGATACCTGCG